>NZ_CP032364.1:1873627-2185898 GCF_003589745.1 Lachnoanaerobaculum umeaense | reverse complement strand
CGGTATAGAAACCGTCATAACATTCCTCTTCTGTTGCAACATCTTCATCTATCGAAAGGATCATTTTATCTGCAATCTCTCCGTCAGAGGTACAGTGATTCTGACGTATAAAACGCTTGGGATCGTTCGGACATTTTTTATTCAGAGAAGAAGGATTTTCGACGAGCTTTTCAGCGCGTTCAAGCTGACGATTCCTTATCTTTCTCATATAATCCCGATAGGTAATTGCGAAACTCACTGAGCTTGTTCGCAATACTTATTGCATACAAGGATAAATTTATGCAAAGCACAAATTTTAAGCTAAAAAGTTGATAACTGGAAGATTTAGGCGCACTTTAATAAGCATAGTGCTTATATAAAGTTGATAAGTCCTAAGCAATTAAAGATTTTAAACTTCTGATATGTTGTCGTTGGTTGATTTTATCAGCAACAACTACAGTTAATAACTGTGATATACCGGCCAGCAGTAAATCGGAATGTAGTGTTTTTTCATTTGTTGTTTTCCGTTTGGCAATACAGAAACTGTCCTTAAAGTGATTGATTGATTTTTCAACATTTACCCTGATCTTATATGTCTCATCCCATTCTTTAGAACCTCGTTCTACTCCGGGATAAGCTCTGAGATTCTTTTCAGGATAAACATAAATCATTCTACCGCAGGAAGAAGTTGTACAAGGATTGTCACAGTGACAGACACGCCGTTTGGACTTGTCTTGTCGGTTGTATTCCCATTTCATTTTTGAACAAACGAACTTCATTGTAGACAGCTTGCTCCTTAAATGGGATTTACTTCCTTCACGTTTCATCGGAAGTGAAGAATCATGAGGGCAACAAGGAATACCATTTTCATTGAAGGTATATTTAACATTATCCATTGAGAGATTAACTTTTAAAGGAATAAATGCTTTTTGGAAATTGAAATCTTCAAAAAGTGATTTGTAAATCTCAATGGTATCAAAGGCTGCATCACCAAGGAATATAGATGGTTTAAGAGGTAGAACCATATACCTATAAAGGATTCCTTATTTTAGCTGCAGATGGATCTGATATAAATATTCCTACAACTGATGAAACCATCGAGAAATACGGAAGTGCCTCAGTGAGAGGAGGAAAACCATGTGCTCAGATTGGGCTGGGATGTATTTACGACGTTCTTAATCGCTTTATTCTGGAAAGCAGTATTAATACCGTAAAGTTTGATGAGATGCGAGTAGCCCAGGAACAGTTAAAAGGAATAAAGGATACAATCGGAAACAGATATCCCTATCTTGTTGTTATGGATAGAGGTTATCCTTCGACACCGGCATTTTTGAATTTTATAGATGATGGAGTGTATTTTGTAGCAAGACTAAAAACAAGTGACTATAAGGCTGAACAGAAAGAATTAAAATCAAATGATGAGGATGTCGACATAACATTAACAAAGGCTAGAAGGAGAAATTATATTGGCAAAAAAGAAGAAACTATCATGATGAGCAGAGAATCCTTTTCAATGAGATTTGTAAAGGTGTGTTTAGATGATGGAAAGTCAGAAATTTTCGCTACTAATCTTCCACGGGATAAATTTCCAGAGGAATGCTTTGCAGAACTGTATCATATGCGCTGGGGTATAGAGACGGCCTATGAAGTTTTGAAAGACAGATTAAAAATCGAAATTTCACAGGGATAAAATCAGAGCTTATTGAGCAGGACATTAACAGCACTATTTATGTTAGCAATCTTGCAGAAGATATAATCTGTGATATAGAAGAAAGTAGCCAGGAGCACCTAAAGAATGATTATAAACATACAATGCAGTTAAACCGAAACCTAAGTATCGGACTTCTGAAAAATGACCTAATATACATTCTTATAGAAAAAGATGGAAATAAAAAAGTAGTGCTACTACAGGCATTGTATGATGAAATAAGCAAAAATGTAGTGCTGATAAGGCATGATAGACATTATCACAGAACTAAAGGACAGCTTGCAGCAAATTTCTCGAATACACATAAGCGAAGTTTCTAAACTGAATAAGTATTTCGATTTAAACTGGTGAACTATGCTCTTTTTAAGCTAATAATAGTAAAAGTGAAAGAAAAAGAGCATACCCTTATTTGCAAGAGTATGCTACAAACGTTAAGTTAATGACATTGCGTATTTATACGGCTTTTGGCGTTTCGCAAACGCCTAATAATTTAGATTGTAAGAAGGGTGATTTGACTTGAGTCTTAAAGAAATACAGTTATTTAAAGAGTATGAGTATGATAAAGCAGTTGAGTGGCATAAGAACGCAGAAAAATCAAGAAGGAAATTTGTTGAGGATTATCCGATAGAATCATTAATGGAACTTTCATTGAATGATTATGCTATAGGCAGTAAGATGAGTTTCTGTTATAGGATAAAGGATGAACTTAAAGATATGGCATCTATGGGGAACGTACACCCATATAGATTTGGAATATATCTTAAGGGAGGTATAACTGCTACACTTTCACCAACTTATGATATATATGGTGATGATTATGAAGGAGCATTTACAGCCATAAAAAAAGATATAATTAAACTACTGGAGGATGCTAAAAATGAGGATTATAATGCTATAGCAAATAGTAGACTATATAAGCCATTTAGATCTAGGCTTATTATCACTTATTTTCCTGGAATGATTATTCCAGTAGTTACAGAAACAAGTTTAAAAAGCTACTTTGATAGACTTGGTTTAACCTATGATGATAAGAAAGATGTTATTTATAATAATATAATACTACGTGATTGGAAGAATTCGATACCGGAATTATCTTCATGGAGTAACGAAGTATTCATGAGTTTTTGCGAATGGTTGAAGAAAAATAATAAAAAGATCGAAGGATATAAACTTAAAGACGAATACTATAATAATGCTAAGGAAGTAGAAGATAAAATTGTAAAACTTAATTTACAGGGAATAGATAAAGGGGCAGTAGTTAAAATACGTGTTAATCAAGGTATATTTAAAGAACAGTTATTGTGTAGGTACAGCCATTGTTGTTTATGTAATGTAACAAAGAAAGATTTTCTTATTGCAAGTCATATTAAACCATGGAAAGATAGCGATGAAAATGAACGTTTGGATATTGATAATGGATTATTACTGTGTCCAAACCATGATAAGGCATTTGATAGAGGGTATATATCATTTGATGATAATGGTTTGATTATAATTTCAGATGAGCTTGATGATATAAATAGAGTATTTCTAAATCTTAGACAAGATATGAGTATAAAACTTACAGATGGAAATAGAGAATATTTGAAGTATCATAGAAAAAATATCTTTATACTAAAAAGGTAGTTTTACAGATACTTAGTAACAGGATTACTTAATTACCTCAAAAGTTTGTCATATTATTTATTTATAATAATATAATGGGATAAATTACAGACAGTGAGAATATATTAGGACTATAATCTAGGATATTTTATAATATCTCCAACAGTATTTTTTCTACGCCAAAACCCTAATAATGGCGAGATTTTTCTCGCCATTATTTATTTTTCATAGCCAAATATGCTATAATGGCGAGAAAAGAGAGGTGATGTTTTGAGAGAATTCAATTATTTAAAGCTTATGGAATTGTCTTTGCCTGTAAATATATATCATACAATTGCAAAAATTCACGAATATAAGGGGAAACAAGAACTTTATGTAAAAAATTATCCTGATGTTTTGGATAAGATGATTGATGTAGCTAAAATACAAAGTACTAAGTCTTCGAATGCTATTGAGGGGATTTATACAAATGATGCAAGACTTAATGAACTGATGAATAAAAAGTCAGACCCCAGAAACAGGAATGAGGAGGAGATTGCAGGATATAGACATGTACTTGACATTATTCATGAAAATTATACATATATAGAATTTAATAAAAATGATATTTTAACTCTCCATAATCAGCTATATTCATATTCATATGTAAACTATAAAGGAAAATTTAAGACCCTAGACAATACTGTTATGGAAGTAGATGCGTTAGGCAACAGAAAAGTGAGATTTCAGCCGGTAAGCAGTTTTGAAACAGAAATGTATTTTGATAAAATGGTTGAGGCTTATAGGAAAGCGTTAAAAGAAAATATTCCGGCATTAATTTTAATACCTGTACTTATACATGATTTTTTATGTATCCATCCTTTTGATGACGGTAATGGAAGAATGAGCAGATTACTGACATTACTTTTACTTTATAAGTTCGGTTACTTTGTTGGAAGGTATATAAGTATAGAGATGCTGATTGAAGAGAGTAAAGAGTCTTATTATGAAGAGTTGAAAAGATCAAGTGAAAAGTGGCATACAGGTGAAAATGATGAAATCCCCTTTATAAGATATATGCTTGGAGTTTTATTAAAAGCGTATGAAGAATGTGATGACAGATTTAACCTTATTGGAAATGAAAAATTGACATCACCGGAAAGAGTATTATCTGTTATTCAAAGGTCATTAGAGCCGCTTTCTAAAAAGGATATTATGATACTTTGTCCTGATATATCGCAAAGGACAATAGAACGAGCCTTAAAGGAATTACATGACAATGGAAAAATAAAACAGATAGGTAGTGGGCGTTCAATAAAGTATGTTAAGATTTAGAAAATAATAACTGAAAACAAAAATGGGGTGCTATAACAACTTTACAAAAAAGATATGAAGAATTAAAAAAATAAAACTTCTCTGACGGCGAAAGAATAAAACTTATTGCAGATTTAGAAATATCAGAGGGTGTATAAATAAGATAATTGAAGAAAACAGAACTCTCGAGTACCAGAAAATGAACAATCGGGTTTTTGAGGATAATTTGGTACTTATCGATAGTAATATGGATAAAATTATTGCCGAGACACTTTTATATTTTTATAAAGACGGAATCAGCAACTGTAATGAGATGGTTGAAAAACTTGAAAAGGAAAATCCTATGAACTACGGTAATGTAAATGCCTATAAATATAAGTTCAAAAAGTTTTTGACGGCTGTAGCATTGGGAATGAAACCAGCTACAGTTTGGGACGGTTTGGATGAGGCCACAGGTGGATATATTGTAGTTACAAAGGAAGGTAATGTTCTTGCATATCATATATACAACAGAAATTACTTTGAAGAATATTTGTTAAGTAATACAAAGTATGAAACAGTATCCACATCAAGACATGATTTCGGGGAAGTGTACAGTGAAAACGGAGAAGACTTTATAAAACACAATTTGCAGGTGAGATTCAGATAATGAAGGATACAGATTAAATTATAAAAGTTTACCAGGAAGTCCGCATATCTATATTCCTAAACACAAAGTTGCTATATTTGTAAACAGGTGCTTTTGGCACATGAATGAAAATTGCAGGTATGCGTCAATACCTAAGAATAATCATGATTTTTGGAAAAGTAAGTTGGAGGGGAATGTTCAAAGAGATAAGCAAGACTACATCAAACTTGAAAATATGGGTATTAATGTTATAGTAGTGTTGGGATGTGAAATCAAACAGATGATGAAAGATAAGATGATAGAACAGGAAAAGGCGGATAATCTCGCCAATTATATTTTTTTCTACGCCAAAATCAGAATAATGGCGAGATTATTCTCGCCGATAGTCATTTTTCATAGCCAAATACTTCAAAATGGCTATGAAAAGTCATCATAAATATATTTTTAATTAACACACTGCGGTAATACCGGAAAGGAGTACATATATGAAAATAATATACGGCAATGAAGACATACTGTTTTACTCTATATTTATATTTTTAATTATTGTGCTTTTAGTATTAAAAATCTCAAAATATAAAAGAGACCATAAAGTGGTAAAAGTTATAAAATATATACTCGCTATTCCTATCATAATTTTAAATATATTGATTTTTGATGATTTGAATATTTCACTTCAGCTTTTTAAAGATGAAAATAAAACAGATAACAAAAAGTGAGTGTATGTATAATGGACCTACAAAACAGATATGAAGAACTAAAAAGACAAAACTTCCCCGACAGCGAAAGAATAAAATTTATTGCAGATTTAGGAGCAAGCGAAGAGATAGGATATCATTATAAATTAATCTGCATAGACTGGGATGAAGGTACGAACCTAAATCTGTCCGGTAGTTTTTATAAACATGATAAAGAAGGTTTAGAGTTTCTATTCGAAGTTTTGGATAATGAAAAAGATGAAAATTTAAAAGTATTTACCGCATACCTTATGGCTGAGACACTTTCAAAACTGAGACATAGAGATTTTTATTTAGAATTTTGTAATAGGCTTATTCCGGTTATGACCTCACTTATAGAGACAAAAGATGCTTTAATTCGACAAAAGATTATTATAGCTCTTGGATGGATAGGATCTTCAAATGAGATTGATATTTTGATAAAGCAAATGTCGGAAGATAAAGACAGTCTTTGCAGGGCATGGGCTGCATCAAGTCTTATGCAATTATCTTTTCACAGAGTTGATAAGGAGTTGTTGCAGGAAAAAACAAAGGCATGTTTTGCTTCTGTGATTGCAGCAGAGACTGATTTATATGCCTGCGGCATTATGATAGAGTCAGCTCAGATATTATTTGGAAAAAAGTGGATCAGCTCATCGGCTGTAGAAGACATAGACGGTGAAAAAATAGAGAAGGCAAGGAAGTCGGCGGTGAGATTTTTGAATAAGTAGGAAGAAAAATATTCTTGATTAATATTTATGTTTGTAGATATGTATCATTAAATATTTTCAAATTGTATATTTTTTTATTTTCAATACCGAAAATATTGTTATATATGTATTGCTTTTTTAAATCAAAAGCAGAATCCAGATAATCTATCAATTTGACGTACAGCCTAATTTTCTGTATAATATTTTTCGTCAAAAAATGACAGTGACTTGAGGGGAGCATTATATGCTACCCTTTTATTATTCAGAGAAGGAGGAATGACGTATTAAAGGAATAAGAAAGAATTTAGGTTTTGTATTTATTATATTGATGATTGTACTTTTAACTTCTGGTTGTGCAAAGCAAAGTGAAAACAATAATATTCATATCGGAACAGGTGGGACAGGCGGTACATATTTTGCATATGGAAATGCCCTAAAGGATATTGCTGAGCAGGAAAGTGATATTGATATGAGTATACAGATAAGTGCCGGTTCGGCAGCAAACCTTAGATTGCTTGAAAACAATATCGTGGATATGGCAATAGTGCAAAATGATACACTCACAGATGCTTACAATGGAAAAGGTGAGTTTGAAGGTAATCCTTTAAAAATAACCAAGGCGGTTGCTGGACTGTATACAGAGAGCTATCAAATAGTTGTAAATAAGAAATTAAAACTAAACTCTGTGGAAGACTTGAACGGACTTAGGGTATCGGTAGGTGAAGAGGGCTCCGGCGTTTTGAAAAATGCGAAGAATATTCTGAGAGCTTATGGTATGACTATAGATGATATAGATGTGAGATATCTTTCATTTGAAGATGCTGCAAATGCCTTGAAAAATGGTGAGATAGATGCATTTTTTGTAACAGCATCAGCACCTACGAAAGCTGTTTCAGATTTGGCGGATTCCAATGTGGCTATTGATATTCTTTCACTAGATGACAGAGCAATAAGATTTCTTCAAAACAGTTATAGCGGATATAGTGTTACAACAATAAAGAAGGGCACATATAAGGGTATAAACAGAGATATTACCACTGTAGGAGTAATGGCAGTACTTGTGGCAAACAGTAATATGAGTTCAAACAATATTGAAACTGTATTGAATTTAATAAAAAGCCATCAGGACAGCTTTAATAAGATATCAGGTAATAATGTAAATGTTTTTGATGAATCCACACTAAACAACATTGATGTACCTCTCCATAAAGCAGCTAGTGCATGGTACAGTGATAATGGAATAACCGGAGTAAAAGCTGAGGTCAAGGCGGATACAGTTTCAAGAAAAACTTTAAATCTGGATATGTATCAGACGGTTGCGGTAGCGGTACTTGCACTCTTTATAGGAGTACTTTTAAAGGAAAAAATAAAGTTTTTAACTACTTTCTGTATTCCGGCACCTGTAGTTGGAGGAATGATTTTCGCTATAATATTCTGTGCATTGTACGCATTTGGTATTATGGAGATAAATTTTGATGAAACACTTAGAAATGTCTGTATGGTAATGTTCTTTACATCTGTAGGATTTCAGGCAAATATGAAGGTACTAAAGAGTGGTGGTAAGGGTACATTTATTTTCCTTGCGTTGGTGTTGGTACTTATAATATCTCAGAATTTTGTAGCTGTAGGTCTTTCAAAAATTCTAGGTATAAATCCGCTTATAGGTATGTGTACAGGTTCCATATCTATGATTGGAGGACATGGTACTGCGGGAGCATTCGGTCCTTTGCTTGAAGATATGAATGTTGACGGTGCGACCACTTTGGCTACAGCCGCAGCTACTTTCGGACTTGTAGCAGGTTCACTTATGGGTGGTCCATTGGCAAATGGACTTATTAGAAAAAAGAATCTACTGGATACTGCTGTATATGAAGATGACAGTATGCTTGTGGAAGAGGAGATAAAACATAGAAGAGAAGTTTCTATGTATGCACCTGCAGTGTATCAGCTTACACTTGCAATGGGTATTGGAACTATTATATCTTTTGTACTTTCAAAGACAGGTATGACCTTCCCTATATACATAGGCTCTATGATAGTTGCGGCTGTAATGAGAAATATCAGTGAATATACAGACGGCTTTAGAATACATATGGGAGAGATAAACGATCTTGGAAGTATTTGTCTTTCACTTTTCCTAGGTGTAGCTATGATTACACTCAAGCTTTGGCAGTTGGCTGCACTTGCCCTTCCTCTGTTTATACTATTGGCGGGTCAAGTAGTTCTTATGTATATCTTTGCAAGATTTATTGTGTTCAAATGTATGAGAAGTGATTATGATGCGGCTGTTTTGGCAGCAGGCACATGTGGTTTCGGTATGGGTGCAACACCTAATGCCATGGCAAATATGCAGGCTGTTACAGAGAAATATCTCCCGTCAGTTAAGGCATTCTTACTTATTCCGATAGTCGGCAGTATGTTTGCGGATTTCTTAAACAGTTTGACAATAACATTTTTTATAAATTTCTTGGGTTAATACTTATAATATATCACTATTATTATTTTAAAGCTCACCTTATTTTGAGGTGAGTTTTTTTATTAGAATAGTATATTTTGACTAAGATTTTAGTTGAACTTTTTGTAATAAAATATTATATTGGATAGGACAGCTTTTGTAAAAAGTCTTATGTGAAATAAAAGAGAAAATGTTAGAGAGTACAATACTTTTTGACTAAAAATATAAAAAATAACACCTAGGGGGACAAATGTTAAGAGGAAGGGTAACGATACCTACAGATGTTGATATCATTGAAGAAACAAAGGAAATAATGGAACTTTGGGGTGCTGATGCCATTAGAGATTGTGACGGCACTGATATGCCAAAGGAAATAGAGGAACTTGATGCAAAGATCTATGCCACTTATTATACTACCAGAAAGGATAATGAGTGGGCAAAGGCTAATCCTGATGAAGTGCAGCAGATGTATATAATGACTGACTTTCATATGGCAACTGAGGATACTCTTAGAATCAGATTGATGGAAGGCTTACATCCTGATCTTTTAAAGGTCAATGATTATGATGATATAAAAAGATGGTGGGAAGTCATGGACAGGACAATCGGAGAGCCTGTGAGTGACTGGAGTTATGAAGACGGTGAAGTAATTATAAATGCAAAGAAATATCATGAATATACAGTAAGTTTCTTAGCTTATATAATTTGGGATCCTGTACATATGTACAATGCGGTGACAAACGGCTGGACAAATTTTGAAAAGCAGATAACTTTTGATGTGCGTCAACCAAAAACAAAAGTTTATTCTATGAAGAGGCTTAGAAAGTTTTTGGAGGAGCATCCAAAGGTTGATGTAATAAGATTTACCACATTCTTTCATCAGTTTACATTGATATTTGATGAACTTGCAAGACAAAAGTATGTGGATTGGTATGGATATACAGCTTCTGTAAGTCCATATATTTTAGACCAATTTGAAAAGGAAACCGGTATTAAGTTCAGACCTGAATATATTATAGATCAGGGTTATATGAACAATACTTACAGAGTTCCGTGTAAGGAATATTTTGCCTTCATAGATTTCCAAAGAAGAGAAGTTGCAAAACTTGCCAAAGAGATGGTGGATATAGTTCACGAGTACGGTAAGGAAGCTATGATGTTTCTGGGTGATCACTGGATAGGCATGGAGCCGTATATGGATGAGTTCAAAAATATAGGTTTGGATGCAGTGGTTGGAAGTGTAGGCAACGGTCAGACACTTAGACTTATCAGTGATATAGAAGGTGTGAAATATACAGAGGGCAGACTTTTGCCATATTTCTTTCCGGATACATTCCATAAGGGAGGTGATCCGCTTGGAGAGGCAAAGAGAAATTGGATAACAGCCAGAAGAGCGATACTTAGAAAGCCTGTAGACAGAATAGGCTATGGCGGTTATTTGAAGCTTACACTTGATTTCCCTGAGTTTATAGATTATACAAAGCAGGTATGTGATGAGTTTAGAGAACTGTATGCAAATGCACAAGGTTGCAAGGCACATTGTATCAAGAAGATTGCTGTACTCAGCGGTTGGGGAAGATATAAGGCATGGGGAAATCATATGGTACACCATGCTATATATTATAAGAACAACTATTCATATGCCGGAGTAATAGAGGCACTTAGCGGTTCACCTTTTGATGTTGACTTTATCAGTTTCGAAGATATTTTAAAAGATGAGGATATTTTAAACAGATTTGATATAGTTATGAATATCGGTGATGAGAACACAGGACAAACCGGTGGAAAGTATTGGAGTGATGAGAGAATACTTACAGCGGTAAGGGATTTCATATATAATGGCGGAGGCTTTATAGGTGTAGGTGAACCAAGCGGATATAATTATCAGGGAAGAACATTGCAGCTTGCAACTCAGCTTGGAGTAGAGCTTGAAAACGGATTTACTTTGGCAAGAGGCAAGTATTATAAAGAAGTAAAATCACATTTTATTACAGAGGAAGTTTGTGATGAGATATATTTCGGCGAAGGTAAGGACTTCATATATGCACTTGAGGGCGCAGATATTCTTGCACTAAGAGGAGATTCAGTACAGCTTGCATGTAAGGAGATTGGAAAAGGGCGTACGGTTTATATCAGCGGTTTGCCTTACAGTCTTGAAAACAACAGATTGCTTTATAGAGCGATACTTTGGGCTACACATGATGAAGAGGGTATACACAGATGGTTTAGCACTAACTTGAATGTAGAGGTAAATGCCTATGTGGAAAATAATAAATTTTGTGTGGTAAACAATACATATGAATCTCAGTCTACAAATGTATACAAAGGGGACGGAAGTTCATTTGAACTTAAACTTGAGCCTAATGAAATAAAATGGTTTGAAATAGAGGGGAAAGTATGAAATCAAGTGTAATAGAAGTATTACAGCAATATAATAATTTTACCAAACTGAAAGAGTTTTCAGAGTATGGTAACGGTCACATAAATGATACCTATCTTCTGGATTATGAGGGATCAGGTAAGGTTATTTTACAAAAGATAAATAAGACAATATTTAAAGAGCCGAAGAAGCTTATGGAAAATATTGCTTTAGTAACATCATTTTTAAGAGATAAGATTGAAAAAAATGGCGGAGATCCGGACCGTGAGACTCTAAATCTTATAAAGACCAAAGACGGACAAAGCTTTTATGAGGACAGTAAAGGAGATATTTGGAGAGCCTATAATTTCATAGCGGATACTATATGCTATGAACAGGTTACAAATGCCAAAGAGTTTTATGAGTCGGGTTATGCTTTTGGAAATTTTCAAAATCTTTTAGCAGACTTTCCGGTTAATAAACTTAGTGAAGTTATCAAAAACTTTCACAATACAGAGGACAGATTTGCTACATTTAAAGCACAGATAAATGAAGATCCTCTGGGCAGAGCAAAGACTGTTAAAGAAGAGATAGACTTTTTCTTAAACAGAGAGGAATATACCCATATCTTTAACAGAGCACTTGCAAATAATGAAATCTCTTTGAAGGTTACACATAATGATACCAAGCTTAACAATATTTTATTTGATAAGGATACCAAGAAGGCATTGTGTGTAATAGATTTAGATACTATAATGCCGGGAGTTGCAGCATTTGACTTTGGTGATTCTATTCGCTTCGGAGCAAATAAAGGACTTGAAGATGAGGTTGATTTGTCAAAGGTAGGTCTTGATATTGAACTGTTTAAGGCTTTTACAAGGGGATTTTTGGAAGCTTGCGGTAAAAGTTTAAATAAAAAAGAGATTGAACTTTTGCATATGGGAGCAATAGTAATGACCTATGAATGCGGTATAAGATTTTTGGGAGATTATATTGCGGGTGATAAGTATTTTAAGATAGCAAGAGAAAATCATAATCTTGACCGTGCAAGAACTCAAATAAAGCTTATTTCGGATATGGAAGAACATATTGAAGAGATGAAAAAGATTGTAGAAAAGTATATTTAGTTTATGAGTTGGAAGCCACAAGTGTAGTAAAACATTTGTGGCTATTTATAGAAATGGATACTGATATATGTTAAATAAAAAAATTATGCTTTGTGGCTTTATGGCAAGCGGAAAGACAACTGTGGGAAGAGTATTGGCTAAGGAGATTAATACTTATTATATAGATACCGATGAGCTTTTGATAGAAACTTATGAAATGGATATACCGACTATATTTACAAAATATGGTGAAGACTATTTTAGAGATTTGGAGCATGAAATAGCTATAAAGGTTTCCAAAATGCCGGCAGGAGTTATTTCCACAGGCGGAGGAATGCTTACCTTTGACAGAAACGGTGAGGTTTTGAAAAAGGGAGGCATTATCATATGCCTTGTAAGGGATTTTGATAAGATTTATGAAGATTTGCTATCAGATACAAACAGACCTCTTGCAAGAGATAAGTCAAAGGAAGAACTTAAGCAGATGTATGACATGAGGATTTCAAAATATCAAAAGTATGCAGACTATACTGTTGAGAATAACGGCAGCATAGAGGATTGTGTAAAAAAGATAATATCCATTATTGACGTAAATTAAAATAAATTATATACTGTTACGAAAGTATGTTCGAACTGTTCGAACATGTTTATGGAGAGATGTAATGGATACAAAGTATATAAAAATAAGAGGTGCCAATGAGCACAATTTAAAAAATATATCGGTGGACATACCAAGAGGAGAATTGGTTGTATTAACAGGGCTTTCCGGTTCCGGAAAGTCCTCTTTGGCGTTCGATACCATATATGCAGAGGGACAAAGAAGATATATGGAGTCAATGTCTTCATATGCCAGAATGTTTCTGGGACAGATGGAAAAGCCCGATGTGGAAAGCATAGAGGGGCTGTCCCCTGCAATTTCAATAGATCAAAAGTCTACGAACAGAAACCCGAGGTCTACAGTGGGTACCGTTACGGAGATTTATGATTACCTCAGACTTTTGTATGCAAGAATAGGTATTCCTCATTGCCCTTGTTGCGGTAAGGAGATACATAGACAGAGTATTGATCAGATGGTAGATAGAGTGCTTACACTTCCTGAAAAGACTAAGTTTATGATACTTGCACCTGTGGTAAAGGGTAAAAAAGGAAGACATGAGAAGGTACTTGAAAGTGCCAAAAAATCAGGCTATGTACGTGCTATGATTGATGGAAATATGTATGAACTTAGTGAAGAGATAGTACTTGAAAAGAACATCAAGCACAGTATTGATATAGTAATAGACAGACTTTCGGTAAAGGAAAATATAGAAAAGAGAGTGACAGATTCTTTGGAAGCAGCTCTAAATCTTGGTGGAGGCTATGCAACTATTGATGTAATAGACGGTGAGCCTATGAAGTTTTCACAAAACTTTGCCTGTCCTGATTGCGGTATTTCAATTGATGAGGTGGAGCCGAGAACCTTTTCTTTTAACAATCCATTCGGAGCATGCCCTGACTGTGCGGGACTTGGATATACTATGGAATTTGATGAAGATCTGATGATTCCGGATAAATCACTTTCTATAAATCAGGGAGCCATAATAGTACTTGGATGGCAGAGCAGCAATGATAAGAAAAGCTTCAGTAATGCTATGCTAAGAGCACTTGCAGAAAAGTTTAACTTCAGTCTGGATACACCTTTTGAGGACTATCCGAAGGAAATACATGATATATTGATTTACGGTACTACTGAGCAGGTGGATGTAGCATATACCGGCCAGAGAGGTAGCGGAGTATATCCTGTTATATTTGAAGGTCTTATAAAGAACATGGAAAAGCGTTATAGAGAGACATTTTCACAGTCTGCCAAGGAAGAGTATGAGCAGTATATGAGAATAGCACCATGTAAGTCCTGTGGCGGAAGGAGACTTAAAAAAGAGGCTCTGGCTGTAACTCTTGGCGGAAAAAATATCTATGATGCTACAGATGCGTCTATTACCGATTTTAGAAACTTTATAGACAGCTTGGAGCTTACAAAGATGCAGGAAGCTATAGGTGCATTGATTTTAAAGGAGATCAGAGCAAGAGTTACATTCCTTATAGATGTAGGTCTTGACTATCTAAGCCTTACAAGAGCGACAGGTACACTTAGCGGCGGTGAAGCACAAAGAATAAGACTTGCTACTCAGATTGGTTCTGGGCTTGTAGGTGTGGCATATATTTTGGATGAGCCGAGTATCGGACTACATCAAAGGGATAATGATAAGCTGCTTGCGACATTGAAACATCTAAGAGATATAGGAAATTCAGTTTTGGTGGTGGAGCATGATGAAGACACTATGATGGAAGCCGACTACATAGTGGATATAGGTCCGGGAGCCGGAAGTCATGGCGGAGAAGTGGTAGCTACAGGAACTGCTAAGGAAATAATGGCAAATCCGAATTCAATTACCGGTAAGTATCTTTCAGGTGAGATAAAGATACCTGTACCGGAGAGCAGAAGAACACCTACAGGTTGGCTTAAAGTCAAAGGTGCGGCTCAAAATAATCTAAAGAATATAAATGTAGATATACCTACAGGAGTGATGACCTGTGTTACAGGTGTTTCAGGCTCAGGGAAGTCTTCTTTGGTAAATGAAATAGTATATAAGGCATTGGCTAAGAAGCTTAATCGTGCACATACTATCCCGGGTAAATATAAGTCAATAGAAGGTACAGAGCAGCTTGACAAGGTAATTGCAATAGACCAGTCACCGATAGGGAGAACTCCCAGATCAAACCCTGCCACATATACAGGTGTATTTGATATGATTAGAGACTTGTTTGCTGCAACTCAGGATGCAAAGATGAGAGGCTATAAGAAGGGCAGATTTAGTTTCAATGTAAAGGGTGGAAGATGTGAGAGTTGTTCAGGTGACGGTATCATAAAGATAGAGATGCATTTCCTACCTGATGTATATGTACCATGTGAAGTCTGTGGCGGAAAACGTTACAACAGAGAAACTTTGGAAGTAAAATATAAGGGAAAATCTATATATGATGTACTGGATATGACTGTGGAGGAGGCTTTAACATTTTTTGAGAATGTGCCTACTATAGCAAGGAAAATACAGACATTGTATGATGTAGGGCTTTCTTATATCAAACTTGGTCAGCCGTCTACAGAGCTAAGCGGTGGAGAGGCTCAGAGAATAAAGCTTGCAACTGAGCTTTCAAAGAGGGCTACAGGAAAGACTATTTATATCTTAGACGAGCCTACTACAGGTCTTCATTTTGCAGATGTACATAAACTGGTGGAGATACTTAGAAGACTCTCAGACAGTGGGAATACGGTACTTGTTATAGAGCATAATTTGGATGTTATAAAATGTGCCGATTATATAATAGATATAGGTCCCGAAGGCGGTGCAGGAGGTGGCGAAGTGGTAGCTACAGGTACACCTGAGGAAATAGCAAATATAGAAAAGTCATATACAGGAAAATATGTGAAGAGATATTTGTATTAAAGCTTTATAAATATACTGTATACATTCAGGCTAAGTGTTGATTTGACAAGATAAAATGGTAGAATAGAATCACCTCTTGATAGAGACTATCATTTCAAAAGTGACTGTATGAGAATTACAATAGTTTACATATAGTTTCTTATGAATAGTTGGAGGTGATAGAAATGGATTGCATAAATGGTATTGTTTTGCAGAAAGGAATATTTTATGAAACAGGAATTACTTGCAAAAATGAATGCTTATTTAGCAAATCAGGAGATTATGTACATCAAACTACATAATATGCACTGGAATTTGAAGGGACACGGATTTTTCACTCTTCATTCCAAATTAGAGGAATATTATGATCAGACAGCCGATATTATTGATGAGGTAGCTGAGAGAATACTTGCTAAGGATGCTCTACCGATAGCTAACTTAAAAGAAGCGTTGGAAATTAGCAAGGTAAAGGAACTTCCGGACAAAGCCATCAACATTGACGAGGCTATTCGCATACTTACTATTGATGTTGAATACTGGGTAAACGATTCAAAGGAAATTGTGGAATTGGCTGATAAGGAAGGCGATGTTGTTACCGCAGATATTTTTACAGGCTATGTAAAAGAATATGAGAAGACATTGTGGATGCTTAAGGCATTTGCGCAAAACTAAACACTAAAAAGCTCAAGGCACAGTCGAAAATGGCTGTGCCTTTTAAAAATTTAAATATCCAAAACAGCTACTAAAATATAATCACTCGGATTTTTAAAATCATGTTTGATATTTGAAACATCAAGGCTCCAATTTCCGATTCCTGAATATTTTGATGACAATATCATATGGAAGTTGAGCATTGCAGCACCGAGTCCCAATAGATTGTCATTCTTTGTAACCACTTCGTCAAACCGGTTAAATAAATAAACATGAGTTCCATTTATAACAAAGCGATAATTTTGATGATTTAAAAAGCTTGGTGAAAGGCTGGCTGCATAAAGAGCATCAGCAATAACCGGATCGGCATATTCGTCATCAAAATTATAAGGAGTGTTAAAGTTAGTATCAAATGCTAATGTTGTAACAGCTATCTTTGGAGCTATATGTCCTGATTTACTGCTAATACTTACATTTGAAGGTGAATGTATATCAAGCTTTGTAGTATCCTTCTCTTTTTTACCATATCCAAATGCAATCACAGCTGCTACAGCCAGTTCCGAATTAATGAGTAAAACTTTTTTTAACATATCGCTGTCTTCACTTGTTAGAAAACATGAGGACAATCCCATTTCCTCAATCTTTAAAATAAGATGTTCAGCCATAAATCCTGCATTTATAAGATAATTATCTTTATCTTCGGATAAAATAACTATATAAGCCGGAGCATTGAAAGAATTCCCACGATATCCTACAACACCTGAAAGTCTTTGGGTGGTATCTTCATCAGCTGCTATAAGTATCTGTGTGTTTACATCAAAAAGCTTTGGAGCTGAATTAAAAAAGCTTGTGATCTCATCTAATTTATTTGGCTCAACAGGCTTCTTGAGAAAGTCACGTATAGAATTTCTCTTTTCAATAAGTTCTAAATAATTCATACATTTATCCCTCCATAGTATAAATTTCAAATGCTTAAATTATATATATTATACAAAAAATAGCGTATAAGGTCAATTTTATAATATATCTATATTTGAAATTTATGAGATACTCTTTATTTTTAATATAAATAATCACATAAATGATGTGTAATGGAGTGATTTTATTAAAAAGAAAACTGAATATTAGATAAAATAATTATAAAAATCTTCTTATATAGATTTATTTGTTTGAATTGCATTTATTTTATATTGTGATATAATGAATTTACAATATTATTAAGTGGAATATGACATAAATAATAAAATTAATTATGCAAAATATTATGTCAATATGTCCGGATAAGGAGGTCGTGATATGACAGGTTTACCACTTATATTCGTGTTTATATTGGCGGTTATCATTATGATAGTTGCCATCTCAAAGTTTGGAATACATCCTTTTGTATCCATTATGTGTATATCACTTATTTTGGGACTTGTGGCAGGAATACCTCTGGTAGATAAGACATTGTAAGACGAAACAAAGATACAAGGTCTTGCAAGTGTTATTGGAGCAGGTTTTTCAGGTACTTTTTCAAGTATAGGTATTGTTATCATACTTGGTGCTCTGATTGGAACTATTTTGGAGAAAACCGGTGCAGCTTTTAAGCTTGCAGATATGGTTATAAAACTGGTAGGTAAGAACAATCCGGTTTTGGCTGTAGAACTTATGGGTTGGGTTGTTTCTATTCCGGTATTTTGTGATTCAGGATTTGTTATTTTAAATCCTATAAGAAAGGCTTTGGTAAAGAGAACTGCACAGTCATCAGTAGCTATGACTGTAGGACTTTCAGCAGGTTTATATATTTCACATGTATTTATACCGCCTACACCTGGCCCTATTGCAGCAGCTTCAACACTTGGTATAGGTGACAATCTATTATTAGTAATGGGAATGGGTGTAATATGCTCTATATTTCCACTTTTGGCAGGTCTTTTCTATGCTAAATTCATTGGTAGGAGTGTAAAGGCTGATGATGAGGCTGATTCAAGCGAAATTACAAAGACATATGAGGAACTTGTGGCAGAATATGGTAAGCTTCCAAGTGGATGGCTGTCTTTAGCCCCTATTTTGGTTCCTGTATTGCTTATGGCTATTGCTTCAGTAGTATCTATGATGAAACTTAGTGGTAGTGGAGCGGATATTTTGAAATTCTTAGGAACACCTATTATAGCACTTGCAGTTGGTACAGTCTTTGGTGTACTACAGCTTCAGGGTGCTGGCAAGATGAAGGATTTCTACAGCATTACGAATGATACATTAAAGACTGTTGGACCTATATTGTTTGTGACAGCAGCAGGTGGTGTACTTGGTAAGGTAATAGCTTCATCAGATATGGTTAACTTTATAAAGGATCATGCAGAGGTTCTCAGCACAATGGGTATGCTTTTCCCATTCTTATTATCTGCTATATTAAAGAGTGCACAGGGATCATCTACGGTAGCACTTACAACCACAGCAGGTATTGTGGCACCTCTTTTACCGGCACTTGGATTTGCAACTCCTATGAGTGCAACACTTGTAACTATGGCTATAGGTGCAGGTGCTATGACAGTTTCACATGCTAATGACTCATACTTCTGGGTTGTTACAAACTTCGGTGCAATGACGCCTGAAAAGGGATATAAGACACAGACTATGTGTACATTGCTTTTAGGTATTGCAGGTATTGTAGAAATAATGATTCTTGGGCTATTCCTACATTGATGAATAAATTTTTTAAGGCACAGATTTTACAAAGTTTTACTTTGTGAGATTTGTGCCTTATTTTTGTTCAAAAATGTGGTATAATTTAAGTTCACTCTGATTTAAAAATATTGGTGAAAAAGGAGAAAAAGCCACGGAATATAACCTGATATATCATTTAAATTGCTGACAGTGCTTTTGTTATATGATATATTTACTTTATTAAAAAAGTTATATTTAAGGATTTTGACCGGTTAAGGGATTAAAATGGAATTACTGGAACAATGTAAAAAATGGAATGATGATGGTGAATATGAGAGTGTAGTCGACGCACTTGAGATTTTACCTGAAAATGCAAGAAGTCCGGAGTTAGATTCAGAACTTGCAAGAGCTTACAATAACCTAGGAGAGCCTGGGGAATATAAGCTATTTTTACAGGCACTTGAATTATTAAAGCCACTTGAAGAGTATTTCAGAGGCAATCACAAATATTATTTTAGAATTGCTTATTCATACTATTATCTGGATGAGGATGGTCTTGCATTGCACTACTTTAAAAAGGCACTTGATTCAAAGCCGGGAGATGCTGATACTGTAAATATGATGACCTCATGTACAGATCTTATTTCCGATTCAAACCTAAGAATCAAGATGTCCGACAGAGTATACTCAATGTGGGAAGAAGTGGAAAAAGAAGTAAAAAAGCTTGATAAAAAGGATAAGAACTTTTACTCAAATACAGCGGATAAGATTGCAGCAGGTATAAAAAAAGTGTATCCAAAGACTTATCCAAAGATATTTCTACAAGAGAGGATCTTAGAATGTGATATAGCTGATGATAAGTCAGATGTATTCATGCTTCAATATATAAAGAATGTCATGCCGGATAGTTTGAGAGAACTATTTGATGTAGTAATAGGCATATCGGCAAAACATAGTATAGGGGATATAATATCTTATGAGGGTGAAGACTATGATATAACCGGACTGAGGTTTTTTATAAGTGATGATAGACAGATAGTTATATATTCAGATGAATTTGACATGCCAATAGAGGTAATAGAGAAGATCTTTATTGACATATTTGGAGAAATAGATCTGATGGCAAATGATGTGGCATTTGATATAGCAGATGAGAGTGATTTTACAGAAACTTCAGATGATACCTGCAATATTGTCAGAGGTTTTGACAATAAAGAAGAGTTCTTAAGAGAATGTGTGGACTATAAGGGCCTTAGAGACAGGGCTTGGAGCAAGGGGCTTAGACTGGGAATAGATGCTAAGAGCTATCTCAAAATGTATTCGGGGTATCAATTACAGTCTATAGATGAGGAAGAAGTTAGAGAGGATATATATACAGGAACTACATGTTTGCCCTCCCTTGTCAGTGAGTATATATCTTCTGGGCTTTTTGATAAGATGCCTATAATGGATGATTTATATCGAAACGGAGTTGCAGCCGGATTTTTTTGTTTTGATATAGGCAGAGATAAATACTCTAAAGATTCGATGGAATATGAGTTTGATATAATGAATCTTAGAAATCAACTTATGGAATATATTATGAAAAAGCTTAGGGAAAAGGGTAGAATACATGATATCGCCTTCTTAGAAGGGGCAACCGGTAAAAGATACGGATATCTTGATTTTTTAATATTTGGAAGTTTTATGGATATTATGAATGCTGCATATGACTTCTTTAAAATGAATGAAGTTTTATTTGCAGGATACAAAACTTTTAGAAAAATATCAAAAATTATAATGTTTGTGGAGGAATAATGTTTAATTTTTTTAAGAAAAAGCAAAATGAGGTAGATATACCACAGGTACAACCTATGGCCAACTGGGAAGAGAATTCATATATGCATGTTTTGTCAGACAATGTGGAAGTAGAAAATATTGATGGTGCCAAGGAAAGAATAGAATCAATTGAAGGTTTGAAGCTGATAGAGTTTAATGTAAGAGATGATAATTCGGGAAATCTTACATTAGAATATAATGGAGATGAATATGGTGTAGGATTTTACTTTGATGATTTTGTTTTAGAAAGTTTATACTCCTTACAAAATCAGAAAATTCATGATGAGGATTTTGCACAAATACAGGAAAAAACAAAATCCTTTGTAATCTATATGAATTTCAATAAAAACTATTTTGATTCATATCATTTACAGCTAAAACTAATAATGGCATTTTTCCCGGATACCTTGGCAGTAGTAGATGAAAGTGCAGAGAAACTTTTAAGTGGAAGATGGGTAAAGCTTGCGGCAGAGTCAAGTGTTACGCCAAGTGCTGAGGCATTGTTTACAGTTCAAGCAGTGTTTGATGATAAGACACATAGAGTTTGGCTACACACTCATGGTATATGTAGAACAGGTTTTTCAGAGTTGGAGCTTTTAGACATAAGCCGGGACAATGTAAATGATATATACTATTTGCTAAATACTATGGCGAACAGAGTTCTATATCAAAATGAGGCTATTGAGGATTATATATTCCTAGGTGAATTTTTTGATGGAGAGCCAATAGTAGCTACAACTTTACATTGGAACGAGGGTATTACCAGATATCCTTCTGATATCCTAGGAGGACCAAATGACAGAGTGGATAGCCATAATACAAATAGTAAAGTGATACTTTTGTTTGCTTCAGAGGAAGATGCAAACAATGCTAAATACACAAAGCCTTCTGAAATAGAGGAAAAGCTTATTGAAAATCCGCTCTACTATTATACAAATGAGCAAACAGACCATATGAAGTTTATGGCAAGAGATAGATTCGATATATTAAAAAAATTCATACAGGAGAATCCGGAAAATAAAGCATTGATCAAGGTGGGGCTTCCTACTGATGGTGAGGATGGAGAGCCTGATTATGAGAATCTTGAGCATATATGGTTTGAACTTAAGGAATTTACAGAAGATGGATTTAGAGCTATTCTTACACAGGAGCCATACAGAGTGTCATCTATAAAAGCAGGTGATGAGGGTGAGTATACTATAAATGATGTGACAGATTGGATAATTTATACAGAGGAAATGAGTATAGAGCCGAATACTGCATATTTATTATAAAATGGGGGATTTATGTTTTTTACAAATTTAAAATTGGCAGAGAAGTATGATTATTTAGATGAAAAATTTTTAGCAGCCTATAATTGGTTAAAAGAGAATGATTTGAAAGCATTGCCTGTAGGTAGATATGAGATAATGGGCAGTGATGTAGTAGCTAATGTGCATGAGTATACTACATTACCTATTGAAGAAAAGAAGTTTGAAGCACATGACAAGTTCTTTGATATTCAATGCCTGGTTGAAGGAGTGGAATTCTTTGGCATATGCAATAGAGAAGGTTTGGTAGTAAATGAAGCAAGATCTGAAAATGACATAATACTTTATGAAAGACCCGATGTATATGGACATGTTATACTATTTCCAGGAGATTTTATAGTAGTGGCACCTGAAGATGCACATATGCCTGGATGTGCTTTAAACAGTCCGGCAGAAGCAAAAAAGGTGGTTGTAAAAGTACGAGTATGATAAAAAAAGGCTTTTTAATAGGTTTATTACTTTTTGGTATATTTTTTGGAGCGGGAAATCTTATTTTTCCTGCTGAGCTTGGATTTAGAGCAGGAGAGAATTTCTATCCTGCTATACTTGGCTTTGTTTTATCAGGTGTCGGTATAGCAATAATCACTTTGGTACTTGGTACTATGGTAAAAGGCGGATATAAAAATGAGATCAGTATAAAGGTGGATCCTAAGTTTGCTACATCATATTTAACGATGCTTTACCTTGCTATCGGACCTTTCTTTGCAATACCAAGGACAGCAAGTACATCTTTTTCTATAGGTATTGCTCCGGTTACCGGAAATAGTAGACTGCCATTACTTATATTCAGTTTGATTTACTTTTTATTTGCATATCTTATAGCCATCAATCCTTCAAAGCTGATGGACAGGGTTGGTAAGGTACTTACACCTATGTTTGCAATGCTCATACTTATTCTAATAGTATTTGGAAATATGAATTTTAATGCGGTAAATCAAGGTGAGATGAGTGGTGTTATGTCAGCTCTTAAGACAGGATTTTTGGAAGGGTATAATACTTTGGATGCACTGGCTTCAGTGAGTTTTTGCCTGATTGCTACTTCAAGTATAAAGGCTTTCGGATTTTCTTCAAAGAAAGAGTATATAAAGATAATGGCTGTGGTGGGTATAGTAACAGCTATATTCTTTAGCAGTCTTTATATCGGTCTTGGGGCATTGGGAAATAGATTCAGTATACCGACAGATGTACTTTCGGATCCTGATACAAATATAGGAACATATATATTATCTACAAGTTCGTATAAGCTATTTGGAAACTTTGGACAGATTTTCCTTGGAGCAATGACTATACTTACATGTTTTACAACTACAGCGGGGCTTATAGTGGTGGTTTCAGAGTATTTTGTTGAAACTTTCCCAAGATTTAGGTACAAAACCTATGTAAACATATTTACTTTCGTAGGTTTTGCAATGTCCAACTTCGGATTGAATACTATAATTAAGATATCAGTGCCTGTACTTAGAATTTTATATCCTATTACAATAGTTATAGTTACAATAGTTATATTAAATAAATTTGTAAGGCTTTCAAAGTCAGGAATGGCCATTACAGTTATTTTGACGACTGTTTTTTCTGCAATAGAAGTAATGGGAAGTGTTTTGAAGGTGGAATCGATAAACTCTGTTATGACTTTATTCATTGGAGGAGATTCAGGATTTTTCTGGATTTATGCCTCTATTTTCGGAATAATTGTATCGCTGATTTTAAAGGATAAAATAAAGGGAGAAAGCTTTGAAATATAAAAATAGCTGCTTAGGCAGCTATTTTTATATTAAAATCGCAGAAGTTTTAAGGTAGTATTTTCATGTGATGCCAGGCTGTAGGCACAGTTTTTGTCTAAAGACTCCATTCTGACCCATTCTAGTGAACGCATTGAAGCCTCTTTGTCAACTGTAATGGCAGGAGGAGACAGTTCTTTCCATGCAAGTTCTCCATAGCCGGCATCAGAGTATAATAAAGTGAATTTGTTATTTTCAGATGTTGCTTTTATTCCAAACATGCCTGCAGAATGACCATAAAGCTTTATAAGTTTTATGGTGCCATCTCCCAATAGATCCAAAGATTTTTCAAAAGGACCTTCCTTACTATTCCAGTCAAAGACAGAAATATTTGAATTCGTCCACCAGCTTCTGGAATATCTAAGAGGGTTTTTTATGGCAGCTTTTGCTTCATCTCTGGAAACTAAAATTTTAGTTTCAGAAGAGAAGTCTGCAACCCCGCTAACATTTTCAAAATCTAAATGTGTCAAAAGAACATAGTCAATATCCTTTGGAGAAATATTGATTTCCTCAAGTCTTGATAGAATGGATGAGTCCTTTGGAAGATGAAAACGTGTGGAGGAAAAGGTAAGAGGGGCTTTAATTGCCTTAAATTGGCTGTTTAAGCTTAGAATATTCTCAGACTCCAATTCCTTTTTCAGCCCTGTATCTACTAAAATATTTTTGTTTCCTGTCTGAATAAGAAAGGATAGTACAGGAAGGTTTATTCTGTCAAAATCCTTTAAAAATAATCCATGTGCTTGAGGGTTAAATTTGTTATCACCATTATATGCGAGAGAAGGAGATACCATCACTTCTCCTGTTTGTAATATATGTATTTTCATAAATAATCTCACCTTATTTTTAGTTTTAGTTGTTTGAAATACTATTATACAAAATATAATACAGCAGGTCAAACTTAATATATTTTTTGGTTGCGAAGAATTATGTCATTTCGTATAATTGTAGGAATGTGAGGTAGTAGAAGATGACAAACAAGAAAAAAGAAAATGGAAATTTGATCAAAAAACTACTTTGGTGGATCCCTATAATTATTCTGGGTTTGATGTTTGCCCTTGGAGCTTGCACAAGACAGGAAACCAGAAGAGAAGATAACAGAGTAGAGAGCAGTAAAGAATCAATCAGTCGGGCAGAAAGTAGTCAAATTGAAGAATCGCCTGATGAAAAAACAAATGCCCAATCAAGTGAGGAGTCGCCCCCGGAAAGTAGCGGCTTAAGTGTAGAGGAAAACGGAAATTATACTTCTAAGGAAGAGGTAGCATTATATATTCATACATTCGGTAAACTTCCGATAAATTATATTACAAAAAAACAGGCACAGGAACTGGGATGGGATCCTTCAAGTGGAAATCTATCGGATATATTGCCGGGAATGAGTATTGGTGGAAGTGCTTTTGGAAACTATGAGGGTGCATTGCCAAGAGCAAGCACAAGAAGATATTTTGAATGCGACATAGACTATGAGGGTGGATATAGAGGTGCAAAAAGATTGATTTACTCAAATGACGGTCTGGTATTTTATACAGAAGATCATTATAAAACCTTTGAACAAATATATTAGGGATGATTAAATGAATAATATAACTTTGAAATTGAATAAATTTAGTGAAAAAAAAGAAATTCACAACTATTTAAAAAAGAAAATGAAGTTTCCGGATTATTATGGAGAAAATCTGGATGCCCTCTTTGATTGTCTGACAGATATCAGTTCCGATACAGCTATAGATATAAAATATGATGCAGAAAATGATATTCAAAAGTCCGTACTTGAGGTATTTAGTGATGCAGTAGCTGTAAATACACATTTGGCTATAATAAAGACAAAGATAAACAAGAAAAAGTAGATATAAATCAAGCTTTTTGGTCTTAGAATGGAGAGTAGATGGAGTCAAAATGGATGCTTTATACAAAGCGGGCTGAGTTTGAAGAATTATCAGCCCGTTTTAATATTTCACCGGTATTGGCAAGGATTATAATAAACAGAGATATTAAAGAGGAAGATTTTTCTATATATCTTAAAAATGATTTGAAGCTTATGCATGATGTTAAGAGGCTAAATGGAATAGATGAAGCCAAAGATGTCATAATGGACGAGATAAATGCCGGGAGAAAAATAAGAGTTGTAGGAGACTATGATATAGACGGGGTATGTTCATCATATATATTGGTAAGTGCTTTAAAATATTTCGGTGCAAATGTAGACGTGAAAATACCGGATAGGATAAAGGATGGTTATGGAATCAATGATAATATAATCAAAGATGCAGCTAAAGATGGCATTTCTATGATTATTACATGCGATAACGGTATTGCAGCACATAGTCAAATGGAGCTTGCAAAGGAACTTGGTATAAAAGTGGTAATAACAGATCACCATGATGTATACCGGAAAGACGGCAAAGACTTTTTGCCTGTTGCTGAGGTAGTAATAAATCCCAAAAGAAGCGATTGCGATTATCCGTTTAAGAACATTTGCGGAGGTTTGGTAGCGTATAAGTTGATGGAATATATTTATGAAAGTCTAAATGCAGGCAAGAAACTTTATGATGATTCACAGCTCAGTGATTTGCTGGAAGTGGCTGCTATAGCCACTGTAGGAGATGTAATGCCTCTGATAGATGAAAATAGAATATTGGTAAAAAACGGTCTAAAGAGTCTTATGCATACAAAAAATATTGGACTTAAGGCACTTATAAGGGTTACCGGTATGGAGGATAAAAGGTTAAGTGCATATAGTATCGGGTTTGTTCTTGGCCCTTGTCTAAATGCCGGAGGAAGACTTGAAAATGCATTGATAGCTTTAAATATGTTTATGGCAGAGGATGAGGAAGATGCTTTAAAATATGCTACACATTTAAAGGAACTTAATGATGAAAGAAAAGATTTGACTGTACAGAATGTAAAAAAAGCAATAGAAAATGCAGAAAATGAGTACAGTGAAGATGATATTTTGGTAATATATTTGGAGAATTGTCATGAGTCCATTGCAGGAATAATAGCAGGTAGAGTTAGAGAAGCACTTGGAAAACCAACTATTATACTTACAGATGCATTTGGTGAGGAGAATATGCTTAAAGGTTCAGGAAGGTCCATAGAAAACTATAACATGTTTGAAGCGTTGTATGAGGTCAAGGACATATTTACAAAATTTGGAGGACATCCTATGGCTGCCGGAATGAGTCTTGAGAAAGGTAGATTGGATGAGTTTAGAAAGAGGCTAAATATGAACTCAAAACTTTGTGCAGAGGATTTCATTCAAAAGATATGGATAGATATTGCATTACCTTTTTCATATCTAAGTCTTGATTTTGTGAGAGAACTGGACAAACTTGAGCCTTTTGGAAATAAGAATGAGAAGCCTAAGTTTGCAAGAAAAGATATAAAGATTATTTCAAAGAATATACTTGGGAAAAATAAAAATGTAGTTAAGATGACTTTAGAAGATATAGACGGTACCAGAGTTGACGGCATATACTTTGGTGATGGTGAAGCATTTTTTGAGGATATAGGGGATAGAAAAGAAATGGATATAATATATTATCCTGATATCAATGAGTATGGTGGAAGAGAAAGCTTACAGATAATTATAAGTGATTATAGGTAAAAACATATAGCAATGCAAATTAATTTATTGTATACTTTCATAAGCAACAGCAAAAAAGTTGTAGGTAGGAGACAGAAAATATGGTTAATGAAGTGATGAACTTTTTAAAGGAGTTGGACCCTGAAGTAGGCATTGCAGTAGAAAAAGAGGCAAATAGACAGAGAAGAAATCTTGAGCTTATTGCTTCTGAGAATATCGTTTCTGAAGCTGTAATGATGGCAATGGGTACCGTACTCACAAATAAATATGCTGAAGGATATCCGGGCAAGAGATATTATGGCGGATGTGAAGATGTAGATATAGTGGAAACTATTGCTATAGAAAGAGCAAAGAAGCTTTTCGGTTGTGACTATGCAAATGTTCAGCCACACTCAGGTGCACAGGCAAATATGGCGGTATTCCTGGCAATGCTTGAAGCCGGAGATACAGTACTCGGAATGAATTTAAACCATGGTGGACATTTGACACATGGTTCAGAGGTGAACTTTTCCGGAAAATACTTTAATATAGTTCCTTATGGTGTAAATGATGAAGGCTTTATAGACTATGATGAGCTTGAGAAGATTGCGATAGAGCATAAGCCGAAAATGATTATAGCAGGTGCCAGTGCATATGCAAGAACAATAGATTTTAAGAGATTTAGAGAGGTGGCAGATAAGGTTGGTGCATATCTTATGGTTGATATGGCACATATTGCAGGTCTTGTAGCTGCAGGACTTCATCCATCACCTATCGGAATAGCAGATGTAGTAACTACTACAACTCATAAGACACTTAGAGGACCTAGAGGCGGACTTATTTTGGCAAATAAGGAAGCAGCTGAGAAGTTTAACTTTAATAAGGCCGTATTCCCGGGAATACAGGGCGGACCGCTTGAGCATGTGATTGCTTCAAAGGCAGTTTGTTTTGGGGAAGCTCTAAAGCCTGAATTTAAGGCGTATCAGGAGCAGATAGTAAAAAATGCAAAGGCTTTGGCTGATGCACTTATAGCGGAAGGCTTTAATATCTTAACAGGTGGCACAGACAATCACTTGATGTTACTTGATCTTAGAGGTACGGGAATCACAGGAAAAGAACTTCAGAATAAATGTGATGAGGTATATATTACTCTAAACAAGAATACAGTACCAAATGATCCACAGAGCCCTTTCACTACCAGCGGTGTGAGGATAGGTACTCCGGCAGTTACAAGTCGTGGACTTGTAGAAGAGGATATGAGAACTATAGCAAGACTTATAAAGATGGCTGCATATGAGTTCGACACAAAGTCAGACGATATAAGAGCTGAAGTTACAAAACTTATGGATAAATATCCTATCTATAAATAAATATTTTAGAAAGGCTGACTCAATATATTTTGGGTCAGTTTGGTGTGTTGAAATGAAAGAGTTAAAGGAGTATGTAAGAAGTATACCGGATTTTCCTGAACCCGGAATTATCTTTAGGGATGTAACTACCATATTACAGGATGCGGATGGGCTAGCTCTCAGCATAGATGGATTGAGAGCTGAGATAAAGGACCTGGAATATGATCTTATCTTGGGACCGGAGTCCAGAGGATTTATCTTTGGAGTACCTGTAGCATATGCAGAGCATAAGCCGTTCATACCGGTAAGAAAAAAAGGGAAATTGCCATGTGAAACTGTAAGTATGGATTACGATCTGGAGTACGGTAAGGCTACAATAGAGATTCATAAGGATGCTATAAAGCCGGGAGATAGAGTAGTTATAGTAGATGATCTGATTGCTACAGGTGGGACAATAGAGGCTATTACAAAACTTGTAGAAAGTCTTGGTGGTGAGATAGTGAAGATTGCATTTGTTATGGAACTTGAAGGCCTAAAGGGCAGAGAAAAGCTTGCAAAATATGATATAGCGAGTTTGATTAAATATGAAGGAAAGTAAACCTCAATATATAAAAATATGAGAGAAAAATAAACCTTGTTATATAGATTGTATGGGGAATTAATCCCTAGTAGACATAACTCTTAGACATATAAGAGTTATGCCTTTTTGCTGTAGAAAATTATATATTTAACATTTTATCTTTTGAAATATAAGCATTACGTAAGAATCTGCTCAAATACATGGTAGTATCCATTAAGAGTCTCCTGAGTATCAAATCAGGCACCTGTGACAACACCTGAGGCATCATCAATGGCCAAATGTAGATGCCATAATTCCTTTTTTGATGTTGCAGCTTCCTTCTTAGCTCTGAGAGTTTGCTTAATGCGTCTACGCTTAGCTTTTGTAGCCTTTGGAGATAGAATGTACTCTGACTCCAAAATACTCATTACAGAGGAAGAAGAGATACTTATGCCTTCATGCTTTTTTAGAAGCTCTGTATAGTGTTCAAAGTTAGCCTCGTAGTATTTAGTTCTGTATAGATCAAGAACTTGACTTCTGACATCAGGGCAGATAGTGGTAGCCGGCTTCTTACCTCTGTTACCATGAATAAAGAATGCTTTACCATCTTTAATATAACCCTGTATCATACGGTTTATATGCCTTTTGGTGCATCCTAGGATAAGAGCAGCTCTATCCTTATTAGCTGTATCGGGGTGATCTACCAGACCTTTGATAACTTCATACTTTCTTTGTTCATCCATTGATAAAATAACCTTTCTGATAAGTCAGTTCCTCCTAGTGTTAGAATATACAAAATAGTATTCTACCATAAGTGGGACATTTTTATTTGTGGTATACTAGGACTTTATCATTTATGGCTTATAAAAAAATTAAAAAGCTTAAATATTGGTATTGACAAATAAAGATAAGTTAAATATAATTATTAATTGTGACATTAGAGATTAATGCTTATTCCAATGCCCCGGAAAGCATTTATCCATATAAAGCGAAGTTAAAAGATTAATGGAGGTCAGTCAATGAAAACTTTTATGGCTAATCCGGATAAGATCGACAGAAAATGGTATGTTGTCGATGCAAAGGGAGCTACATTGGGACGACTTGCTTCAGAGGTTGCAAGTGTATTAAGAGGAAAAAACAAACCGGAATTTACACCACACGCTGATTGTGGAGATTATGTTATTGTAATCAATGCTGCAGAGGTGAAGGTTACAGGTAAAAAGTTAGATCAGAAGATTTATTACAACCATTCAGAGTATGTTGGTGGTATGAGAGAGACAACACTTCGTGAACTTCTTGCAAAGAAGCCTGAGAGAGTTGTAGAGCTTGCCATCAAGGGCATGCTTCCAAAGGGACCACTTGGTAGAGATATGTACAGAAAACTTCATGTTTATGCAGGCGAGACTCATGGACATCAGGCACAGAAGCCGGTAGTATTGGAAATTAAAGGCTAATAATCTTTAAGAAGGAGAATGGTATGACTAACGATAAGTTTTACGGAACAGGTAGAAGAAAAAGTTCTATCGCCAGAGTATATCTTGTACCTGGAACAGGTAAGATAACAATAAATAAAAGAGATATTGATGAGTATTTTGGTCTTGAGACATTGAAGGTTGTTGTTCGTCAGCCTTTAGTGGCTACAGACAATGTAAATAAATTTGATGTACTTGTAAATGTTTGTGGTGGTGGTTTCACAGGTCAGGCTGGAGCTATCAGACATGGTATATCAAGAGCACTTCTTCACGCAGATGAGGAGTACAGACCAACTTTAAAGAAGGCTGGATTCCTTACAAGAGATCCAAGAATGAAAGAGCGTAAGAAATACGGTCTTAAGTCAGCGAGAAGAGCTCCACAGTTCTCAAAGAGATAATAAAGACACAAAATTATACCCTGTATATTCAAGAAAAACCTTGGATATACAGGGTTTTTCTTTGTTTGAAATTCTGTCTGATTTTGCTTACTAGTAACAAGGTAGTAACATACTAGTAACAAGGATTTAGGTATCTTCCGTAAGACTTTTACAATCTTCCGTAAGATATGAAATAATGGCGCTTCTTACATCTTTTTTAGTTCTACAATGACATTTATAGCCGTCATTAAATATTACATCATAGCCGTCATGCATATTACCTTTTATACCGGATATCTTTTCCCTATTCTTTTCTGCTATCTGCATAGTATTAAAGATTCCTTCCTGATCCTTTCTTATAAGGTCTATCAAGTAAGAATTTACAGACATTCCCTTATCAGTTGCCATAGATTTTATCATTTGTTTCATACCCTTTGGTACTGCCAGCTCCAGCCTATCATAGTGAGTATCTCTATGAGTATTTTTATATTTAGTCTTGTCCATATTATCCTCAAATCTTATTTATATCTTATTGATTGCTTCAAGCTTATTCGGCAAGTCAACATGTGTATATACTATCTGTGTCACGTTCTGCCCTTTGTGGCCAACAATTTGCTGTATTATTCTTTCGTCAACTCCGACTTCAGTCAAAAGAGAGATACAAGTATGTCTTGTACAGTGCGGAGTATATTTAAGTGACAGAGCATCCATGATCGGCTTCCAATAGGAGTCGTAGTAATTTCTGTATGTAAAATGCTTACATTCAGGAGTACATATAAGATAATCACTCTTCTTGGATATCCAGGACTTAAAGAAAGGTACTATCTTTTCAGCTATCGGTACTTCTCTAACACCTGCAGATGTTTTTGACTCTTTCACATAGAACCACCGTTCATCAAGATGTACATCTTCTTTCTTCAGATCCAGCAGTTCACTAATCCTTAGGCCTGTATATATAAGTATGAGTGCAGCAGATATATACTCATTGGAGTCTGAAGCATTCCAAAGTAACTTGATAGCTTTCTTACTGAAAGGCTTACGATCATAAGCGTTCGGATTGCCGGCATTGCTTATATCCACATATTTGATAATATCTCTTTTATCCGGGGTGATAATCTCATGAATTACAGCATATTCCCACATCAAAGACCATAAGTTTCTAAGATTCCTTAAAGTAGGTGTGTTCTTCCCTGACTGATCCACTACAGCCTGTAGATGGCTAAGCTTAATATCCTTGAAAGTCATATTATATAATGTGGAGCATATAGAGTATGCAGCCTTATAGCCATTTGCATTCTTTATAGTTTCATAATGCTTATCAGACCACTTGTCATATACTTCTTTAAATGTAATTGTATCAGCCTTTAAATCATAAGGATTCTCATTGTATGCGGTGAGAGCAGATAAGGCTTCAGCTCTGGTAGCATAGTAGCCTATAAATTGATAGATCGGGTGACATTGCATAGTATCTTCTATAGTTTTCCAGCCTACTGTCTTTCTTGCAGCCCAGGGCTTTCTTCTTTTTCCGGACAGCTTATATACCGATCCAAAAGAGTTGGGTAATCTCATAAACGTTCCTTTCTTAAAAATGAGTACAAAAATAACAGCCATTGCAAAAACGGCTGCTATTATGGTACAATATAACTTGTTCAGGGCATATTGTTGAAAGCAACAGCTTGCAATAGTATGTATAGAGTCATCCGGCACTTAGTGTAGGGTGGCTCTTTATTTTTATAGTTATACAGTAGGGTTTAAAGCATAACTGTTAGCAGTATATAGAGTAAAACCGTCCATTGTGGCAAAATCCGCATCGTCAGATATTATATGCTTCTTGTTATCTGCAATGCAATTTTTTAGGATTATATAGTCATAATTATCACAATGATGTTTGTCTATAGATGACACGAACTCATCAAGAATGTCAGGACCTGAGTGATAATCAAGAATCTTACATATGTTTTTAATATTTTCTATACACACCAATAAAGTAGTTTTTAAATCAGATCTATTTGTTATGCGTCTAAATTCTTTCAAAGTAATATCAGTACCCTGCTTTGATTTATATAATTCAAATTCATTCTTTTCTACAGTATATAACAGCTCGGACATATTATATACACTGGTAAAGATAGGATTGCCATTGTATACCAGATTGTCAACAAAGTTTATGTAGATTTCGGACTGTCTATGAACCTTATTACTGTTAAGCAATGCATAATTAGGATAACAGTACCAGTATAAAATATTTGTATCCAAAAAATAAGGTCTATTGGAATCCATACTGCTAAACTTGGAAATATCACGAATACAATCAGGCTTCATATTTATTTACCTTCTTTGGAGCATTATTTACAATTTCGCTCATAGCTTCTCTCTTATCAATATTTTCAAGCAACATAAGAGCATTGCTTATTGATGATTGAAATAAAAATTCTCCGGTTTCACTAAGATTTATCTTGTTAAACTTTGATAGAAAATTTGAGCCTTTGTATTTAATTACCAATGCGGAAAAACTGTTATTGAAAAACTGTGAAGAAAACTTATCAATACCGTCAAAATCAATGGTAACAGAGTCATTATTGCCGGATGATATACACTCCTCAAGCTTAGCTCTGAGCCATTCACCTGACTGCTTAGTAGCAGCTTCTTTTATATGTTCTTTTAATTTTATTATTTTGTCCATTATATTTGTTCTCCTTTTAAACAATATAGGTTAAGACTATCAGGAATTACCTTTACAGTAATAAGTGTACCATGAATAGGAGAATCTATCACCTTAAAAGATTCTGAATCTCCACCGTCTTTGTATTCATAGTATATATCGTTTGAGAGAATTCGTAATGAACCCTTATTTGCACGAATAAAATCCTTTAAATAGTAAAGTCCCATTCCTCTTGGGATGATACCGTTTTCCAGTTGTGTCGTTGAATTTCCCATTTCAAAAGCCCACCTAACAGCATATTCGGATGAGTAATTCGAGTAAATTCTCTTTATTTTATTTGGAATTCCGATTCCTGAATCATATATTGAAAATACAAGAGTATTCTGCTTTGGCATCCAGTGGCCACAAGCATAGCAGCCTAAAGATGATTCAGAATGTTCTATTGCATTCGTGAACAGCTCAATAAGGTTGAAAGAAATATGTTCTTTTGCTCTACTAGACAATGTTATAGGTGCCAAGTCTATAAACTTGTTGGTATAAACATTAGTGACATTATAATCAACGTACTTAAAGTTACCAAACTGAATTGCATTTTGATTTGACGGTACTCCGGTTTGATTTATATAAGTCCATAGACCGGAATCAAAAAAGTATTTGTAAGCACGAGTATAATTTGTAAATGATAAATTAATATACTTGCCACATGATTTTGAATAATCATACATACCGCCTAAGAATGCGACAAAACCCGCATCAAAATACTTTACATCAGAGAAGTCTAAAGTAATATAGTTGTCATAGCAGTTACAAATATATGAAAATAAATCTGACATATATTTATACCCAGTAAAATCCAAGTTAAGTCTTGCCGGAATTTTTAAAGTCGTCACAGTAAATTTACTCCCTCTTATATTTCTATATCTTTCCTAACACCTTACCTATTATTTGAATTTCTTTAAATTCTGCAGGTTTGATAGTCTTATACTTTTGATTATGTGATATAAGTCCGTTTTTTCCAAGTTCCTTTATATATACTTCAGAGCCGTTTATCATAAAAATGCCTACATCACCGATATCAAGTGAAGTCATTTTCTTGACATACACCTTATCACCGTCATAGAAAGTAGGTTCCATACTGTCACCGCTTACCTGTATGATAAAGTCCGCTCCGGGACAGAGTGGAGCTTGTACTGTTTCTATGTCTATATCAGTCATAAAAGAAGTAGCTCCGGCACTGGCACCGCCAAGCACATAAGGATACATACAGAGAGAAGTTATAGTCTTATAAGGCGTTTTCTCTTCCTGTATGATAGTAACATTTTTATTATCGGTAACTCTTTCATATTCCTTATCAAGTACCAATGTAACAAGCTCTTTACCGTGATCATCTAAGGTTTTATATTTTTTTAGTAAGCTGTCATAAAGCGACGGCTTAGAGAAACCAAAGGCATCATCAATAGACACTCCATATATATCACATAATGTAAATAAAGTATTAGCATCAGGTTGAGCATAACCAGTTTCCCAGTGTCCAATAATTTGTTGTCTTCTACCTATTTTTTCAGCTACTTCTTTTTGAGTTAGTCCTTTTTGAATTCTTATATTTTTTAAAACTAGTCCAATTTCTTGTTTAGTCATATATACCTCCTAGAGATAATATAACTTATTATTTTTTGAAAATCAATACAAAAAACTCAAAAAATTAGTATTAATATATTGACTTCTCAAAAATTTAGTGATATTGTCTTATTAAACTCAAATAATGAGTAAAACAAAAGGAAAGGATATATTTGAATGAATAATGTGGATATCAGAGATAAGTTGAAAGCGTTCCTATGGGATAAAGGTTATTCGCAGAAAAGGGTGGCTGAGATGGCAAATTTATCTGATTCAAAACTGTCATCAATACTGTTGAAGCGTAGGAAGTTAGATGCTAATGAGTTGTTTGATATATGCAATGCTATTGAAATTACTCCGTCTGAATTAAGGGAGTACAAGAGAGAGGACAAGGCAAGTTAGGAGGAATGTGTGGTTTACTAAAGAATATAAAGAGATATTGTCAGGTGGTCAGGAAATAACTGTAAAGATTACAGCAACTATAGAGGGAAAGATTACAGATATAAAGGAACTGCTGCATATAGTTGCTGAAATACCAAGAAGATTTTCGCCTATTTTTTATTTAGAGCTTGGTATCAGTAACTCTTTCATATTCCTTATTAAGTACCCATGTAACAAGCTCTTTACCGTGATTATCAAGAGTGCGGTATTTTTTAATACTATTCATTTCTTTATATGAGACGGTAAAATTGAAGTCTGTTTCATCTTGCCATAGATAATTAGCATCTATTTCTAAAGCCTCCATGATTTTAGCTAATGTTTCAATACTTGGCTGGCTAGTACCTTTTTCATATCCGGTTACTGTGGTTTTAGCTACTCCAATTGAAGCAGCCAACTGTTCTTGAGTTAGATTTTTAGACAATCTAGCTTCTTTGATTCTATCGTTTAGCGACATATATACCTCCTTTACTAGTACAAAAGAGAGAACATAGAGTTTACGAAAGAGTATAAAGAGATATTGTCAGGTGGTCAGGAAATAACTGTAAAGATTACAGCAACTATAGAGGGAAGGGTTGCGGATAGGAACTGTTGCATATAGTTGCTGAAATACCAAAAAGATTTTCACCTATTTTTTATTTAGAGCTTGGTATCAGTAACTCTTTCATATTCCTTATCAAGTACCAATATAACAAGTTCTTTACCGTGATTATCAAGGGTGCGGTATTTTTTTAATATGATATCTTCAATATTGCTTGAATTATTATTGGTATCCATATTGTCTTGATATAAGTAATTTGCATCACATTTTAGTGCTGACAATATTTTGTACATCAATTCGATTTTTGGAACACTAACTTCATTCTCATAGTTTGCAATAGCTGATGCTGATACTCCAATTTTATCTGCTAAATCGGCACGGGATAAGTTCAATTCAGCTCTTTTCTCTTTTATTCTTGATCCTATACTCAATCAAACAATCCTCCTTTCGTTAAGGAAAGTATAACAAAGTTATTTGATAAGTCAATAGATATATTGCAAGTTTCTTGTAAAAAACTATTGACTTACAAAGAATCTTGTAATAACATAAGGATATCTACAAGAAACTTGTAAGAAAAGAGAAAGGAGAATAAAGTATGGGTGACTATGAAAAGATGTTGGACAACATAAGGTCAATTATAAATGACAAAGGAATGAAACATAGTGTGGTTGCAGAACGTGCAGGTTTCACACCGCAAGAGTTTAGCAACATGATGAATGGTAGAAAGACATTAAGGGCTGAGTACATACCAGATATAGCAAAAGCTATGAGGGTAGATCCTAATACAGTCTACTTTTATGAAGAGTACAAGAGAGAGGAAAAGGCAAGTTAGAAGAGAAAATGGAGTTTACGAAAGAGTATAAAGAGATATTGTCAGGTGGTCAGGAAATGACTGTAAAGATTACAGCAACTATAGAGGGAAAGATTGCGGATATAAAGGAATCTTTGCATATAGTTGCTGAAATACCGAGAAGATTTGCACCTAATTTTTATTTGGCACTTGCCGATAGATTATCAGAAGAAAACTGATATGCAAGTTAGGAGAGCGGATGTTGAAAAATCATAATGAGCAAGAGGAGTTATTGGCACACAAGTTTATAAAAAGAGATGGCTTTGAGAAAACAGCTGTTTTTATGATGAATCTATGTGGTCTGATTGTAGACACAATGAGAAAGAAAGAACGCTTCAATATCGTTATTCAATATGATACTGAAGCAATAAATGTAAATATTGATTATCTTGATAAGACTACAAACGTGTCAAATGTAAATTCCTAGGTAGAAAAGTTAGGAGGAAGTATGGCGATAGTATCAACACCTATAAATATTGAAATGAGATTAACTACATTGACAGAGATGGAAGATGCATTGAAGCAAATAGAAATTTTAAAAAAGAACAACCCTAATCAGGATATAAAATTCGAGATTAGAGTTGCCCCGGGAACTCTTGAAAAAGAAATTCAAGAGTTGAAAAAAGATGTTAATTTTCTAATGTTTCAGTCTACTTTATTTAAGGAATTCAAAAGAGCAGAAAGAACTTCATCTGTGTAATCGCAGGAAGCTTTAAAAGATGTAACTATAATTTGGGTATAAAATTCGGTTACATATTTCGAAAGCTTGTCATCACCATATTTGTCAAAAAAGTCTTTTGCATCTTGCAAAACCTTATCATGCATAGAATCAAAAACTTTATTAAAACATTCATTACATATCGTTTTTAATTCATTTGTGTCCATGGATGTTTCTCCTTTCTAAATACTCGGCTGGTCAGAGCCTGTAGTTATAGTTTAGGAGATATATAGTTAAAAGTAAATTGATTTGGGTAGAGAAAATAGGAGTGTATTTTTGTAGGAACTATATAGAAAAAGCAAGAGAGAGGATAAGGCAAGTTAGGAAATCTAATGGGAACAAAGAAAGTTATAGAGAAAATTACAGATCGTATAGAAATGTACTGCAATAAGGATATAGAGGATATATCTGTTAAAGAATTTTATGAATTTCATGATGATATTCGTATGTTACATTTTTTTCAGAGGAGAATAGGCGAGGATCTTGAAATAGCCGGAGTTGAGAGAATCAAGGGTAAGATACAGGATCGTATAGAAATGTACTGCAATAAGACTACAGAGGATATCTCCATTGAGGAATTTTATGAGTTCCATGAAGATATCCGAATGTTGCTTAGGTTTAAGTTAAACAATTAAAGCACTTAGAATGATTGTACAAAATCCCATTCGTTTATGTCGTTTGGGACTTTGTGAATCTTTTCTTGGGAGAGAATAAGGAGTAAGCATGAAAATAGACGATGGAATAAGCCGGAACAATGGAACAGAGTTAATAAGGCTCGTTGAAAGAGCTATAAGTTGCTGTAGATGGAGAGCCAATTTCGCTCTGTCAAATGCAAGTGACTATAGAAAATGGAAAGAAAAGAAGAAAGTATTGGAAGATGCATTAGAGATAGTGAAAGAGATTAGAAATGCGATCTAAGGATGTGAAAGAAGGATGAAAGGAATAAATGCCGAGGGAGTTTACAAAAGATGACTTACTGAAAGATTACTATAAGGAATGGATTTATGTATATAAGGAAGGTGCTATCAAAGAATGTACATTGTCAAAGTACAAAATGAGTCTTTTCTGGGTTGAGAAGATAGCACCTGATCTAAAATTGTGCAATGTTTCAAGAGTAACGTATCAGCAAATCATCAATGAATATGCAAAAGAACATGAGAGAAATACTACTATGGACTTTCATCACCAATTAAAGGGATGTGTCTTGGATGCAGTTGATGAGGGCTTTATACCAAGAGATCCGACAAGAAAGGTCATAATAAAAGGAAAATTGCCGGGTAGTAAGAAGATAAAGTACTTGAACCAATTTGAGTTACAAACCCTTTTAAAAAGTTTGAAACTTGGGGAAGAGGTAAGTTGGGATTGGTTCATTCTGCTTCTTGCAAAAACCGGAATGAGATTTTCTGAAGGTTTGGGAATTACACCAAGGGATTTTGATTTTGCACATCAGACGTTGAGTATAAACAAAACATGGAATTATAAAGAGGGTGGTGGATTCACAACCACAAAGAATAAATCTTCAGTAAGGAATATACAGTTGGATTGGCAGTTGATAATGCAGTTTGCAAACCTTGTAAAAGGCCTACCTGAAGATGAACCTATATTCGTAAAGAAAGATATGAATGTATATAACTCTACAGTAAATGACTTGTTGCTCAGATACTGTAAAAAGCTAGATATACCTGTGATTGCGGTACATGGATTGCGTCATACACACGCTTCTATTTTGCTATATGCCGGTGTATCAATTGCCAGTGTGGCAAGAAGGCTGGGACATGCAAGTATAACCACAACACAAAAGACTTATTTACATGTTATTCAAGAGCTGGCAAGTCAGGATATAGATATCGTAATGAGATCATTATCCAACTTGGTATAAGTATAGGAAAAAAGGAGCAAGTATATGAGAAGTGGCAACGAAAATAGGATATCGGTAGAACAGGCTGCAAAACTTCTTGGAGCGTCACCGCAGTTCATAAGGATCGGGCTGCAGCAGGGAATGCTTGACTTTGGTATGGCTGTAAAAATGTCAAGACAATGGACGTATGTTATAACGAAGCAAAAGTTTGAAGAGGCCACAGGTATAAAGGTTAAATGACGATTAGAAAAAATAAATATAAGTAGGAGATATGAAAATGGAGAGAATTGATATACCACAAGTTTTTAAAAACAGAAATGAAAGCGAGTTCGTTTTAATAAAAAAAGAAGAACTTGAAAATCTAATAGAGTGCAGCAGAAGTATTGAAAAAGCAATAACTATAGTTGAAAAAGTTGCTATAGGTGTAGGTTTAATAGTTCTTGGAATAATTATAGGAATGATGTTGTTATGAGAAGGGAAATGGTCATACAAAGATTATGGACAGAGGAAGAACTTGAAATCCTGGCTGATATGAGAAGGCAGAGGATTGTAGTATCAAAAATAGGAGAAAGACTAAATCGTAGCACTGCAAGCGTTAGGCTTAAATTAAGCACTATGGGGGAAGATTTATGGGACAGAAGTAGATGGAGCAGATATATCTCAAAAAGGACTAGAAACTATTGGACTTATGAAGAGTTATATGATGCAAAGCTTATATTGGAGTGTGGTGGAACATTTGCTGAGGCTGCAAAGAAGACATCACATAATAGTGGAAGTCTCAGAAGCAAGATAAGCATGATGGGAAGTGACTTTTGGGAGGAGAGGAATTGGGAGATGTATACAGTTGGGTAGATGATAGATACAAATATGAGGAACTAAAATCTACTGCAAGGTCAGTTACAAAAGGGACTATTTTAAAAAGATTTGTTGGAAGTGTATGGCATCAGATCAATGAAAAAAGGGGATATGAAAGTCAATTTTACATAGCAAATGTGACTGATAGAGGGCATCATGGAGAGTTTGATGATGTGCCAGTATTCATAACAAGTTCAGATAAGGAATTTAGAAAAGAATTTGAAACAAATAAAAGGTTTAAACAGCTGAATAAATTATATAAAAAATGAGCCTGTAACAAAGACAGGCTCATGATGCTAAAAAGCATTCCATTTCACTAATATTCTATGCTTTTTGGTTTTAAAAGTCAAGAAAAATGTGGAGAAGTCCACCTTTAACTGCTTGATTAAAGTATTAAACTTACGACTAAGGGGTGTAGAAAAATGTATGTTAAAAAGATGTATAACCTTGGAAAGCATAAAGAGATAATAGAGGTTCATAATTTTTATCCCGGCAATTATGGAGCACCCGGAAAAAAGAGGGAGAAAAAAGAAAAGGCATCTCCTGAGGTGATAAAAAAGCAGAACCACACAAACAGGGTTAGAAAAATACAAAGATTAATATTGGGTAATTTCAAAGCAGGAGATTGGCATATCGTACTTAAATATAAAAAGGAACTGCGACCTGATGACTTCAAAGAGGCCAAGGAGCAGCTGAGTACATTTTTTAAAAAGGTGAGACTGGAACTGAAGAAGTACTCAATAAGTTTTAAGTATATCGGAGTTACTGAGATGGGTAAGAGGGGCAATGCCCTTCATCATCACATAATAGTTGAAAACATAACTGATCCGGTAAATATGTTGAAGCTTATAAGAAAACATTGGGAGTATGGCCATATTGCCCTTACTGATCTATACGAAGAAGGGGCGTATCAGAGACTGGCGGAATATATAGTTAAGGCTGAAACAAAGGATCCTAATGGCAAATCTTCCTATACACGTAGCAGGGGCAATCTGATAGAGCCGGAAGTTGAAAGCAAGATAATGCTTAGAAAGAGTTGGCCAAAAGAGCCTAAAGCAAAGAAGGGATATTACATAATAGCTGATAGCGTGATACAAGGAGAAAACCCTGTTACAGGTTATCCGTATCAAAGATATATGATGCAAAAGCTACCAAGTACGAGAGCTGTAGGAAGAGAGGAGAAAGCGTGGAGACAGAATGTAGAGTCAATATTTACATAACCACATCAATAAGAGGGCCTGCAAGAAAGAATGGTGGATATGGATATGTCATAGAATTTATAAAAAAAGACGGTAGTCCGATTACCAGGAGTGGAGTTGGATATGAGATAAAGGCTACAGAAAACAAGCTTGTATTGATTGCATTAAAAGCGGCACTCAAAAGGCTTACCAAAAGGTGCTCAGCCCTAGTATTTACTAAGTGCGAGTATGTTTTGAGCAGCTATAAAAACGAATGGATTTTTGAATGGAAAAAGAATGATTGGACTAATGCAAGAGGTGTAAAGCTTAGTAATTGGGAGCTTTGGAGGGATATATCGGAGTTATCCACATTGCATGATATATCTTTTGCGAGTTCCGGCACTGCAAATCCTTATGAAATGTGGATAAGTGACAGCATAAGAAAGGTGGAGCATGAAAACTGAGAAAGACTTAATAAATACTAAGCATGAGGGCGATTCAGGAGGTATTTCCGAAATGAAAAAACCTGAGAAAAGAAGTATTTCTTTTACAGTGTATGGAAAGCCGGTGGGCAAACAAAGACCTAAATTTGCAAGGAAGTATGGAAGTGTAATGACATACACTCCTAAAGAGACTGTAAACTATGAAAACCTTGTAAAGATATCATATCCGGGCGGTGTAAAACTGGAAGGTGCTATAGCTGCCAATATAAGGGGATATTTTGCAATACCAAAATCGGTAAGCAAAAAGCAAAGGGAGAGGATGTTGGCAGGAGAAGTCAAATATACAAAGAAGATTGATAGTGACAATCTGGCCAAGTCTATATTGGATGCATTGAATCACCTTGCTTATGATGATGATTCGCAGGTGTGCTGCCTTACGGTAAGTAAGCAATATGCTGAGATCGAAAGAGTAGAAGTGAAACTTAGGGAAATATAGTAAGTTGATTTGAGTTATTTTGAGATTAAGGAGTTAAGCGAATGAGTATAACAAGAAAAGAAGTGGATGAAATTGTAACGGCTGCAACTGAGGTGGCGAACAGTGCAAGAAATATAAGAGATATCAATGAAGTAATAGAGGAAATCAAGAACTGGTCACTTGAAGAAGGTGCTTTGTTTAACATGAATCTTTATACACAGAAAATTAAGTATGGGGTAGTGAAAAAAATAGTTGATTTAGAAACTTTTTTGTCGTCAGATGAACAACTTCCAATCAGGGAGGCTCTTATACAAGCACTTAAAGAAAAAAGAGAAGAGTATACAAGTAATTTTCAAGAGGATACAAAAGAGTTTGAAAAACTTGCGAAAGAGGTGCAAAGATGAGTAGCGATATCAAACTGATACAGCATTTGAAGTATACGATAGAGCTGGCAGGGTTCAGACTGTCGGACAGGATAAAGCTTGTACATAAGGTTACAGGTAGGAAGTTTGACTAGGATCATGGAGTAAATGGAATGGATTACAAACAGGAAATAATCAATAAGATAAGAGATATGTCAAAATACTATTCAGGTCATCAAGTATTCAGAGATTGGATAGAATTATACGCTTTAGCAATAGCGAATGTCTGTGAACCGGAAGGTACAGTGGTTTGGAATAAAAGGGAGCAGCAGTATTTAAACACAATAAGCAAATATCAGACTGCAGAAGTGTACGGTTTTGCAGAGCTTGGAGGGTTACTTACATTAGCACTTGAAAAAGATATGTCAGATATCCTAGGAAGTGTATATATGGGCATAGAGACAGGCAATAAAGCCACAGGGCAGTTCTTTACACCTGACAATGTAAGCCAGTTGGTGGCAAGGCTGATGGATGATGAAGCAGTATCAAACGATATGCCTATAAAGTTACATGAGCCTGCATGTGGCAGTTGCGGTATAATTATCGCATATGCCAGAGCTTTAAGGGATAAGGATATAAATTATCAAAAATTGCTTGATATAAAAGCTTCAGATATAGATTTTGCGTGTGTCTATATGAGCTATATACAGCTGTCTTTACTTGGAATCAAGGCGGTTGTAGTAAGACAGGACAGCTTGCTTGGAGAAAAAGTTCCGCAGGAGCATATATTTGTAACTCCGGCAAGGAAGGGAATGTTGCTATGAAAGATGAACTTATATCAAAAATAATATTATCAATTGCAGATGATATCAGTATAGATATCGGTGAGCTGAAATCTAAGCTATATATAGCTATGAACGGATATAATGTGAGCCTTGAAAGTACTGAAATTGTGGTAAGAGAGGAAAATAAAAATGAGTGGCTGTTCAAGAAATTTATAATGACTAAAACGGTTCAAGGTTTAACAGAAAGAACGCTTGAGTTGTATGGTATAGAAATACCTAAGATATTGAGAAAAATAGGTAAGCCGGTAGGAGAGATAACATCAGATGACATATTGTACTATTTAGCAGTCAGAGAGTGCAAAGATAAATGCACTAAAGTAACTTGCAAAAACGAATTAAGATATCTTAGTTCTTTTCTTGGATACTTATTTGTTGAGGGTTATATACCAACTAATCCTGTAAGGAAGATTGGAACCATAAAACTTGAAAAGAAAAAAATGAAAGCTTTTTCGGATATTGAGGTGGCGAAGATAAGGCAAGGGTGCAAGAATTCAAAAGAAAAAGCAATTATTGAACTTTTTCTTAGTACCGGGTGTAGAGTGAGCGAGCTTGTAAATATAAAAAAAGCAGACATAGAAGTCAATAAAGTGATTGTAAAGGGAAAAGGAAACAAAGAAAGGATTGTTTATTTGAATGCTACAGCAATTTTGGCTGTAGAGGCATATATAAAAGACTTACCTGAGCTTAAAAATCCTTTTCTTTTCCCTAAAATGAACATGACAACAGGAATGAAAAAAGGAATAGCGAGGGGTGACGGCTACTTAATTGCTGAAAATTATGAAGAAGGACATATGGATAAAGCTTCAGTAGAGGACTTAGTAAGAAGACTTGGGAAAAGAGTTGGAGTGACAGGCGTTCATCCACATAGATTCAGGCGTACGTGTGCAACAATGGCATTGAAAAGAGGCATGCCTATAGAACAGGTGAGTAAAATGCTTGGACATGAGCAGCTTACAACTACACAGATTTATCTTGATCTTAGTGAAAGAGATTTAGAAATAGCGCATGAGAAATATGTGCTGTAGTGAAAGGGGAAGGCATGAAAGATGAATTAATATCTGAGATAGTTATGGAACTGGCAGCAGATGTTGATATGGACGTTGGAGAGCTGAAATCAAAACTATATATGATTATGCATGGATACAGCATAAAGCTTGAAAATACAGATATAGTCATAAGGGAAGAAAACAAAAATGAATGGTATTTTAAAAAGTTCATAATGACAAAGACTGTGCAAGGATTATCCGAGAGAACATTAGCTCAGTATTCAGGTGAAATACCAAGGATGTTAAACACAATAGGGAAATCCGCAGAAGATGTAAGCTCAGACGATATATTATATTACCTTGCGGTAAGGGAGCACAAAGATAAAGTATCTAAAGTAACTGTATCAAACAACCTTAGATATCTGAGGACTTTTTTTGAGTTTTTGACAGTTGAAGGAATAATACCTACTAATCCAGTAAGGAAAATTGGAAGCATCAAAGTAGCTAAAAAGCAGAAAAAGGCCTTTTCAGATGTAGAAGTACTCAAGCTGAGACAAGGATGTAAGACAGTGAGTGAAAGGCTCATTGTTGACATGCTACTAAGTACCGGATGTAGAGTTTCAGAACTTGTATCTATAAAAGTTGAAGATATAGAAGGTAGAAGAATAACTGTTTTGGGTAAAGGTAATAAAGAGAGGATGGTTTACCTGAATGCACAGGCACGCCTTACGCTTGATGAACACATGAGAGATATTGATACAATAATCAATCCTTATATATTACCAAGCACAAGGTATATAAACAGTACAGAGCATATGAGTAGTGGAGCAGTAGAAAGCTTTTGTAGAAGGCTTGGGGAAAGAACTGGGGTTAGAAATGTTCATCCACATAGGTTCAGAAGAACATGTGCAACTATGGCATTAAAAAGAGGAATGCCTATAGAACAAGTGAGCAAGATGTTAGGGCATGAAGAGTTATCAACAACTCAAATTTACCTGGATCTTGATGAGAGAAACTTGGAAATAGCACATGAAAAGTATGTTGTGTAGATGGAAAAGAAAAGTATGAAAAGCAATACAATATGGAAACCAAACAAAGAAAAGGTAAAGGAGAAACAAATGAAGAATACATTGGTGGATTTAAATAATTACTTATTTGAGTCAATAGAAAGAATAACAGATGATGATCTGACAGATGAACAACTTGAAAAAGAAATAAAGAGAAGTGATGCAGTACAGAAAATAGCGAAGACGATTATAGAGAATGGCCATCTTGCACTTAGTGCTAGAAAGCATATTGATGATCAAGGTGGAGGACAAAAAGTTGACCTGCCCATGCTTGGAATTACTTCGGAGAACAAATGATAAGATACACACAAGAGGAAAAATCATTCCTGATAGAATATATTCCCGGGAGAATTGCATCAGAAGTTGTTGAAGAGTTTATTAAAAAATTCGGAAAAACTATAAGTGTAAGTCAGATAAGAAGTTTCAGAAAAAATAATAAGATAAATTGTGGAAGAGATACCAGATTTAAAAAGGGATCTGTACCGGCCAACAAAGGTAAAAGGCTGAGTCCGGAAGTTTACAAGAAACTAAGTAAGACAATGTTCAAAAAAGGCCATAGCCCACAAAACTACAGGCCGGTAGGAAGTGAGAGGGTGAATGTTGATGGATACATTGAAATAAAGATTGCAGATCCGAGCAAATGGGATCTGAAGCATAGAGTTGTTTGGGAAGAAAGCAACGGTAAAATTCCTGCAGGTATGAATCTGATATTTAAGGATAATAATCCTTTGAACATTAAACTTGATAATTTGATGTTGGTTACAAGGGCGGAAAATATAGTAATCAATCATGCCGGGGCAAATGTATACAAAGGCATAGAGAAAGAAGTGGCCGTAAATGCTATAAGGCTTAAAAAACTGATAAAAGAGAAAATATTGAATAACAAAAAGAAAAGAGGAATAGAATGAACAGAGTAATATTGATGGGTAGGCTGACAAGAAATCCGGAGGTTAGATATACACAAGGACAGGATAGTATGGCTATAGCCAGGTATACTTTGGCAGTGGATAGAGCCACAAAGGGAGGAAATCAGGCAGCAGATTTTATTCCTTGCGTTGCATTTAACAAGGCTGGAGAATTTGCAGAGAAGTATTTTAGACAGGGTATGAGAGTATTGGTTTCAGGTAGAATTCAGACAGGAAGTTATACCAACAAAGAAGGCCAAAAGGTTTATACAACTGAGATTATTATAGATACTCAGGAGTTTGCAGACAGCAAAGGAGAAAACACAAAAGTAACAGGTAATCACAGTTCAAATACAGATGTAGATGGATTTATGAATATCCCGGATGGAGTTGATGATGAGGGCTTGCCATTTAATTAAAAGAGAGTCGAAAGAAGGAGAATAACATGTTTATAAAGCAATCGGTATTTGAAAAGCAAATAAAGAAATCATATAAGTATCACGCATTGAGAATATATAAAAGTATAGATGATGATTTGGTCATAGATACTCCCTCTTGGACACTTGCTATATATAAGGATTTTATAAGTAAAGAAGTCAAGGGGGCTCTAGTTAAATTGGTGGGTGATTTGCCGGAACGAACAGAATCAATTTTATATGGAGAAGGAGCAGGTCAACAATATGAGATGGATACCATGGTAGATATATCTATATTGAATAATGATTACACAGAAGATCGTGGATATAGTCAGTACTTTGTTTCTAGTTTAACTATAGAAAAGATATATAGAGTTATTCAATCAGAGGGAAACGATAACACAATAAGGCTGTATAATCAAGAATATTTAAATATGATAGCGAGAAACTTGGTAGATACAAAGGCGGGAGAAACAGGTGTTGAAGGTCCAATAAGCAATGATGAAGGATCAAGTCTCAGGTGGTATACAAATGCCGGTACTTTGGAAATAAAACGTGATATTTCCGAAAATTACACAAATGAGTTATTAGAATTGCTTAAGACAATAAAACTTGAAAGATATGAGGAATAGATATGGCAAAGCAAAAAGATGTAGCAATAAATCGCAGAGAGTATGAGAGGATAAAAAGATACGACCATACTCAAATGAATAATTATATCAGGAGCATATACAAGGATGGTTTCGATAGCGGTATTGAAGAAGCAAAGAACAGAAATGAGAAGAAAGACTTGAATATTGAACTGATAAAAGTTGAATTGGCAAATATAAAAGGTATAGGATCGACAAAGATGGCACAGGTAATAAAAGTTCTGGAAGAAAGAATTGGCTAAAAGTGAAGGAGGTGATGCTATATGAATTCTGCCAAGGCTGAGCTGCTTGAGGTACGAAAGCTTTGTTTAAAGATTTATCAGCTGTATAGGGAGAAAGAATCGTTGCTTGGTATTACAAGAAACATCCAGTCAGATGAAAGAGTTCAGAAATCTACAGGTAGCGGCGGACTTGAAGCGACAGTACTTGAGCGTGACAGGATACAGAAAGAAATTGATAAGGCAATGAGTTTGTATATATCAGAGAGGCAGCAGATAATTGATAGGATACATCAAACTGACAAGGAAGAGTATATCCAAGTACTGTATAAAAGATACATTGAAGGAAAGAGCTTTGAAGCAATAAAAAGAGAGATGCACTATGAAGTATCTTACTTGAGAAAGCTACATGTAAAAGCTCTCAATGCATATATTAAAACAATGTAAAATAAAATATAAAAACCTCTTGACAATACGCATAATAATGCGTATAATATAAAACATAAGGAGGTAAGCAAAACATGAAAAAAGGAGAACTGATAAAGATTTTAAAGAAAAGTGGTTGTTATTTAAAAAGGGAAGGAACAAGACATGAAATATGGATTAGCCCAATAACACAAAATATGTTTGAAGTTCCAAGGCATGCAAAAGAAATAACCGTAGGAACACTAAATAAAATCTTAAAGGATGCAGGGCTTAAATAAAGCCCTTGCATTTGAACATTTTTAGTTTTGCTTATCTCGTAAAATTAAGGAGGTATATTGATGGCGAAATATGTTTATCCGGCTATATTCACAAAAGAGGACAATGGAGGGTATAGTATAGCATTTCCGGACATACAAGGATGCCACACATGTTCGGAGAATTTACAAGAAGGCTTTGAAATGGCAGCAGATGCATTGACGTTGATGTTGTATGATTTAGAACAGGATAAAAAAGAAATACCAAAGCCAAGTGACATAAAAAGTGTTAATGTAGCAAATAATGAATTTGTATCTTATATTGCCGCCGATACGGCATTCTATGAAAGATATTACAGTAACAAGACTGTAAAGAAGAATTGCACAATACCGTATTGGTTGGAGAAGATGGCAAGTGATAATAATATAAATTTCTCTCAAGTGTTGCAAGATGGATTGAAGAATATTTTAAAAATAGAGTAGAGTTATTAAAGGCCGCATGCTTATGTGGTCTTTAACTTTATAAATCCAAGAAGTAGCAGATGATAAAGATGTCTCACTTTTGTCCAATTGTATATGATATACTTATACAGTGACAAGGAATAGATACTTCTTGTTTGCTATTTCATGTATACCCCTTTTAGGAAGCTCTCAGTGTATGAGAGCTTTTTTGTTGTAATATTGCACAAATAATATAATAAAATATCGTGAAATAAGGCGAAATATGTACAAAATGCACAAGGTACTCCCGGGGGTATATCCCCTATGCGGGGCAAAGAGGTGCGGCCGATTTGGCTTTAAAAAAAGTGAAAAAAATGGGATTTCCTTCCCTTGGAAAGGAGGGGGGATAGTGGCTGATGACAGTTAATCAAAAGGAGCTGGCGGAGTGTCTTGGAGTAGAGCCAAGGACTATAAGAGATTTGACTAAGAAATGTGGAATATTTGAAAGAAATGAGTCGGGAAAATACGAGTTAAGTACATGTATAAAAGAGTATATTGAATATAAACTGGACCTGGACTCAAGTAGGGCGAAAGGCTTGAATTTAGAGGCTTTAAAGGCCAGACATGAAGAGATAAAGATACAGATGAGTCTTGAAAAGTTAAGAGAATATAAGGCTGAAACTCACAGGTCTGAAGATGTGGAAGAGTTCCTGTCAAATATGCTGGTAAGTTTCAAAAATAAGCTGTCAACATTGCCCTCAAAGCTGGCTATGGAGATCATGGGAGAGACCGATACCAATGTGGCAATAAAGAAGGTGGAAGAGGAAATAGACATAGCTTTGAATGAACTTTCCGGATACGATCCGAATAAGATTAGCAGGAAGAGAAAAAATATTGATTTGAATGAGGATGATTTAGAAGAAGTAGAGGAAGAGGATGACATCAAGAGAGAAAACAAGAAGACTGTTTCAAAAAGTAATAAGCGAAACGCTAAAACCACAAAAACAGCTAAGCGTAAGCCAGTGGGCAGAAAGATACAGGGTACTTGATTCCAACTCCAACTTAGCCGGCAAGTGGTCTAATGATGTTACTCCATACCTTGTAGGGATAATGGATGCTTTTAATGATGTAAATATCAGAAAAATATTCTTTTGCAAAGCCAGTCAGATAGGTGGAACCAGCGCAATGGTAAATATGATTATGTATATCATTATGCAGACTCCGGCACCAACGATGATAGTCTATCCAAGTGACGATCTGGCCAAGAATATATCCAATGACAACTTAAAGCCTGCATTCAGACTTGTTCCGGAAATAAAGAAGATGTTCAAAGAGACAAAATCAAAGGAGCTGGAGCTTAGATTTACTCATATGCCTATATATCTTACCGGAGCAGGATCTCCAAGTAAGTTGGCTTCAAAGCCTATAAAGTATCTGTTTTTTGATGAGATAGATAAGATGGGTGGTGCCACGAAAAAAGAAGCAAGTCCTTATAATCTTGCGCTGGAAAGAACTAAGACATTCAGGCCTACTGAGAAGGTCTTTGCTGCAAGCACACCGACTATCAAGAGTAATTATATCTGGGAGCTACATGACGGAGCAGACGAGGTCAAACATTACTTTGTGCAGTGTCCGCACTGTGGAGAGTGGATAGAGTTTGTATTTGATCAGATAAAGTTCTGTAAGGATGATGAAAAGAAGATGAGCAACTACGAAAGGGCACAGACCGCAAAGTATGTATGCCAGGAGTGCGGCTGTTTTATTACAGATTCAGACAAGATGAAGATGCTTAGAAGCGGTGAATGGAGGGTGGTGAAGAAGAGAGGTAATGGAGTGGCTGCAAAGAGTGTAGGATTCTGGATAAGTTCTCTTTATTCAGTATTTCTTAAATGGTCCGATATAGTGGAAGAGTTCCTAGACAGTTATAAAGATCCGGAGAAGCTTCAGAACTTTACCAACTCATGGCTTGGTGAAGCATGGGAAGATACAAGGATTGCCACAAGTAATAAGCTTGTACTGCAAAGACAGACCGACTTGGAAGAGTTTGTGGTTCCGAAGTGGGCAAGAATGCTTGTAGGCGGTGTGGATGTGCAGCAGGATTCTTTGTATTTTACGATTAGAGCGTATGGAGCTTATACAACCAGTCAGAATATTACTCATGGGCAAGTACGAAGTTTTTCAGATATTGAAAGAGTTATGAATGACACATATAAGCGTGAAGACGGTGTGGACATGGTAGTCGCCCTATGTCTTATTGATAGCGGATATAGGCCTGATGATACATACGACTTTTGTATTGAAAATAGAGACTGGGCAATACCAGTAAAAGGTTCATCAAACCCTATGGACTCAAGATATAGATTTAATAGAGTGGATAAAAAGGGATATGGGCTGCAGTTGGTAGTATGTGACGGCGGTGCTTTTAAGGACTCTATAGCTGTCAGACTGCAGAAGGAAAACGGCCCGGGCTCTTTTATGGTATTTAAGGACTGTGATGAAAACTATGCGAATCAATTAAGCTCTGAGCAAAAGGTTATGGTGAAGACAACTGCAGGCAATGTGATGAGATGGGTTCCAAAGCGTTCTCATATAGATAACCACTATCTTGACTGTGAAGTATATGCCATGTGTGCGGCTGAGATATTGGGAGTGAGGAACTTAAGAGAAGAAGGTTGTGAAGAAACAAGTGAAGATAATACCAAGGCGGAGGATACTGAATCTGATTGGATTACAGGTGGAAATAAAGGAGGATGGTTATAATGGACAGACCAATGACAAATGAGGAGCAAATCATAGAAATTGATAAGGCAATATCATCAATTTTGAGAACAGGACAAAGTTATAAGATAGGTTCAAGAGCTCTGACAAGAGCGGATCTTGGAACGCTTAGAGCTATGAGGAAAGATTTATTGGCGGCTTCAGAGGATAACGGTACTGATTTATTCAGTAATACTTTTGTAGCTGTATTTGACAGGAGGTAGAAATGAATTGGCTCGATAATATAATTGGATTTTTTTCTCCGGCATGGGCATATAAAAGACAGGCCTTCCGTACAGGACTTGATGAAATAAGGTCAGGATATTATGACAGCGCAGATTCGTCAAGAATGAATAGAAACTGGACTGCGAATAATGCTCCGGCAGTAATGACGGACAGTTTCTCAAGGGATAACATAAGAGCCAGAGCGAGAGACCTTGAGAGAAATTCAGATATTATGAATGCAATACTTAGTGCATACAATAGAAATGTGGTAGGGGAAGGATTTACCTTACAGGCAAGGACGGATAATGAAGAACTTAATAACAAGATTGAAGAACTGTGGAGAGTATGGACTAAGAAAAAGAACTGTGATATTTCTAAGAATCAAAATCTGATTCAAATGCTTAGGATGATTGAGAGAAGAAAGAGAGTAGACGGTGGAGTTCTCATACAAAAATGTTATACAGATGATGGAGTATTGCCACTGAAGCTTTCCTGTCTTGAGGTGGATGAGATAGATAAAGATGTTATGAGTCCACACTATGAGGGAAATAAAGTGGTGGACGGTGTAGAAGTGAATGAGTATGGAGCAGCTGTAGGGTACCATATCAGAAGATACAGTAAGGATGGATACTTACTGGAAGAGCCACACTTTGTAAAAGCTGAAGATATGATATTTGTATTCTCAAAGACAAGGCCTTCTCAAGTAAGAGAGATGAGTGATCTAAATCCTACATTGCTTAGGGTAAGGGATATCACTGAATTTATGACTGCAGTATCAGTGAAGCAAAGGATTGAAGCTTGTATGTCTGTATTTATAAAAAAAGGTGCAGCGGATGAGCTTGGAAGAGGGATAGTAAAGTCAAATAATCAAGCCGGATATGACGGAAAGCTGTTATCTCCGGGTATGATCAAGGTATTAAATCCGGGAGAAAGTATAGATGTTGTTAATCCAAACGGCCAGGCGGCGGATGCAACATCTTATATAAAGCTTCAAAATCAGTTGCTTGGAGCAGGACAAGGGCTCAGTTATGAGGCTACCACAAGAGATATGAGTCAAACAAATTACTCAAGTGCAAGACAAGGATTGATAGAGGATAACCTCACATATGCAGAGGATAGGCAGTTATTAGGAGACTTGGTAGATGAAATATATGAGGCTTTTATTACTTGTGCAGTGTTGTCTAAAAAGCTTGATATAACTGATTTTTTAGAGAATAAAGAAAAGTATTTTAAACATGAGTGGATACAGGCAGGAAGAAGGTGGATAGATCCACTTAAAGAAGCAAGTGCTATGAGGCTTGGTATGGCAAGTGGACAAAAAACTTTTAAGCAAATTGCAGCAGAGAACGGAAAAGACTGGAGAGAGCAAATAGAGGATATGGCTGAAGTAATTGCATATGGCAATGATTTGGGTATAGACCTTGGACATATCCTATACGGAATAGATTCGAGGAGGGAAAATGGATAAGAATTTTGTAAGAGAAATAGCAATAAACGGTATCAGACAGGTAAAAAGTGAAGATGATACTAAGACTATAGAGCTTAGCTTTTCAAGTGAAGAGCCATATCAAAGATGGTATGATCATACAGAAGTACTGGATCATAAGGGAATACAGCTTGATAGGCTGAATGATATAGGTGTAGTGCTATATAATCATAACAGGGATAAAGTTATAGGCAAGGTGAAGAAAGCGTGGGTGGAAGATAACAGAGGCCTTGCTGTAATAGAACTTGATGATGATGATTTCAGTAATGAAATATACAAGAAAGTGGAAAGCGGTACACTTAAAGGTGTATCTGTAGGGTATTCTATAGATACATGGGAAGAAGTGAAGGCAGGAAAAGAGTCTATAGACGGGTTTGCCGGACCTTGTTACATTGCCAGGAAATGGACACCTTATGAGATATCTATAGTATCAATACCTGCAGACGGGACTGTAGGAGTTGGTAGATCTGAAGAGAATACAGACGGTAAGGATATGGCGGATTTAAGTATGTATGAGAATATAGTCAAAATGAATGAGAATAAGTTGAGATTGTAAGGATGTCTCACTTTTGTCCAATTTTTTATGCTATATTGGTAAAGTGCTAGATGGGCGTATAGCACATGATATTATTGATGTGATTGTTCCTTTCATGAAAGCTTGAGGCGTATGTCTCAGGCTTTTTTGTTGGAAAAAAATGAGAAAGGAGTCTTTTATGGGTGCAAAGGATGCATTGAGAAGACAACAGGAGCTTTTGGAAAAAGCTAAGGCAGAAGGTAGGAACTTGAACTCTGAGGAGCAAAGAGAGTTTGACAGTATGCAGACTGTTATTGATGCTGCTTCTACAGAGGGAGATGTAGATGGCTTAAAGATTGAAAGAGAAAGATGTAAGCAGATTGTAGAGCTGTGTAAGGACATGGAGCTTGATCCGACTGAATTTATCGCAAATGGAGCAAGCATAGAAGCTGTGAAGGATGCTGCTATACAAAAGTTTAAAAGTGAGAAAAGACCTGTAACGGCTCAGCCAAGCGGTGATGTTAATTTGAAGGTTAAGACTGATGAAAGAGATAAGTATACCAGAGCTGTAGCGGACGGTATGCTTCTAAAAAGCGGTCTATATGTTGATAAGCCTGCAGCAGGTGCAAATGATTTTAAGAGTATGTCTCTAAGAGACATGGCTATTCATGCTATGGCACAGGATGGTGAGAATTTAGATACTCTTATGAGAATGTCTCCAAGTGAGGTGTATGACAAGGTTACAAGAGCAGGATTTTACAATCCTACATCTGCATTCCCGGCTATCATGGATACAGCTATCAATAAAGCTTATAAGGATGAGTATACACTTGCTCCTACAACGTTTGAGAAGTTTGTAAAGATTGGTTCTTTATCGGATTTTAAGGCACATGACAACTACTGGGTAACAGGCCCGGCTGGCACGTTCAAGGAAGTATCGGAGAACGGAGAGATCGAGGCGGATGTACCTAAGGATATGGCCAAGCCTAAGCGCCAGCTTAAGACATTTGCAAGGCAGTTCTCTATGAGCAGACAGGCCTTTATCAATGATGATATAGGCTTCCTTACTACAGTGCCGGCACGATATGCAAGAAGTGCAAAGACTACAATCAATCAGATGGTATATAACGCACTATACAATGATGTGGTTATTTATGACGGATTACCGCTGTTTGATGCAAGTCATAAGAACTCTTTAGCTACCGGATCAGCTCCGAGTGCTGAAGTTATCAACAAGATGATATTGGCGTTGGCAACACAGAAGGATGAGTTTGGGCAAAGCATTGTAGTAAATCCTAGAACAATAGTAGCTCCTGTGGGATATGCTATGGATTTGTATAAGATTTTCAACTCTCCGAGTATCAATACAACGGATAATACACAGGCGGCAAACCCTTTATATCAGCTTAGAAACAATATCCAGATTGTAGAGGATGCAACTCTTAATGCACTGTCAGGAACAGGCGCTGCACCATGGTATCTGATGGCGGATGCGGCAGATATAAATGCTATTGAGGTGGATTTCCTTAACGGTCAGCAGGTTCCGACTATCAGAAGAATGGAAAATCCGGGAACACTGGGATTTGTATGGGACATCTATTTTGATGTAGGCGTTACTGTGATGAATCATAGAGGTATTGTAAGAAATAAGGGAGTAACTATAGCTGATCCGTTGGCTTAAAGAAAGGAGAGAGTATGGCAAATAAAGGTTCGTATGTAAATACCGGTTATACAATCAATTATATAAATGAGACGAATGCAAAAATTGAGGCAGGCTCAGTGGTAAAAATCGGAGATCTTGTAGGCATTGCAGCATGTGATATTGATGTGAAAGCACTTGGAGCTGTGAGTATCAGTGGCGTATATGATATTACTAAGAAATCCGGAGAAGCTATAGAGGCAGGCAAGCTTGTATATTATTCTGATGATGGTGTTACGGCCACTGCAGGCAGTAATCCGAGGGTAGGTTATACTGTAGCCAAGGCGCTTGCCGGAGATAGTATTGCAAGAGTAAGGCTGGGATAGTATGAAGTATAGAGCAAAGAGGTATATTCTGTACCTGGGGCATATGTATGCTCCGGGTGATTTTGTAATGACATCGGATGTTGAATATTTGGAAAAACTTGTTGCAAATGATTCTGCAGAATGTGTTGATGATGAAGGAAATGTAATCAGCCAAGCAGTAGTAAATACTGAGGAATTTTCAGAAGAAGGACAATCTGAAGAACTTCCATTTGGTGAGGAAGATTCATCGGATGAAGTAAAGGAAGATGTCAGCACCAAGCCTATTGGAAGAGGCAGCAGGGTAAAATAATGAATGAGTTTATGGAAGCTCTTAATGATGATATATCTAAGGTTTTCTTAAACCTTGATGAGTTTGCTTCTACTCACAATATTGACGGTAAGGAATACAACATTATCATTGATGAATATGAGTTGAACGAACGAAACAAGGGTAGAGAAAAGGAATTTATAGATGGAATCTATATAAGAGAGCTGCTTATATATGTGTCTAAGGATGAGTTTAAAAGGCTTCCAAGTATAGGTAGAATACTTTTTCTTGATAATGTGGAATATCTGGTCAAGGATGCACAAGAGGAAGAAAGAGTATTTGTCATTACACTTGAGAAGAATGTGCACTGATGGATATTGAAGTAAGAGTTGATGAAAATGACTGGAGGAGACTTGAGCATACTCTTAAGTATCTTGGGGAAGATGCCGATAAAGGCCTTGCTAAAGTTGTGAATAAGACAGCGAAGGAAGCAAAGAAACTGCTTGCAAAGCAGTCCAATTCCGAATACGCCACTACGGATTTGGGGCTTAGAGGATTTAATAATGCTATGAAGGTAAAAACAGCTACAGGAAAGAACCCTGTAGCTGAAATTATATCTAAGGATGGCAGCAGAGAGCTATATAAGTTTAAGGTATCACCAAAGACCGCTACAAGAAAGAACGGTAGAAGACCAAGGACTTTTAAAGCTAAAGTTTTGAAATCAAGCTCATTTAAAAAGATGCAGACTGCAGATATAAAAGCGTTTGTGACAACTTTCAAGAGCGGCCACACAACGCTGGTTGAGAGAACACCGGGCAAGAGGATGAGGAATAGAAGAGGCAAAGGTATAACAAAGCATAATATGGCACTTAAGGCCTTGTATGCTGTACCGGTTCCAAACATGCTTGCAGGTGAACACGGATATCTTAAGGCAAGTTCTATGATCGATGATGTACTGCAAAAGAATATTGATGTGGAAATAGAGAAACTTTTAGGAAGTGAAAGATGACAGTTTTTGATATTTATAAAGAACTTGAGGATTTTCTGCATCCTATATTGGATGAAATGTACTTTGAAAGTCCGGATGGAAAAAGGGTAAAGATAAATATATATAAGCAGAGCTTACCTCCAAAGCGTGATGATGAAGATATGAACCCGATTCCGTATCTAATTATAAAAGTACTTGGAGGTACATTTCCAAAGGACTATAGAAGTGATACGGCCAAGATTAGAGTAATACTTCTGATAGGAATAATGAATACGGAGGAAGGATATACTGCATCCATGGATGTGTTGGGTGTAATGGAAAGAATAAGACAGGAACTTTTAAAAGTTGGACATTTAAAGACTTTTTCTCTTTGTGCTGATATAGACTTTACGATGAATGAAGAGGATGAGTATCCGTATAGCTTTGGTGGTATGGATTTGAAATTTAGAAGTATAGATGTAGTGAGAGAGGATGAATACACATAATGGATGGGAAGAAGGAAGACATTGTAAAAGAAGAGCCAAAAGTGGACGCTGCAGAAGAACCAAAAGAGGTTATAGAAGATAATACAGAAAGTGATGCAGCCTTAATAAATACTAAGCGTGAGAGGCTCTCCAATGTGGTCTATGTAGGGCCGAAAGTAAGCGGTGTTATACAGCAATTTGATACATTCAGCGGAAATGTTCCTGAAAGTATTGAGGAGTTTTCAAATAAATATAATACGATAAGGGCACTTTTTATACCGATTAGCGATTTTGCAAAGGCTTTTAGAGAGGTAAAAGAAAAAGGAAGTGCTCTTTATAATCTCTATATGAGAGCAAAGGAGGAGATAAATGACAACTTATAATCATGGTATAAGGGTAAAAGAGGGTGCTACACCTGTAAGTAAGCCACTGCTTGGTACTGCAGGACTTCAGGTTGTAGTAGGATGTGCACCGGTAAACCTTACAAAGGATCCATATTCTAAGACAAACAAGGTTGTGCTTTGCAACAGCTTTGATGAGTGCGTACAAAAGCTTGGATACAGTGATGAGATGGATAAGTACACTCTATGTCAGTCTGCTTATGCTTCTTTCAAGCATTTTAAGATAAGCCCTGTAGTTTTTATCAATGTACTGGATCCAAAGAAGCATAAGCAGACGGTAGCGGAAAGCACTGTCAATGTTGTAAATAAGCAGGCTATACATCCTGATACAGGCCTTTTGCTTGATAAGTTGGTGGTAAAGAATGCTGCAGCTACATTGGTTGCCGATACCGACTATATATTAAGCTTCAATGATGAAGGAAAGGCTGTAATATCACTATTGTCTACAGGCAGTGCATATAATGCCACACAGCTTAAGGTAAGCGGCGAGAAAATAGATCCAAGTCTAGTTACAGTTAATGATATAGTTGGCGGTTACAGTGATTCTACAGGAGAGAGTACAGGTATTGAACTTATAAAGAGTGTATTCCCTAAGCTTGGAATTGTGCCGGGTACATTGCTTGCCCCGGGATATTCATATAATCCGCTTGTTGCAACGGCTCTTGTCGCAAAATGTGAGGAGTTGAACGGAAAATTCAGGGCTATGGCTCTGATAGATATATCTTCAAGTACGGTAAAGAAGTACACAGATGTTCCGAAGGCTAAGGCTGATCTTGGTATCAAGTCACCTTTTGCAATTGGACTATGGCCAAGCGTGAAGGTGGAAAAGAAAGTAATTTCCTACTCTGCGATGTTTGGGGCTTTGTGCGCTTATATTGATACTAAGAATGATAATATTCCTAGTAAGTATCCTTCAAATAAACCTTTGAATGTCGAGAGCGCTTGTCTTGCAGATGGCAGCGAGGTGCTTATTGATGAAGAGCAGGGTAATACTTTGAATGCAGTAGGTGTAGTAACGGTTATAAACCAAGTAGGATTACGTGCTTGGGGTAATAACACTATGGCCTATCCGGATGATACCGATCCTAAAAACAGATGGATTGCAATAAGGAGATCCTTTAACTGGTATGCAAACGGATTTATAACAAGATTTATTGATGCGGTTGATGATCCTACAAGCTATAAGATAATTGAAGCATTTCTGGATGCTGAGAATATGTTCGGTAACAGCATTGTAGCAAGGGGAGACTTTGCAGGAATAAAAATGGAATTCAGCATTGATGACAATCCGAGAGAATCTATACTTGCAGGAAGAATTAAGTTTAAGGAGAAGATAGCTCCATTTATTCCGACGGAGTATATAGAAAACGAGATTTCGTTTGATCCTAATATGATTGTGAATGCATTGGGAGGTAATAACTAATGAGTTTTCCAACAGTAATAAATAATTTTAACGTGTATGCAGGTTCAGATAGACTGATCGGCGTAACAGATGAAGTGAAACTGCCTGACATGAATGCGATAACTTCATCTGTAAGTGGTGCAGGTATAGCAGGAACTATTGATATTCCTGTTGTAGGTGCATATGAAAACATGGATATAGAGATACAATTTAGAGGTCTTACAGAAGATATTTTTAAGATTTTCAAGGCGGGAGAGACTGTAGATCTGACTTTAAGAGGAGCATATCAAACTCTTGAGAACGCCAGTGCTTCAATAGGCAAGAGTTATATGAGAGTAATGGTAATAGGTTTTGTAAAAAACTTCTCCCCTGGAAGTGTCAAGATAAATGATCAGATGACCGCTACAGTTACTATATCTATAGCATACTATCTGATTGATGTGGCAGGCAGCAATGTCATTGAGCTTGATAAGCTTAACTCTAAGTGCGTAATCAATGGAGTTGACGTACTTGAGGATATAAGAAGTTATATTTAATGTTTTGAGTCAGGTGTCTGTAGATGCCTGACTTTTTTGTATAAGCATAGTGGTGATATCACCGATATGGAATAAGACAGATGATAGGAGAAAAGATGAGTAAAGAATTAGAAAAAGATATTGAAGTCGTAGAAAAGAATGATACCGCAGTAATTGTATTTGATGAGCCATACAAATGGGAAGGCAAGGAATATACAAGTGTAGATATCTCTAATATGAAAAATCTAAAGGGCATTGATCTTATAGAATCATTAGATAATGGTAACGGCCTATCTACAAGTGTAAATGGTGAATATAATATAAAAACTATTATGTCTTTAGTAAGCAGAGCTACAGGGATTCCGGTTGAGTTCTTTGAATATTTGCCTATAAAAGAAGTCATAAAGATTAAGTATAAGGCTATACGTTTTTTATAAAAGTGGGCATCAGCCCTAATGACGGTAGGGTAGTAAGAAAGATAGCTATAAGATTGTCAATAAGACTTAATACAAGTATGGAATATTTTATGAATATGCCTGTGAGGGAGCTTATAGAAATAGTTGAGGAGGTGAGTGAAATTGGCCAGTAAAAAAGAATATGAGATGAGGATAAAGATTGGCGGTAGAGTAGATGCCTCCTTGGGTAATGCTACCAAGCAGGCTATAAGTAATATTGAGGGTGGTCTGTCAAAGTTTGAAAGCCGTATGAAGACTATAGGCAAGGTGGTAGCGGGTGTGACTGCCGGACTTGCCGGTGCTGCTACTGTAATGGGATCTAATTTTGAAGCACAGATGAAGACTGTACAGGCTATAAGCGGATCAAGTGAAGCACAGCTTGATATTCTTAGTGAAAAAGCTAAAGAGATGGGTATTAAGACGGTGTTCAGTGCTACAGAAGCAGGTAAGGCACTTGAATATATGGCTATGGCAGGATGGAAGACTGCAGATATGACACAGGGTATATCAGGTATCATGAATCTGGCTGCAGCATCAGGTGAGGACCTTGCAATGGTTTCAGATATAGTTACTGATGCACTTACAGCTTTTGGACTTAAGGCAAGCGATTCGGCACACTTTTCTGATGTACTTGCTGCAGCATCTTCCAACTCAAATACCAACGTGGCTATGCTTGGCGAGTCTTTCAAATATGTTGCTCCTGTGGCAGGTGCTCTTGGATATAAGGTTGAAGATGTAGCTGTGGGATTAGGTCTCATGGCAAATCAGGGAATTAAAGCCGGTATGTCGGGTAGAGCCATGAAAAATATATTGTCAAATATGACTAAGCCTACAAAAGAAATGGCTGCGGCAATGCAGACACTTGGAGTCAGATTGACTGATGACAGCGGAAATATGCTTTCGTTCATGGACATAATGAAAAACTTAAGAAAAGGATTTGCCGGTGGAAACTTAAGTGCAAAAGAATTTGGAGAAAACCTACAGACAATCAGTGACGGACTTGAAAACGGAGAGATTTCAGAAGGAGAGTACATTGAAAAAATGGAAACTCTTATGACAAGCATGTATGGAACAGGTGCGGCGGAAAAGGCCAGACTTGCTAATATGCTTGCAGGTAAACAGGGTATGACAGGTCTTCTTGCGATAGTGAACTCTTCAGAGGAAGATTTTAATAAGCTTACATCAGCCATACAGAATGCTGACGGTGCGGCGGAGGATATGGCCAATACAAGACTTGACAATTTGCAGGGTGATGTAAAACTTGCTCAAAGTGCATTGGAAGGATTGGCCATACAAGTGTATGAAGATTCTAAAGGCCCTATGCGAGAGGGCGTGCAGATATTTACCAAATCCATTCAAGATTTGAATGCATATATCATAAAGAGCGGATTGGCTAAGAACATAGGAAGAGCATTGTCTAAAGGCCTTAAGCAGATGGAAGGTGCAGGAAAAGGCATTATTGAGTTCGGCAAGTTCGCAATGAAACACTCAAGTGTAATCCTTGGACTTCTATCAGGTATGGCAGCAGGCTATGCTACATTAAAAGCCGTTGTAATCGGGAATAAGATAGCAAGTGGAATTTCATCTATAACAATGGCACTTTCAAATCCTGTCACAGGAGCTATTGTGGTGGGAGCATTGGCTGTATCTGCAATAGTAGGAGTAACTACAGCTCTTAAAGCTATGAGAGTAGAAGCAGGCAACAGAAGCCTTAGTAAACATTTTGGTGACTTATCTTTATCAATGAAAGAAGTTGACATTGTTGCAGACAGGCTTGTAAGCAGTAAGTCACTTGAGGGTGTAAGAACTGCTATGAAATCATTTGATGAAGCAACTAAATCTATGGATAGCTTCACAAATAGTCTAAGTGCGGTCAGAAAACTCAACTGGCAAGTAGGCATGGGCATTAAGCTTAGTGATGAAGACAATGCTGCATATAAAGATGGCGTTGAGAATATGATCTCTTCTCTGAAACAATCTGTAACAAGCGAACAGTACGGGATGGATATGAATCTTGCTTCTATACTTGGAGATAATCCGAACATGGAAGGTATAAGAGCTTCTTTTAATAATTACTATACTTCAGTGTACTCTGAACTTGACAAACTGGGTGAGGAGATGAAAACTGCAGTCAATGATGCATTCAATGACGGAATACTTGATATAGATGAGGCTAAACATCTTGAGGAACTTGAAAAGCAGATGGCGGATATGAAGGCCAAGTTGGCAAATGACAATCTGCAGTCTTCTTTTGATGTTATCAATGCTTCAGGTCTTGGTAATCTTACGCCTGAAAGCTTTAAGGATATCATATCTAAAACAACTGAGAAAGCGAATGAAGCAATGGCCACTTTCTCGGAGAGTCAGGAAAAAGCACTTGCAAGTTTACACGCACAGTACAAGGACGGATTTTTATCAGAGGGTGAGTTTAACAGACAGTATGACATTATTATCAACAGCATACTTGATAATCAAGGTAAGACTATAGGAATGGCTGTAAGCTCACTTACTAAGAATATTAAGGATTCATATTCTACAGAAATGCAGGATTTGATGCCGGAGCTGAATGATGTAGTAAACAATGCAATAAACAACGAAGGAAACCTTTATGCACTTAAAGAGCAAGGTGCGATAGCATTCACAGGCATTAAAGATAGTTTGCTGGACGGAATGAAAGTTGATTCGGCTACTAAAGAAGCCATGTCACAGCTGTATAAAGAGTTACAGCCTGACATGGAAAAGATGAACGCGATTGCAGAGAGCTACAAGAAGGCGGGATTACAAATACCTGATGAACTTGCAAATGCACTACACGAAGCGGCTACAGTAGGAGCTCTTGCAGGAGACGAATCAAGTCTTTGGTATTTGTACGGTGAAAAGATAGCGAATGATCCGAACTATGCAGAGATACTTAGCACAATGCAAAAGCAGGGAGTAGAGATACCACAGGCCCTTTTGAATGGATTGCAGGCAAGTGGAGTACTGGATCAAGCAGGTAATATAGTGTATGGAAAGATAAATAATTCTGTACAGTCAGCGATGGCATCTCCAATCAAAGCTGTAGCAAAGTTTAATCTTGAAGCCACATATAATGTAAGTCCAAATGTACTTAGTAATGGGGCTAGGAATGAGGCTATACGTTCGATAAGCAATAGAACATTAAGTCAGAAGGCAAAAGGAATTTATGACTTACCGGCATATGCAAGACTACCAGCATATGCAAGCGGTGGGATTATTGAAAAGCCTACCTTGGCCACTTTCGCAGAGGACGGACCTGAGGCTGCAATTCCACTTGATGGATCACCTAGAGCAATATCTTTATGGCAAAGAGCCGGAGAGATACTTGGTACCCTTGATGGCAAGTCAAAGGCAAGTGGAAGCTTGGAGAAACTTGAGGGTACAGATACATCCGGGAGTAACGTTGTAGTGAACTTCTCTCCTGTACAAAACTTTTCTGCCGGTACTACGGCTGAAGAAGTTCAAAGAGTTAATGAACTCAGCTTTGAAGAGTTTAAAAAGATGTTCGACAGATATGTAAAAGATAATAGGAGATTGGGCTTTACATAAATGAGAGATAGAATATATATAGCAGAGTTGGGAGATACTTGGGATAGTATCTCCTTTAAAATTTATGAGGATGAGTTTAGAATTGAGCTTTTAATGAATGCGAATAAGGACTTGATGCATATCTTTGTTTTCGGCGGTGGCGAAAGAGTAAAGATACCTGAGCTGCATGAAGATGTGAGTAGCTCTTTACCTGATTGGAGAAAGTAATGGCAAGATATACAGATTTAAGCCTGGTATATGAGGGCAGAGAAGCAAGCAATATAGGTACTGTAGAGAGCTTTACCTATGTTGATGAAGCTGAAAATAATGCAGACAATATCAGTATTACTATTGACAATGTGGATAAAAGATGGGCGAACGGCTGGACTCCTAAGCTGAATGATAAGATAGCAGCTAAAATAGCCTGGACTGATGAGAATAATAAAAAGAATAAGATTGACTGTGGATCATTTGCAGTGGATGACTTTTCAATATCATCAAGTCCGCTAATATGTCAGATCAATGCTACTATAAAACCTATTAAAAATGAATTTAGCATTACGCCTAAATCAAAGATATGGAAGGATGTATCGGTGAAGCAGATAGCAACAGAGATTACAAATGCATCAAACCTTAACTTAGTTTATGATAGTGAAGTAGAAGATAAGATAAAAGAGCTGGAGCAGTCAAATCAGACTGATTCAGCTTTTTTGAAATCACTTTGCGAAAAATACGGACTAAGCTTAAAAGTATATGATACAAAGGCTGTAATATATGATGTTGCAAAATATGAGGACAAGAATACTATAGCTAAAATAAGTCCTATACAATGTACTCAATGGAGTTATAACAACAGCATTTTAGGAACTTATACCGGTGCTGTTTTTTCATATACAAACTCTAAAGATAATAAAACAATTTCTGTTACAGTCGGTAAGAGTGACAGACTTTTATATATAAATGAATCTGCAGATGATGAGGCAGATGCAATGAAAAAGGCAATAGCTAAAGTAAATGCCTCAAATAGAGATTTAATAACGATTAGCCTGGAACTTGTGGAGCCTATGGTAGTAGTGGCTACAAATTGCGTGGATCTGTTTGGATTCGGTGGTGAGATAGATGGTAAATATTTTATAACAAGAGTTACTCATACAATATCCGGGAATGGGTATGGACAAAGTTTAAGTCTTAGAAAAGTTGTATCCAGGATAGGAGTGGGAGGAGAAGAAGATGGTCAAAAAGAAAATACTTCTACAGAAAATAACAGTGCAGCAGATGGAATGGAATATACAGTGAAAAAGGGTGACAATCTTTGGAACCTGGCAAAGAAGTATTTGGGTAAGGGTGTGAAGATGAGAGAAATATATGAAGCCAACAAGGATGTGATCGAGAAGGAAGCAAAGAGACATGGAAAGAAAGATTCAGATAGCGGTCACTGGATTTTGGAAGGAACGAAGCTGAATATACCGGGTGGAAAGAAGGATTCATGAATGATGTAATCAGAATAGGAAAAGTATCAAGTATTGATTATGAAAAAGGAATGATATCTGTCTACTATGAGGATAGAACCGCCATGGTAACAAGTATTATGCCGGTACTTAGTAATAGCCGATATAAGATGCCTAAGGTAGGTGAGTCAATACTTGTAGCACATCTTAGTAACGGTACTAATGCAGCAGTGGTGCTTGGTACAGTTTTTAATGATGCAAATGTTCCTAAGATGTCAGGTCAGAATGTGTATTATGAAGAACTGTCTGACAATACAATGATAAGCTCAGATGGTACGGATATAACATTGAAAGCAGCTGCAGGAAGTATAAATGTATCAATGCTTTTAAATCTTATAAAGCGTGTAGAAGCTTTAGAAAGAAGGTGATCATGAGAAAACTTGGAAGCTGGGGAAAAGATCTTGTGTTTTCGGTGTCAAGTGACAAAGTGCTTACTTTTAAAAAGCTTAATAGAGAAGTCTCATCAAGGTGGGCAAGTCATACTCCGACATTTGGAAAGCCAAAAAGAGAATTTCTTGGAGCAGACCTTGAAACGATTACGCTTGATATCACTTTAAATGCATTTTTGGGAGTTAATATCACTAAGACTATTAAGAAACTTGAAAGTGCATTAAAGATTGGCAGAGCAAATTATATAGTGATTGGTGGTAAAAGGATTGCAAATTATAAATTCAATCTGACAAAGATAAGTGAAGCCTACAATGTAGTATATAGAGATGGGTTTATATCGGAAGCTGATATCACATTAACATTTACGGAGTATCATTAATGAATATTAAAGTGGATTTTACGACAGATAGCAGTATCGATACCGAGCTTTTAACATCGATACGGACCTTGTGTAGTACTTATGAAGGCACAATTCCTTTGGATAGGCGGGTTGGGCTTGATTCAAGTGTGATATCTGAAAGTATTGATATTTCAAAAGAGATAATTACTGCAGATATTTTTGATAAAGTTGAAAAGTACATACCGGAAGTAGAAGTGATAGAAGTTTCTTTTAAAGAAGGTGAAGACATATCAATGCTTGATGTATTGATAAAACTTGGAAGGAGGGAAGATGTTTGAGAGAGTACCGGATGTAAGTTTTATTGATGATCTGAGACTTGAAAGCTTGATGGAAGAACTTATAAAAGAATATGAAAATGAATACAAGCGGATAACCGGCAATAATGAATACACATTACCTAAAGTATCACCATATAGATTTATATTAAATGCTATATGCTTGCAATTATTCCAGGGATTTATGTGGCTTGACAATATGGGTAAAATGAATCTTCTAAAATACTCAAATGGACCGTACCTAGACAATATGGCTGTTGCATTTGGTATTGAAAGGAAAAAGGGAGAGCCTAGCAAGTGTAAGATTAGATTTAAATTATCAAGTATACAAACATCAAATATTCCAATTCCTAAAAATACCAGGATAACAGATGGAAATATATATTTTAGAACAACTAAATTTACTGAGATTGTAGCAGGAAAAGATCATATAGATATTGACTGTGAATGTGTAGAGGTTGGCAGTAAATATAATGATATTGGAGTAGGTAAGATTAAAATACTAGTTGATAGTATTCCTTATATTGAGAGCATATCAAATATAAATGCTACAGAGTATGGAGCGGATATAGAAAATGATGAAACTCTGAGAGAAAGAATATTCTTAGCAAGCTCTACATATTCAGTAGCAGGTCCGATTGGTGCATATGAGTATCATACAAAAGCTTATTCAAGCCTCATATCTGATGTAAGGGTAACGAATCCGTCACCTAGGGTTGTAGATATAAGAGTTGTTCTAAAGGGTGGAGAAAAGCCAGATACTGAATTTTGTAGAGGACTTAAAGAGTATCTGTCAAGCGATGATAGAAAGCCTTTGACAGATGTTGTAGAAGTAAATGCACCACTTGATACCAACTATAATGTAAATCTAAAGTACTTTATAAATGACAGTGACAAAGCCAATGTTATAAACATTCAAGCAGCAGTTACTAAAGCTATAGAAGATTTTAAGAGATATCAAAGTGAAAGAATAGGTAGGGATGTAAATCCTTCCATGCTTGTAAGTATGATAGTAAATGCAGGAGCAAAGAGAGTAGAAATAGTTGAACCAGCATTTATAAGTGTAGATGATGCACATATAGCAATATTGAAGTCATCAAATATCACATATGGAGGCCTTGAAAGTGATTGATATTTTTAACTCTCATATCGTGGATGTTTTGCCACATAAATTCAAGTCGGATCCTGAAGTACTTGCTCTCAGTTATGCAGTAAGTACTATACTTAATAAATATTTTCACTCATTAAGTAAAAGTATGGTTATATCTGGCATTGATAATTTGAGTGAAGAGGTGCTTGATTTGAGAGCAATTGAGCTTGATATTCCTTACTATACTTCAGATATGGATATTGAGACAAAAAGAAAGCTTGTAAAGTCTGCAATAGCTTTATATAAAAAAGCCGGCACTAAGGCAAGCATAAGAGCTGTAGTGCAGACTGTACTTGGAAATGGTGAAGTGATTGAATGGGATAAGTTTAATGGAGTACCGGGCAGCTTTAAAATAGTTACAAGCGGATCGAGTGATACGGAAGCACTGCAGGAGCTTACTAAGATTATAAAAAAGATTAAAAATGCCAGTGCGACATTGATAGCAGTAGAGAGAATAATAGATATAAAAGCTGCAGTTTATATCGGAGGCCTTGTGCAAAGTGTAACTATACAGTCAGTGAGGTAAAAGATGGCGGGATTTAATACGCCTGTAATTACAAATGCAGGTATCAATATTATAAATAGAGCTATAAATGGTGAAAACTTAGAATTTTCAAGCATAAAGATAGGAGATGGTACATATACAGGCAGTGAGGACTTGAGAACACTTACAGAGCTTGTGGGATATAAAAATACTTTTAATATATCTGCAGCATCAGTAGATGGCAATGTCTTAAAGATAAATGCCACAGTAAGTAATGAAAATGTAAATGTGGGATATCAAATAAAGGAAGTCGGGATATATGGCAAGGTGGGCAATCAAGAAACGCTAATCGCAATTGCTACTGCTATAAATCCTGACTTTTTGGCGGATAGGACAAGTGCTCCTGTAACTATCATAATAGAATTTTATCTTACTATTGATAGAGCAAGTGAGATAAATTTTACATATAGCATACCAAGTGGAGTATATGTAGATGTCATAACATTTGATACAGGCTTAAAGAATATAGAGAACAAGATAAATCAAAAGCTTAAAAAGGTGACGGTTGTAGAAGTTCCGGTAGGCGGCTGGGAAGGTACTACGATATTTAAACAGCGAATAAATATTGCCGGCATTAAAGCAAATGATATCCCTATTGTCAGTCATAAGCTTGAAGATGGAATATCAGATGCGATAATTATAAAAGGGCTATGGAAAGCATATAGCTGCCTTGATAAGGCAGTAGTCTATGACGGATACATAGAGTTGATTTGCTTTAGGAAAAAGCCGCAAAGAAGCTTTTATCTTGCCGTGAAGGAGGTGTAATATGGCTGATGCAATTTTGATGGCAGGAGGCACAGGAGGAGTTACATCTGATGATGTGACTGCCGGCAAAGCTCAAGTTTTACAAGGATATAGAACAATTACATCAGACAGTGATGATGAAATAGTAGAAGGTGAAATGATAAACCGTGGAAATGGAATGGTTACTGTAGAATTTGGAGATGCCTATTGGGAGAGTAAGTATTTTGCTAGGATTGAACAGGGTTATTATGCACAAGTAGACCAGTGGAAACCTTATGTCAGTATTCCATATGCTGTATTGGCTAACGGTATTCATTTAGATGCTAACAAAATGCTTGACACACTACAAGTATCAGGTGTTAGAGGCAGAATACCGGTTAGAGGATATAGAGGTCCAGACTGTACAGAAATGTTTATGTATCAACCAGATGGTGGATATGTTGTTAGAATTGAGGAGGGGTATTATCATATGGGTGGAAATAGACAATGGAAGCCATATGTTTTAGTATCTCCAGCACTTGCAAAGAGTGCTGTAAACTACCATCCAGAGAAAACCTTGTCAGATACAAGGACTTGTGAAGAACAAGGTCAAATTAAAATGGTCAATACTCAGGATAGCAACTATAGAATCAACAAATCTACAACATATGGGATTGACAGCTGGTCTGATAAAAACAATCCTATTTTATATATAGATTTACCATATGGTAATGGCTACTATTACAGAGGTGATGGTCATCCCCATACTTGTATCGACGCAACTAATTTAGGTACAGCAGGAGCGGATTCTGTGTTGCAATGGCAGACAGCAACTTCTGTGCACGGCGTTAAGTTTGAGGGAGCAATACCCCGTTGGATTTGTAGCACTGGAGATGTAATAAGTGCAGTAGATAACAACGGATTCGCTTGGGATGATACTACAGGTGCTAATAGAGGACGAGGAATTGTAACTAAGATTCCAAATGGGCATTTCATTCAAGGAGCTAATTATGTGTTTTTACCTGCCCCATATGTACTCTCTGAAAATATTCGTGAGGGTGTAAATATGTTCGGTGTACCCGGAGGACTTCCAGACTATAGGATCGGAAGACCGGTTTTTAGGAATGCCACTTTCAATACAATTTATGTAGGGGGAGTGGCGGACAAGGACTTTCCAGAGGCTAATATATTAAGAGACAGGTCTGTATCTGTACATAATTACGCACGATATGATGGTGGTACTACTATAAGTTTGCTTGGATCAAACAATTATCATTTTTTCAATAACTATGCTGGATTTGTTTTAGATAGAGCAATACTGATGACTTTTTTTAAGCAAATAAAAGTAAAGTATAGATTAGATGTTACGAGCAACTCAACTAATGCTAGTAGGTCCGCTGGAGTTGAAGTGTTCGTCGGACTGTATAATGCAGCTAATCGAAGACAGATTCTTGCTAATGCGAGTAAGGAACATAGGTACTATCAGGCGCAGATATATGATGGTGGAGTATACGAGTTTGTGATAGATACATCAGCAATAAATACGGATGTTTTTATTGCATTATGTGCAGTGCCTTTCTCTGACTACAATGGTGCAAGCATTGCAGGAAATGTAACTTTTACAGATATAGAATTAATTAATTAGGAGGCTAAGAATGAGTAAATTGATATTAAAAGATAAAACAGAGATAGAACTCTCGACGCACTACGGCGATACTTTTGTCACAATAATTGATAATTTTGCAAAGCTTGATGAGCTTAAGGACAAGCTTACAGATGCAAACACTGTAATCATGACAGTGCAAAGTGACGGCGGCGAGGATACTGTAACAGGTCTGAAGCTGCAGGGCATCACTACTACCTTTATAAAAAATGAGCTTGGAGCTATTACACAGATACAAGCTCTACTCATGTTCAGGGCAATGGATAAAGTAGAGCAAGTAGAAGCCACTTTGACAGGTCGTATAGATGCCCTATCAAATATGATGCTTGAACTGATGAACAGCGATGAGGAGGAAGAAGGCAATGAGTAAGAAGAAAATGAAAGTATATGTTAGATTTTATGCATCACGAATCAAGTATGGGCTGATGACAATAGATGAAGTTCCGGAGAAGTACAGAACAGCAGTTGAGGAGTTCATGAAAACTGATGAGTATTTAATGATGTAGACACAACAAATATAAAAATATGTGTAATTCCTATTGACAAATATAATTATATGTGTTATTGTATAGTCATAAGGAGGTAAGAAATGAAAAGTTACTCATCAAGGGAAGTGATAAAAATACTAAAAGAAGATGGTTGGTATGAATTACCTAAAACCGGAACAAGTCACTTACAGTTCAAACATCCAACTAAAAAAGGGCGAACAACTGTTAAGCATCCGGACAAGGATATACCACTTAAAACGCTTAGAAGCATTGAAAGACAGTCAGGGTTAAAGTTTCAATAACCCTGACGGGGGGCTTCCCTCTTGATGATTTACATATTTTTATATAAGGAGAGCTATATGAAGAAAGTTGATAGATATTATTATCCTGCTATATTTACATACGAGGACAGAAAAGAGATAGCAGTAACATTTCCGGATTTAGATTGTGCTACAAGTGGTGAGGATGAAAAGGATGCACTTTTATCCGCCAGAGATTTACTTGGGTGTGTACTTAACGGTCTTGAAGAGGACGGAGAACCTATACCACCTGCAAGTAGGTTGTGCGATCTAGAATTAGGGGATAATGAAAGAGCTGTGTTGGTGGACGTTTATATGCCAAGTATTAGAAATGCAAATGTGAATAAATCTGTAAACAGAACAGTAACATTGCCTGCATGGTTAAATGCGGCGGCGCTTGAAAGAAATATAAACTTTTCACAAGTTTTACAGGAAGCGTTAAGACAGCAGATTTCATAAGTATTTTAAAGCACCTATTAAGGGTGCTTTTTTATTGCAAGAAAGGTTGAGTTTATGATTAAAATTGGACAAGCAAGCAGAGATGAAAGAGGAAGATACAGTGGTGGCGCTGCCGGAGATCAGGACGGAAGAGAGGTTTTAATCCGCGAGTGGTACAACCGCCCGTGGAACAAAGTTTTAAGGGCAAAGAATCCAAGTATAGCAGAGAAGATAGCCGCTGCCATGGAAAAGGCCTGCAAAAACGACTATATCGGATACGACCAAAATCAGAGAACCACTCTATATAGTCTCTGCAAGGCCAACGGCTGGAAGATAGAAGATGTAAAAACAGTTTGCGAGACCGATTGCAGTGCTCTTGTATCCGTATGTGTAAATGCCGCAGGCATAAGAGTATCAGGAGACATCTACACAGGCAATGAGGCAGCGGCACTACTTAGAACGGGAGAATTTGAACTCTTAACCGCACCTAAGTACTTGCTATCAGATGAATATCTAAAGCGCGGAGACATACTTTTATATGAGTTCCACCACACCGCTATAACACTACAGGACGGTAAGAAAGCGGGGAAGACTAAACCTGCACAGGTAGAATATCCGCTTGGCTGGAATGTGTCTGAGAGCGGACAGTGGTGGTATGCCGACACACCACAGAGTATTATTGCAGGCAGGTGGGCATACATAAATGGTCGTTGGTACGTCTTTGACCAAAAGGGCTTTATGATTAAAGGCTGGTTTAAGCAGGGAGAAGACTGGTACTATATGAATCCTGCCGATGGTGCTATGCTCAGTGAGCAGTGGGTAAACATTGATGGGTTAGACTTCTATCTTACTCAAAGTGGAGTACTTGCAAGAAGTGTATATATAAAGGATGCTGATAAGGATCTGTATTATTGGGTTGACGCTGATGGCAAGTATCAGAAAGAGTATGATACTTCTACCCCTGATTTAGATAAGTACGATTTGGCAGAGTAGGAATGATGAGAAAGGACGATTAAAATGAGAGCAAATATTTTGTATTCAATAGTTGGAGCAGTAGGAGGATTTGTAGCCATGGCGTTTGGAGGCTGGAGCGACGCACTAATAACACTAATTGTATTTATGTCTGTAGACTACATTACAGGTCTAGCGGTCGCAGGCATATTTAAGAAAAGCAAGAAGAGTGAGAATGGTGCACTGGAGTCAAGGGCTGGGTTCAAGGGATTGTGTAGAAAAGGGGTTGCCCTTCTTATAGTTTTAGTTGCAGTAAGACTTGATATAATTATGCACACGACATACATAAAGGATGCAGTTATAATAGCATTTATAGCCAATGAGGCTATATCAATAATAGAGAATGCCGGGCTTATGGGGATACCAATTCCATCTGTCATAGCTAAAGCTATAGATACTCTGAAAAGTAGTGCTGACAGCACAAAGACTGAAGCATAAACTTTGAAAGTTAGTTGTGAGAAAAAAATAAAAAGAGAGGTTTAGCCTTGTACTTTCCTCTCTTTCTATTTTTCTTGCCTTATTTGTTATTGTTTAAAATTTTTTTCTTGAATTGTGCTTTTGAATTAAAATCTTTTGTACTTTTTTGAAAACATCTGCTGATATGATGCATTCATGCGATCCAAATTTCTCTTTTTCATTAAATTTTATGTATCCAGCATATGTCTTATTCCTCAGTATTACTTTTACTGAGTTGGCTGAGAAATGTTTTCCTCTCTTGCCTATGTACCCAGCTGCATTAAGCGTTCGTGCTGTTTCGGATAGGTTATGTGTTTCTAAGTATGATTCAAAACACAGTTTGACACAATCTGCTTCTCTTTTTACGATTTTCAGTTCATCATTTTTACTAGTGTAGCCTTGCAAAAATGCCGGCGCATACTTGCTCTGCTTGAATTTTTCATCAAGCGCGAAGCTTACTCTTTCGCTTGTAAGCTCGCGCTCTAACTGAGCAAAAACCCCCAAAATACCTACAATCGCACGACCAAAAGGTGTAGATGTGTCAAACACCTCAGTATATGAAACTAAGTCAATGTTTAGTTGATTCAGTTTATATACTGTCTGATACAAGTCAGATACACTTCTTGTGAATCTACTTAATGCCCAGAAAAGTATAATATCAAATTTCTTTTCTTCTGCGTCTTGCATGAGGCTTTGAATTGCAGGTCTGTGAACCATATCTTTTCCACTTATACCCTCATCAGCGTACAATTCATAAACGGAATAGCCTTTGTCAGAGCAGTAGTTTCTTAGAGTTCTTTCTTGAGCGGCTAAAGAGTATCCTTCCCTGGCTTGATCAAGAGAAGATACCCGGATATATATTGCAACTTTCTTGCTCATATGATAGAATGCCTTTGCCTTTCTTTTGAGGTAGGCCATGCAGGTTTGCTTTGGTCGGCTACTGCAGGGCCGTTTTTGTTTATTCTGTTTATGTGCCTCTATTCAGCTGGATTGTAGAATGTTCCGTCATCGTTGATATACTCAACAACCTCATCTTCAGTCACTGACAATGTGCCCGCAACTGAAAGTCCGTTTTCAAGGTCAATTGTGATTTGATACTCGCCAACTTCTGAAAGTCTTTTATTATCTATTTCATTAGTTGTTCCATAGTATGCACCCGATACCATTTGGTCAATTTCTCTTTGTTCCTCCGCTGTAAAGCTACTATAAGTTCTTCCTATCATTGTTTCCTTATTCATATTATCTACCTTTCTTTTACTGCACTTACAGTTTTATATTTGCTGGTCGGCTCTGTAAGTTTTGTAAGTTCCTTAGTTATCTTACAATGTTATTCTACTCTATTATTAGAGTAATGTCAAGCACTTTTTACTCTATTTTTAGAACTTTTTTATTGCTTTTAAATAAGACATAATATATACTTAAAATCAGGAAAACAAAGTAAGGACCACAATTATGATTAGATATAAAATAGATATTATGAAAGAGCTGAATGAGAAGGGATACAATTACACTCGAATAAAAAAAGAAAAATTATTATCCGCTCAAACATTAGAAAATATAAAACAAGGAAAATCTATTACATTAGATACACTTAATAAACTTTGTTTAATGACTAAATTACGTGTGGAAGATATTATAGAAATGACTGCCACAGATGAAGAAAGAGAAAAGTATTATCAGTAGAAGTTATTTGCAAATAGTTATTGGTAGGAACATACTAGTAACAAAACACCTTAAAATGCTATAAAACAGACGTTCCACAGTTCTCAAAGAGATAATCACTTTAAAATTATACCCCATAGATTCAAGTAGAACCTTGAGTTTATGGGGTTTTTGTTTTTTGAATCAACTAAGCAAATATTGTGTATATTGGAATATTTTATTAAGGTATTAATATGCATATATTGTGTGTGTTTATACATAAAGTATTACATATATCTTAAGATATGCTAAAAATGGTATGGACATATGTATAAAGTCAAGGTAAAATAGTAATATAGATTCGGTTTTTTGTATTTAAGAAACTACCGGCTTTAGTGGTAGTTTTTGTATAAAATTTAGTGAATTATTTCAAGTGGATAAAGGATGCTTAATGGTATTAAGTAATGCTATTGTAATTTAGAGCGGGAGGGGAAAATGTACAAGAAAAGATACTTACTTTTGGCTGTAATGCTATTGACAACAATATTTCTAGGCTGTGCAGGCATTGGAAAGAAGAGTGATAAACCTATTGTGCTTACACTTTGGCATGTTTATGGAGGCCAGACAGATTCTCCACTTAATCAAATTATAGACCGATTTAATGAGACTCGTGGCAAGGAAGAGGGGATAAGAATACAGGTCACAAGTGTGTCAAATACAAATACTATACATGAAGCTGTAATTGCAGCAGCAAAAAATGAGCCGGGGTCTGCGGATCTTCCGGATATGTTTGTATCATATCCAAAGACTGTATTGTCACTACCTGATAAAGATATTTTGGTAGATTATAAGGATTATTTCACAGGGGAGGAGTTAAATGAGCTTATTCCGGCATTTGTGCAGGAAGGAATGATAGATGATAAGCTTATGGTGTTTCCGGTGGCGAAGTCAACGGAGATTCTTTTTGTAAACAGGACATTGTTTGAACGATTTGCAAAAGAAACCGGAGCAAGAGAGGAGGATCTTGCCACATGGGAAGGTCTATTTGAGATGGCAAAACTCTATGAAAAATGGACAGATGATAAGACTCCGGATATTCCAAATGATGGAGAAAATTTCTTTGTACATGACTATCATTTCAATTATTTCCAAGTGGGCTGTGAGTCGCTGGGTGAATACTTTTTTACAGATGCATTACAAGGTGGTAAGTTGGCATTTGGAGATAAGTTTAGAAAGATTTGGGAGCCTTATGCTGATGCGGCTATTTCAGGTGGAGTGTGGTTACGTGATGGTTATGCCACAGAACCTCTAAGAACGGGAAAATCCATAGTGAGTGTAGCATCCTCTGCAAGCGTACTGTATTATGAGGATATTGTAACGTATGAGAACAATATTTCAGAACCAATAGAAGTTATATCATATCCTGTACCTGTTTTTGAGGGTGGTAAAAAGATGGTTATGCAAAGGGGAGCAGGTTTTTGTACAGTTAAGTCTACTAAAGAGCGTGAAAAAGCTGCAGCATTATTTTTGAAATGGCTTACAGAGCCTGACAATAATGTGGAATTTGTAGTAAAAGCAGGATACATGCCTGTAACAGATAAGGCATTTGAACAGCTTTCTAAAGTATCTGGAAAGCTTGAGAGTACTAAGTATAGAAGTTTATATGAGGCTATATCAAAAACCAAAGAAGAATATACTTTCTATGTCGCACCACAATTACCTAACTATCTTGATTTGGAGATGCACTTTGAAAAGAATGTAAGACTTGAGCTCTCGAGGGCAGAAGAGGAATATAAAGAAGCTTTGCAAAATAATGAACAGCCGGATAAAGAGGCTTATATCGAGGAGGCTTATCAAAATATAAAGAAGGCGATGCAATAGTTTGGAGACATAAAATGGAACAAAATAAAGAAAAAAACAGGTCTACAACTATAAGAAAAAAGCTATCTTTTTGCGATATTATAAAGGGAATCAATCATCAAAGTAGATCAATGCGTAGCAAGCTTATGATATATCTTTGCTGCCTGGTTTTGGCAGGAACGGGAATATTATTAGTTATGTTGGTGGCTTCAGGTGTGTTTTCTGAGAGTGGAAGACAAATTGGACAAAACCTGCAAGTCCATTTACAAAATCAAAAAAGAGATATTAAAGAGAGAATGGATCTCTTCATAACAAATGGTATGGATTTGTCAAAGAGACTTACAACATATATGGAGAGAGATGTTCTGACATATCCCTATAATATAAAAGAATTGGAAAATGATGAAAAAGGACTTAGAACGATGCAGGAAAACATGTATATGCTATTAGAAGGCAAGTTACATGTTACTCGAGCGAGTGGAGTGTATGCGGTATTTGATACGACAGTAAATACTTCAGCCCCGAATGCAGAATGTTCACGTAGTGGAGTTTATTTGAGGTTGGCAAATGTAAGTGGAAATGTTTTGGAAGATGATGTGTTTCTATTTCGCGGTAATCCAAATGTAGCTATGCAGAATAAAATACAGATACATAATCGTTGGAATATGGAATTTAATACGGAGGATATGTACTGGTTTAATGATCAGATATCTACAGCGAATACCAATCCTACAACAGAGGAGTACTTATGGATTAACAGACAACATTTGAAGGATACATGGGAAAACAGCATATTTTTAAGTGTACCTGTGATTGGAAGCGAGGGTGAAAGATATGGAATATGCGGTCTTGAAATCAGTGGTCTTTTGTTCCGTCTAAGCTATCCCAAATTCGAAAGTAAATATGGTGATATGGTGACCATAATCGCACCTGTAGATCAGGATAGGTTATTGTTTAGTGAAGGACTTAGTGGTTCTCAGGGCAATAGTTATATTAATGAAAATGATGACCTTTTTATTGATACAGGCAAAATATATAATGTTTACTTTAATTCACAAGGGAAATATGTTGGAGTACAACAAACAATAGAAGGTGCATTTGACCCACAAGGCAGGCAATGGGCGATTGCCGTACTTGTTTCCTATGGTAGTTTTGAAGCACAGGAAAGATATGAAAAAGTAATGATGATAGCAATACTAATGGTATTTAGTATTGTCATGTTTATAATATCATTTATAATATCCAGACAGTTTGTAAAGCCGATTGAAAAGGGAATAGAGAATCTGAAAGCAGATGATTTTTATAAAAATGATTCTCGTACAGGAATTGCAGAGATAGATATTCTTGCGGAGTTTCTAAAGAGCAAGGAAGAAAAATACAAGAGTATGGGTGCAGTTCCATCAGAAATAGAAGAGATGTTTGATCGCTTTATAAAAAATTCAAAGGACCTGACTGTATCAGAAAGAAATATTTTGGAATATTATGTAAATGGACATGAAATTGCAGAACTACCGGACTTACTTTGTATAAGTTTAAATACAGTAAGAAAACATAATAGAAATATATATACAAAGCTTGAAGTCAATTCTAAAGATGAGTTACAAATATATATTGATCTATTGGTACGCTGTGGAAGGATTAATGAAATATTAAAATAAAAATTAGAAACACCTAATATTAGTATAAATTATACAAATGTTAGGTGTATTTTTGTGCATTTATTTGGTATTCATCAGATAATATTTGGAAAACTAACTTAAAAGTATTCTTTGGGTAATATACTTTTATTGTGAAATATGATATTGATAGTACAAACAGTAATATTTTTATAGGAAGGGAGGGAAAACTATATATAAATTTTAGTATTGTTGTAAATCATAAAAATATAATAAGAAAGGAAGGTGTTATGAGTCAGAGAAAGGCAATTACAAAAGAGATAGTTAAAATTATAGTATTTTTATTTTTGACATTGGCGTTAATGTGTATTATGCAAAGGGAATCTTATGCTATTGGTTCATATTTTGATTACACTGTTAACTATGTAGATGAATCAGGAAATGTTATAAAATCAGAAAGCGGTAGTCGATTGGGTGGCATCGGTTTAAGTACAGAAATATTTACAATTCCTGTGCAGCCTACATTTACTGAAGGCGGTATAACATATTATGTTAAAAGCAGTGTAGATCAGAACTTACCATCTGATGTTACTTTGAGTTCGTCAAATGATTTGCTTACCGTAACGCTTAATTGGGTTACATATACAGGTGGTGTGACTTATAATTTGGTATGTCGTGATAATAGATATCCATATGTAATTAAATATGAAGATGAATCAGGTAATACACTTATTAATGATCAGACCGGTAGAGCACCGGACATGACTTGGCTGTCTTTGGATAATACAGAGTTTACCGCTACATTATATGATGCGGGTGTAGTATATGTGGTAAAGCCGGTTCAGGTATATAGTGCATATATGTATCAATATAACTCAGCAAATGATATTAAGGTACTGGTAGGTGTAAATTATCCATTATATACAATAGTTTGTACAAGAAAGAATCCATCAGGAAGCGGAACAACCCCCGGCGGAAGCGGAACAACTCCCGGTGGAAGCGGAACAACTCCCGGTGGAAGCGGAACAACCCCCGGCGGAAGCGGAACAACTCCCGGTGGAAGCGGAACAACACCCGGTGGAAGCGGAACAACACCCGGCGGAAGCGGAACAACCCCCGGCGGAAGCGGAACAATCCCCGGCGGAAGCGGAACAACACCCGGTGGAAGCGGAACAACTCCCGGTGGAAGCGGAACAACACCAGGCGGAAGCGGAACAACACCCGGTGGAAGCGGAACAACTCCCGGTGGAAGCGGAACAGCACCCGGTGGAAGCGGAACAACACCCGGTGGAAGCGGAACAACACCCGGTGGAAGCGGAACAACTCCCGGTGGAAGCGGAACAACACCAGGCGGAAGCGGAACAACACCCGGCGGAAGCGGAACAACACCCGGTGGAAGCGGAACAACTCCCGGTGAAAGCGGAACAACCACACCTGGAGTAGTAGTAATTCCTGGCAGAACTGTAGGAAGTGGAAGTACAGTAGGAAGTAGCGGTACAGGAAAAGTCGAAAGAAGCCATAATAGTGGAAGTGGTAGAGGAATTGGTCATAAGGCTATAGGTAAGGGCAGTTCAGGAATCGGCTCACCTCTTAAGCAAGGTTGGATATTAGAAAATAACAATTGGTATTACTATTCTGGAACTACTAGGGATACATTGAAAAAGGGTTGGCACCTAGATCCTCAAGATGGAAAGTGGTATTACTTAAATCCTTTAGACGGTGTGATGTTTATCGGTTGGCACAATATAGGTGAAAAGTGGTATTTCTTTAATAACTATACAACTAATTGGACTTGGGAATTGCGTAATGGTGAATGGTATTTTAAGAATATAGAAAATTCAAGACCTCTTGGATCAATGTATACAAATGAAAAAACACCTGATGGATTCAAAGTTGATAAAAATGGAGAATATATTCGTTAGACAAGTGTTTTTGAATCCAATATAAACTGGCAGAAACTGTTCAATTTCCAAAAAGGAGGGAAGATGAAAAGATATAGTTTAGCTTTTATATTAATAATGATTAGTTTGTTAATCTGCCTGGCTTGCTCAGGTAATGGAAGAAAAAGAGATGAAGCATTGGTAGGAAAATATATAGCTGTATCAGGAAAAGCATTTGGACTTGATCTTTCTCGTGATGAGATGAAAGGATTTACTGTTGAGTTAAATGCTGACGGACAGGCAAAATTGATAGCAGAGGATATAAGGGTAGAAGGTAAATGGTTCAATGATAATACTACTGTGACAGTTAAAGTTGACAAGGTAAATATGGTAGGAACATTGGGTGAAGATACAATTACATTTGACGGATTTTTAAAAGATCAGGTTGGAGCATCAATAGACTTGCAATTTGCAAGAGAAGGAACAGATGCTCTAAAGCCTTAAAACTTCTACTATATAAAACTCTTTTATGAAATTGAACAGTAAGTTCTGTTGTTGATGTGTTGGATGATGATGCCTATTATATATTTATGATAGAAAACTTTGAAAATGGGACTGTCGGGAAATACTGAATTTTAATCCCTACAGAACGAAATAGAAATATCCTGACAAATACAAGGCGTTTTGGCTTTGCGACTTTGTCAGGATATTTTACTTTTCTATAATACTGGCTATTTTGGGGCATAAAACCCCCTTGGCTGAAATTTTGCTTTTGCATTTTTTACTATGCTGTTTTCTCCTGTAGTTTTCCTTCAAATTTCTTTAGTTTGGCATAGAGAAAACGATGATATTTATTTATATTTCTTCCTATTGCAAAAAGCATAAATTCTTTATAAACCTTATCTGAAGTACGATAGTTAAAGCGTCGGAAATCTTCATTCTCTTTAATATCTCCAAAATGACCTTCTGTTTGAATAGAGCGTATCTGTCGTTTCAGAATACCTTTTTCACTCTGTATGTTAGCATGTGACTTCTCTCGGAGCTCTTCCCATACTTCATTGATCTTCATTACTTTATTCTTATCAATATCTTTATCAGGATTATAATTGTATAAACATTTAGACTTATGTTCACATCCACTACAGTCTGAACATCCATATACTTCATATGTTTGTGTATAACCATTCTGTTCTTTCTTTTCTGTGTTGATATGTCTCAGTTCACGGCCGTCATGACAGATATAGACTTGCTCATCCTCAAATACTGTTGTCTTCATGTTGTAGTATTTACCTATATCTTTACTGTATGCTCTTGTTTTTCGTTTTTCATGATCCTGTAGTTTTATATAACTATCTATCTTATTTTCTTTTAGATATAAGAGATTTTTCTCACTACAATAGCCGCTATCTGCCGTAACTTCTTCAAGCACTTCTCCAAATGCTTTCTTATGCTTTTCAAGGACAGGAATCAGTGTGTTATAGTCTGTACGATCATTACTTACATAACTATGTACAATAAAATAATTCTCTACTGCTATCTGTACATTGTATGCAGGCTTTAGCTGCCCATTCAGCATATGATCTTCCTTCATTCGCATAAAAGTTGCTTCCAAATCAGTTTTGGAATAGCTGTTTCTATCTTTTCCCATAATTTCAAAGCATTCTTTATAGCTCATTAATCGCTGTCCACAATGCTCAAGTTCTTCATAGAGTTGTTGAAGCTTTGGCTTTCTCTTACCCTTTCCGTTAACAAATACAATACCTTCTCCGTCAGCAATAGTCATAAGGTTTTTCTGAAGCTTAAGTATTTCAATAGGCGAGCAGTTATCAATCTCTATAATACGGTTATTAGATAGCTTTTTATGTTTCGTAATCTTTCTTTTTCTATTCTTTTCAATAACATCTCTGACTTTATCAATTCCGTCAATCACAAACATCTGTGCATTTCCAAGCTCGTACTTCTCCCCAAAACCGTTATCTTGTAAAAAAGAGTTATAGTCTGAATAAAGCTTATCAATAGAATCCAGCAGACCTGCAAGATGATAATTAATGCTTCCACGCCATACAAAAGTATAACGATTAGCATTAGCTTCTATTTTCGTTCCATCAATAAACAATTCTTTTAATGTTACAAATCCTTCTTTTTGTAATCTTCTCATAAATTGATAGTTTAGATTATCAAGGATATCTGAAGTAAGTTTCTTGCCTTTAAATTCATAAAAAGCATCTCTTTTAGGCTTCCTCCCTTGAGTAAGCCAGATAAAAGCAATATCTCTTTCACATAAATCCACAATACGATCAATAGAGCGTATTCCACGCATATTTGCATAAGTAATAACTGCATACATCATGATCGGGTTGTACCCTGTTCTTCCCTTGTCCGAACAATTGGCTAATAGTCCGGAAAAATCTAAATCCTCCATAACTTTTTTTAGGGTATAGACTGGATCGTCATCGGGTAAACTCAATTCATAGAAGCTAAAGTTGATTTTCTGTTGACCTATTTCAAAAAAGTCGTTATAATAATTAACTGTGAGCATAGTTACATTATAACATGTAACGGAGAAAGATGGTTATCGTTAGCCATCTTTTTTTATGTAAAAACTTAGGGAGGTGTGACTCGTTTTGAGTCACACCTCCCTCTTTTATGGATGCCATTTCCCGACAGCCCCGTTTTTTGTGCAATACTATCAATGATAGTACCATACTTTTATGGTATTCATCAGATAATATTTTAATAAATAGCGAAAAAGTATTCGTTAGGTAATATATTTTGAGGTTAAAAAGTGGTATTAATAGTTTAAGCAGTAATAATTTCTGTGAAGATGTATTACAATAGATTTTAGAGATGTAATGTAAATTGGAGGGGTGAGATGAAAATCAAGAAAAAATTATCTGTAATATTATTTTTATTATTGGTTATGTTTATGTCGGTATCCTGTATAAGAACAGGTGGAAAAGATGAAGAAACAGGTACAAGTAGGACTGAGTCCGAGAGAAAAAAAGATAAGAAAAAGTCTAAGGGAAATAAGAAAAAAAGGATTCAAGTAAAGAACCGGTAGATGATAGGGTAGTATCTGAAATACCACATATACTTTTAGAGGAAAACTATGAAAGTTCCTTTGAACCGGATCCAAGCTTCAAGTATTTGTATTCAATAAATAATGTTCATATTAAATTACGAGAAAATAGTAAAGAGTTTGAAGCGCTTATTAAGGCATTTGATAAGTATAATGAAGAGATGGATGAAGCATTTGAAAATGACTTGAGGGAACTGGTAATCAAGCCACATCCTGCCGATGAAGAAGAGTATGCGGAAGAGGAATATGCATACGAAACACCTGGAGTTGATACAAGAACTCATATAGTAAGGGCTGATAAAAGCATAGTAAGTGTGATTAACTACAAATATGCTGATTATGGTGGTGGAAGTCCTGAATACCATCGCTACTCTTCAAATTTTGATACTACAACAGGTAAGAAACTGGAATTTTCGGATGTGGTAAAGGATGAAGAGAAATTCTTTGAGTTGGCAGATGATAGAGCAGAGGAGTACTATCAATATAATGATTTTGTAACTCCATCAGAGTATGTAAGAGAAAACGGTAATGATTTTGCTTGGACTGCTAATGCAGAAGGTGTTTCGATTTACTTTGATATTTATAATGAGGATGGTGGACTTGAAAATCCACAGATTGTGACAGTGTACTTTGATGAGGCAAAGGATATATTTGAATCTAAGTATACAAAGCCTGAAGATGATTATGTAATTCCTCTACTAGGAGATATGAAGTTATCTTTGGATATTGATGGAGATGGAGAAAGGGAAATTGTTTACACAGATAAAGTCCTTGCAGAAGGGGAGGAAGTTTATGACGGTGTGTATTCCGGATTGAAGATTTGTGTTGGAGATAAAGAGAGTGAAAAAATTTATGGATATGATTATAAATCATATATTATAAAAAAGAGTGGCAAATATTATATGTATTTGTTTGTAGGTGAGGTAGATGATATCACTTTGCTTTATAGAGTAGATCTTTCTACATTGGAGACAAATGAGGATGAATATAAAGTTGTTAGTTTGGCATATAGAGAAGTATATATGGAACAAAGTGATAATTCATATAAAGGCCATTCTACAAAGGAAACTTTTACTGATGCAAACTCATTTTTTGGTGCTATGAGATATGATACATTTGGAACAAATACAACTGCAATAGAATGGATTATAGATGATGAGGCATATCCGGCTCCAAAGGGTAATCGCTATGAAATAACGAATGGACCTGTTTTGTATACTATTAGTGATATTGATTGTATTGAAGTAGATAGTGGTGGAAAAACAGGTAAAAATACTACCTTGCCGAAAGATTCATATATATTATTGCTTTACACAGATAATGAAAATTATGTAGATGTAAGAGTTATAGATGAAAAATATGTGGAAGAAAGTAAATGGAGTGGACCAGAGGACAGATATTTTAACTTGAAAGATTATAGTCTTTTGGACTATGACGGATCTTGCTATAGAATAGAAATTGAGCATGGTGAATCTTTATGGGATATTAGAGTTAATGGAGAGACTTTAGATAAGCTATTTGAAGGAATTAGTTATTCATCATAGTATTGGTATTACTGAAAGGGTAGTAAAATGAAGCATAAGATAAGATTATTGATATTTTGCATTTTGATTATGTTCTCATTAGTATCATGTATGCCTTCGTTTCATACAGGTGTTGAAAATGATAAGTCTGATACTGAAACTGAAGCTATAAAGAAAAAGGATTCCGGTAAGAAAGAATCCAAAAAGAAAGTTGACAAGAAAACAGATACAAAACGAGAGAAAAAGCCACATTCAAAGCCTCATATAGTCCTAAAGAAAGTGGGAGAGGAATCATATGATGACTTAGGTATGACCTTATATCATATAGAGTATAAGTATATACAATTAGAAGATGATGGGGAAGAGTTCGAACCTCTTATAGCTGCATTTGAGGAATATAATAAAGAAGTAGATGAACAATTCGCAAGTACAAGGGAAATATTCGAAAACTTTGCCAAAGAAGAAGAGTCTAATAGACTGGAGGGATATGGTGAAAAAGTTTTCACAGAAGAAACTGACAGTTATATAATGAGAGCCGATAAAGATGTGGTAAGCATACTCAATTATACAAAATATGATTATGGTGCATCTGAAAGATATTCAAGGAATTCTGTAAGCTTTGATACATCTACAGGAAATAGGCTGAACTTTTTGGATGTGGTAAAAGATGATAAAACATTTTTCGAGCTGGTGGACAAAAGAGTATATGAAGACTATGAGGAGATTAATATTCAAAATCCTTCAGAATATGCAGATGCCCTAAGGGAAAGTAATTATGATAATCTTGTTTGGACTATAAGTCCGATGGGTGTAACTGTATATTTTGATACAAGAGTTTTGGGAGCTGAGACCGATGGTCCTCAAGTTATTACAATATCTTTTGAAGAGAATGAGGAGATATTTAATCAAAAATATGTATATGAGGAAAATGACTATGTGGTTCCAATAGTAGCAGGGAATATGACATTACACTTGGATGTTGACGGCGATGGTAGAAGTGATGCTATAGCTGTAAATAATATTTATAAACAGAATCCGGAAACATTGAATATATATGAGGATGGAATTAATATTTTGGTAGGTGATCAAAGTAGAGAATTATCCGGATATGATAGTAAATCTTATATTATAAAAAAGAATGGCAATTATTATATGTATGTGTTTATTTCTGATGAAATAGAAAGATTACATATTTTTGGATTGACAGACTTAGATTTAGATAATGATGAATTCGTATATTTATCATTGGGAAATTTATATTCCGATTGGAGTCAGAATGGTAATATTGCAACATATGAAAGTCTAGATGAAACATTTACAGATGTTAAATCTTTTAAGGGTCAATCAATGGGCAATCTACTATATTTATTTATTATTTCAAGGGAATGGTTTGTTGCTGATGATGGCAGATTACAAACAAATGATGAGAGAGGCAGAATTATTGATGATCGAGCATATAAAACATTAGTAGATCTCAAATGCAGTGTAGTGGATGAAAATGGTAAAGTGAAAAAACCCAATGTAACAATACCGGCAGATACATATATTTTGCCTTTATATGGTGTTGATGAAACAGATGCTTATATAGATGTAATAATGCTTGATGAATCTGATGTATTGGTATCTTCGATAGGTGAAGGCTATGGTAATTACATAGAATTAAAGAATAAAGATCTGTTAGAATATGAGGGAGATTGTTATAGGATTACATTTGACATTGATGAAGAGTATGGTGATATAAGTATTGATGGCAAAGGATTGTTTGAGATATTTGAAGGCTTAAGCATCTCCGGATAAAAATGATATATAATCTATAATAATAAGAAATTTAAAATTAATACAAAAAGAGGAAAATATGCGTTATCAAATTGAGGGTGGTAACTTACGGCAGTAGTTATTGAACTGGATGATTGTTATGTAATATTAAAAGATAATGGAACCGGTACAATGTCTTATGTAGGTGAAGCGACAGATCTAAAGTGGAGTGACTGTAAGATTACAATAGAGGGAGAAGACTTGGACTATATTATAAAGGGCGATGAATTAACATTTGACATTGAGGGCAGCACAATGGTATTTAAACGTAGTAAGGATGCACCACCTACAAAGTAATATTTTAATAAATTTAAAACTTATACAAAATAAGAATATGTTTTAGGGGCTGTCGGGAAATGGCAGCCCCTTTGAATAATTGTACTCTTTTTTGGAAGCTATAGTTTATTCTACCGTAACAGACTTTGCTAGATTTCTTGGCTTATCAGGATCTAATCCTTTTAAGAGGCTGACCTGATAGGAGAGAAACTGCAGTGGAACTACCAAAAGGCTTCCGGCAAAGAGAGGATGGGTACTTGGTACACTAAGATTTTGTACAAAGTCATTCTCATCTATAGAAATATTTTCCATTGTGAGAGCAAAGCATTTTGCCCCGCGACTTTTTACCTCGTGAATATTTGAAATACTTTTTCCGGCGAGTTCCTCCTGGGAAAGAAGAGCGATTACAGGACTGTCTTTTTCTATTAGACTTATTGTACCATGCTTTAGCTCACCGCTGCTGTAGCTTTCACAGTGAATATAGCTGATTTCTTTAAGCTTCAAAGCTCCTTCCATGGAGATTGCCCAGTCAAGACCTCTTCCAAGGAAGAAAATATCGTCGGAGTCCTTCAGCTTCTTTGCCATAGGTAGGATTTCACCATCTAGGGAAAGACATTGTTGAATCTTACCCGGTAGAAGGAAAAGTTCATCTCTGAGGCTATGAGTTTCTTCATCTTTAATTTTACCCTTTGCTTTAGCTAAAAGTATTGAGAAAATGTAACCTGCAACAAGCTGACAGCTATATGCCTTTGTAGTGGCGACTGCAATTTCAGGTCCTGCCTGTGTATAAAAGACAAAGTCGGATTCCTCGGCAATTGCAGATCCCTTGACATTTACAATGGAAAGAGTTTTTGCTCCAAATTTCTTTGCTTCTTTTACTGCAGCCAAAGTATCCGCAGTCTCTCCTGACTGGCTTATACTGATAACCAGTTCGCCATCTTCTAAAATTGGATGATTGTAGCGAAACTCACTTGCAAGCTCCACCTGTACCGGAACTCTTGCCAGACTTTCACAAACTGACTTTAATACATAGCCTACATGGTATGCAGATCCACATGCGATTATTCTGACTCTTCTAATATCTTTAAAATCTCTTTCACTCATAGAGAAGGCTTCATAGGAAAAGTCATCATTTTCTTTACCGCAGGCATAAAGCAGAGTATCTTTCACAGCATGTGGTTGCTCAAAGATTTCCTTCTCCATAAAATGTAGATATTCTCCTTTATGAATTCGGCTTTGATCAAGATTGGCTATAGTGGAAGAGCGTTTTATCTCTTCCTTATTTTTGTTATAAATATGTATTTCATTTTCTGAAAGGCTTAAAATCTCCTTGTTTTCCAAGACATATATTTCATTTGTATAGTCCAAAAATGCTGAAATATCTGAGGCAATATAAAAAGAGTTTTCGCCCTTTCCTACAATCAAAGGACTGTCCTTCCTCATTGCATAAAGAGTATTTGCATCACCTTCGAACATAATTGCAAGGGCGTAAGAACCTTTCAACTCTTTTTGAACTAAGAAGAGAGTCTTTAAAATATTCTTTTCTTTCAAGTAAAAATATTCAATCAGGTTTACAGCAATCTCGGTATCGGTTTCTGAGTAGAAACTGTATCCTTTTTCTTGTAAAAAGTTCTTTAAATCTACAAAATTTTCAATAATACCGTTATGAACCAGCACCACTTCTTTATTCATAGATAAGTGTGGATGAGAATTTTTTTCATCAGCCTTACCATGAGTTGCCCAACGTGTGTGACCGATTCCCATAGAGCAGGGAAACACACATTCCTTGGAAGCTATAACCTTTTTTTTCAGTTCCTCCAATTTACCTACAGATTTTACCACAGTAAAAGGATGAGAATATAGGGCTATTCCGGCAGAATCATAGCCTCTGTATTCAAGACGCAAAAGACCGGACAGTAGAATATCCTTTGTATTCCCCTGCCCAACAAAACCAACAATACCGCACATAGTATTTTTCTCCTATTTAATTGTTTATTGTGCGAAGAAAGCTTTTGTTACGATCTTGATTTCGCTTTTTTTCTTTCTCTTACGATGCACTACTCCGAAACAGCATCCGCCGAATCTTTCGATAACTGTTTACCTCGTCGGCTAGGGGAATTCCCGAAGCCCTGGCGCTAATTTTCCCTTATTCCTCAGTAAAGAAAAATTTGTGTTATGATAACATATGAAAAAGAAATTTGGAATGCTTTTTTTCAAAAATTAAAAAAATTTATATAAAATATGGTAGAATAATCATATGTAAATACGTAAATAGGAGGGTAAGTATGAGTGTCAGATTAGTATTTATAGGATTAATGGTTTTCCTTGGAGTTTGCTTTACTGCTATAGCACTCTGGCTTAGAAGTAGCCTGAAGAAAAGTTCAGTATATGGTATGCGAGGAGTGGCAAATACTCAAACAGATACCAGTAAAATGAAAACCGGTGAGATATTTTTATATATTCTAAGTATAGTTATCACAGTACTGATAGTTCTGAAGTTAATGAGCGTTATGGGATCAGGGGCTGCGGCTCTTGGCGGAATGATTATAGCAATACCTGTGAGAGCTTTTTTTAATGCAAGAAAGCGTACATATAATGCTATATTTACTCTTTCAGTATTGGCATTATTGTTTGTTTTCTTGTGCTTTGGATATATTCTTATAGGTTTACCGGTGAAGCCACCTGTAATGACTGTAGGAAGTATGGAAGTAACACTGAGTAAAACAAGTGTTTCAGACCTTATAGATGAAGGCTTTGACATATATATAATGAATGATGACGATACATATGAGTACAGTGAATTGCTGACAAACGGTTCTTATACCAAGTATGAGAGAAATCAGAATCTTACTGTAGAAAAGGGATATAGAAGTACCGGAGAGACTTTAAGGGGAGCACCATATTTATTAGTTAAAGATGATACACTCATAGGTGCAATAGATTTGTATGGAAGTCTTGACAAAGATGTTGCTATAACAGATTCGAAGGTAGTGAATTTCTATATGGATGAGGACTGCGAGAATGCAGTGAAAAATGCCGGCATAGATATTAAGCTTGAAGATCTGGATCTATTAGACACTTTTGATACAGATAATGTAAAAAATATTTTCAAAAAGAAACTTTGGCTAATACCGAATGAATTCGAGCCTACAGACTCTGTATATGGAATATCATGGCGTACCAACAGTGATTCTATATTCTGGAATGAGTATTATGCTTATATACGAATTGATGAAAGTAAGAATATGAGAAATTTTATAGTTTCAACAAGCGTTGCGAGGGACAAACCTGAGAAGTAAAATTGTACGTTTAAGAGTGATAGAATATTTGCGTTTTTATTCTATTTAGGATATATTATTGTATGTACAAATTAATTTATCAAGTATAGGAGATACAGATGGAATTAAAGCAGGAACTTATAATTGTTTTGGACTTTGGAGGCCAGTACAATCAATTAGTTGCAAGAAGAGTAAGAGAAAACAATGTATATTGTGAGATCTATTCATATAAAACCCCTTTAGAAGAGATCAAGAAGAAAAATCCGAGGGGAATCATACTTACAGGAGGACCGGACAGCTGCTATCTGCCTGATTCAGCTACATATTCAAAAGAGCTTTTTGAACTTGGAGTTCCTGTACTTGGACTATGCTACGGTGCACAGCTTATGCAGCATCTACTTGGTGGAAAGGTAGAAAGAGCAAGTGTAAGAGAGTATGGTAAAATCAAACTGACAGTGGATAAGACTGACAGTGCATTGTTTGAGAATGTGCCGAAGGAAAGTATTGTGTGGATGAGCCATACAGACTATATAAGTAAACTTGGTGAAGGATTTGAGATTACATCACATAGTGATGACTGTCCGGTAGCTTCTTATGAGAATACGGCAAAGAATCTCTATGGAATTCAGTTCCACCCTGAAGTTTTGCATTCAGAGTACGGTTCTGTAATGCTTGGAAACTTTATAAAGAATGTCTGCAAATGTGAATGTAACTGGAAAATGGATGCCTTTGTAGAAAACAGTATAAAGGCAATAAAAGAAAAGGTAGGCAATGGTAAGGTACTTTGTGCACTTTCAGGCGGTGTTGACTCATCGGTTGCAGCAGTAATGCTCAGCAAGGCGGTAGGCGAAAACCTTACTTGTGTATTTGTAGACCATGGACTTCTTAGAAAAAATGAAGGTGATGAGGTTGAGGCTGTATTCGGACCGAACGGCAATTATAAGCTAAACTTCATAAGAGTAAATGCAGCGGAAAGATTCTACTCAAAACTTGCAGGTGTAAGCGAGCCTGAAAAGAAGCGTAAGATAATAGGTGAGGAATTTATCAGAGTCTTTGAAGAAGAGGCGAAAAAAATCGGCAAAGTAGATTTCTTAGTACAGGGAACAATTTACCCTGATGTTGTGGAATCAGGACTTGGCGGTGAGAGTGTGGTTATAAAGTCACATCACAATGTAGGAGGACTCCCTGACTATGTTGATTTCAAGGAAATCATAGAGCCGCTTAGAGATCTTTTCAAGGATGAGGTAAGAAAGGCGGGACTTGAGCTTGGCATACCGAAGCATCTTGTATTCCGTCAGCCATTCCCGGGACCGGGGCTTGGAATAAGAATAATAGGTGAAGTTACAGCCGAGAAGGTAAAGATAGTTCAGGATGCAGACGCTATATACCGTGAGGAAATAGATAAGGCAGGACTTTCACAGGAAATCAACCAGTACTTTGCAGCTCTTACTAATATGAGAAGCGTAGGAGTAATGGGCGATTACAGAACTTATGACTATGCCATAGCACTTCGTGCAGTTAAGACAATAGATTTTATGACAGCAGAGGCTGCCAGACTCCCTTGGGAAGTACTTGAAAAGGTGACCAACAGGATTATCAATGAGGTAGACCATGTAAATAGGGTACTCTATGATATCACAAGCAAGCCACCGGGAACTATTGAGCTTGAGTAAAGGAAGAAAAAGATGACAGATGAAAAATTAATTAAAGAAGGGTTGAATGGTAAAGATTCTTTAAAAATAATTTTGTCAGGTTATGTTGATAAGTCAGAAAATGAGAATACAGAAGAAAAAGTAGGTGTAGTTTCGGTAATGTTTGTATCTGAAAACAAGGAGCTTGTCGTAAAGAAAATTGAGGAATTTGAGGCGAAATATCCCGAAAGATATTTTATGGTTTACAGTGTTCCTTTAGATACTAACCTTGAAGAGCTGAATCATTATCCGTCAATTGCAATTTTTCAAAGTGATTTAAATTAGATTAACAAATTAAATAATAGAAAGCCTTCCATCATTTTACGGGGAGGCTTTTTTGTAAATAGTGGAAAATAAAAAACTTTTAAACTCAAGGCGAAAGCAGATCATAGAAGAAATAAGAAACAGCCATTCATATTGAGATTCGACAATATTAGCTGGTGCATTTATCAATTTCCATGTGGTAATTTGATTATAAAACATAAACGAGCAAAAGGTGACGATGGATATAGGACATTCTCTATTCGTATTAAAGAAGAAATAGTTTCAAAACTTGATAATATTTCCACACAGACTGGTCATAGCCGTAATGAACTTATTGGTTTATTATTGGAGTATGCGATTGAGAATTGTAGGGTTGAGGAAAAGTGAGCTTTGAGTTAAAGTTGTACTTGAAGATATTTTATTAGTGATATTTATCAATATAATAAAAAATGGTAAATGTAATGTGGAGGATAGCTTAGTGATTATTATTCGTGGTATAAAAGGGGAACAATACGCAAGAAAAATAAAAAAAGGTATTGTTGATTGTAGAGATATCTTATCTGCCGTATTAAAACCACCTATAACTGGTTATGAATATTCAGATTATTATGAGAAAAATTTAGTTAAAGCACTAGCCTATTTCACACGAGAAAAAATAACAGAACTTAATGAACCAAGTTTTTTATATTCACTATTAATAGATTTTTATATTCCATATATATATATAACATATTTTCATGTTTTAAATGATAATTCTTTAGAGTGGCTGGAAAAATTTGATGATGATTATCAGTTTATTGCAGTAAATGTGAAAATTGATAAACTTACACAAACTGCGATAGGTAAAGAGTTTTTTGGGGCTAAAATGTCATATGTAGATAGTATAAATCAACTTAATCAAGAGCGTGCTACTAATATATATATTGCTAATATGTGTGCGATAGAAGATCTGTTTTTTGATAAACTCGATATGAATGAAGCAGTTCAAATTTATAATACATTATCTTTCCCATTATTATGTAGAGAAATGGATGAAAAATTTACAGATATTGAAAATGAATTTAGGATAATAGCATATGACTGCCCCAAAATAATGAATGGAATAAGACAACAAATATCTAGAAGGACTTCTATTTCAGGGGAATCTGGTAATAAATACAAGGGTATATTAAAGCCGGGACAAGATTCGATGTTTACAAATGACTTAAAAATATTGAGTAATCCACAAAAATCATTAAGAGAAATTCTCGATGAGGAACAAGGCATGATTACTATAGATAGTATATTTAAAGAAATTAATATAAGTGAAATTTCTTGTGGGCATAAGTATTTGGGCAATAAAATAGATTGTGAAAAATATATAAAAGAAATGATAAAATGTAAACCTAAGGATATTTATGTGTATAGAACGATAGCAAAAGATTATAAGTTAGATGATATTGTGAATGAAATTTTTTTGCCAGGTTATCAAAAAGTAGAATACTAAAAAAGGTATATTTATATGAGAGTTGTTTTGAGTGCATTTTGAGTACAAAAAAGCGGTAAAAGAAAAAATATGGACATCAAAAGTTAAAATCAGTACAATATAGTACAGTAAAGTAATATAAAAATGATGGCACAAAATATTGTGAATAGAGCTTGAGTAAACAAAATAACGCCATAAATCCTTTAAATATACAATGTCATTAACTTAAGAGTAGTGAGAAAAATATTACAAAAAGATAGTTTAAAAAAGATAATTATGCTATACTTGTAGTGAGAAAAATTACGAGGTGTAGCATGTTTATAAAAATACTTACAAAAGAATATAAAGGTGAAAAGTATTATTATGCCAGCCTTGTTGAAAACAAACGTATTGATGGCAAGGTTGTGCAGACAGTGAAAGCGAATCTGGGTGCAGTTACTGGGGAGCAGATTCCATATTTGAAGGCAGCCTATGCTAAGAAGAAACCTCGTCTTGTTTATGATGAGGATTAAATAATTGGAGGGCTGTAGTGAGAAAATCACAGAATAGACTATTAAAAGATCAGAATAATATTCTTTCAGATGTATTTCTTTAGGTATGTCGTGGTGGCAAAACAAACACTCTTGTCAGACGTAGAAAGATGCCACTAGAAGATTTAGTGTATTCTATGATTAATCGCAAGGGCCTTACTCTCAAAATGGAGCTGCGAAATTATATGAAAACAACACATCCGGGAACAGAAATATCTAAACCAGGTTATCTAAAGCAAAGGATGAAATTAAATCCAGACGCATTTAAGTTTCTTTATCAGGAACATAATAAAAATTTTTACCAGGATGAAGAGGTAGAACCATATACCTATAAAGGATTCCTTATTTTAGCTGCAGATGGATCTGATATAAATATTCCTACAACTGATGAAACCATCGAGAAATACGGAAGTGCCTCAGTGAGAGGAGGAAAACCATGTGCTCAGATTGGGCTGGGATGTATTTACGACGTTCTTAATCGCTTTATTCTGGAAATCAGTATTAATACCGTAAAGTTTGATGAGATGCGAGTAGCCCAGGAACAGTTAAAAGGAATAAAGGATACAATTGGAAACAGATATCCCTATCTTGTTGTTATGGATAGAGGTTATCCTTCGACACCGGCATTTTTGAATTTTATAGATGATGGAGTGTATTTTGTAGCAAGACTAAAAACAAGTGACTATAAGGCTGAACAGAAAGAATTAAAATCAAATGATGAGGATGTCGACATAACATTAACAAAGGCTAGAAGGAGAAATTATATTGGCAAAAAAGAAGAAACTATCATGATGAGCAGAGATTCCTTTTCAATGAGATTTGTAAAGGTGTGTTTAGATGATGGAAAGTCAGAAATTTTCGCTACTAATCTTCCACGGGATAAATTTCCAGAGGAATGCTTTGCAGAACTGTATCATATGCGCTGGGGTATAGAGACGGCCTATGAAGTTTTGAAAGACAGATTAAAAATCAAAAATTTCACAGGGGTAAAATCAGTGCTTATTGAGCAGGACATTAACAGCACTATTTATGTTAACAATCTTGCAGAAGATATAATCTGTGATATAGAAGAAAGTAGCCAGGAGCACCTAAAGAATGATTATAAACATACAATGCAGTTAAACCGAAACCTAAGTATCGGACTTCTGAAAAATGACCTAATATACATTCTTATAGAAAAAGATGGAAATAAAAAAGTAGCGCTACTACAGGCATTGTATGATGAAATAAGCAAAAATGTAGTGCCGATAAGGCATGATAGACATTATCACAGAACTAAAGGACAGCTTGCAGCAAATTTCTCGAATACACATAAGCGAAGTTTCTAAACTGAATAAGTATTTCGATTTAAACTGGTGAACTATGCTCTTTTTAAGCTAATAATAGTAAAAGTGAAAGAAAAAGAGCATACCCTTATTTGCAAGAGTATGCTCCAAACGTTAAGTTAATGACATTGTTTAAATATAAGGGTTTGTGGCGATTTTTCTATGTGGTTTGAGTACAATTTAAAAGTTTTGGAGGCAGTTTAAATGGATGATAAAGTCAAAGAGTTTTGGATTAAATTTTGCAATGAAATGAAGTTATCTAAAGATGTAAAATATGAAGCTTGGAGTTTTGGAAATACTAAAGAAATGGCTGATGAATTGGCGGAATTGGTTAATTGTAAAATTAAGACAGCTACGACATCGGCATATGAACTATATGAAGCCGGAGATCATATTCCACAGGTAGGAGAGTATAATATTATTCTCAACGGTTTGGGATAGCCTGTGTGTATTACTCAAACATTTATAAATACAAACTGTTGACAACAAACCTCCTATATAGTATGATTCAATAAACTACTATATAGGAGGTTCTGCATGAAAGTAAATGGCGGATTTCTGGTCACCAAAATAAAACAACTTGGTGACCGGATTTTTGAGAAGATTCTCAGTGAAAAGAATATAGATGCGTTCAATGGAGCCCAGGGGCGTATTCTTTATGTGTTGTGGCAAGAGGATGGAATCCCGATTCGGTTACTCTCGGTCAAATGTGGATTAGCGATAACTTCTCTTACGACGATGCTGGAGAGAATGGAAAATCAAGGACTGATAAGCCGCGTTCAGTCTGAAACGGACAAGAGGAAAACACTCCTATTCCTGACTGGGAAAGCACATGCCTTAAAGGGTGAGTACGATTCTGTATCTGATGAGATGAGTAGCATTTACTATAAAGGTTTTTCAGAGGAAGAAATTACTCGGTTTGAGGAATATCTCGACCGCATCAGAAAGAATCTTGAGGATTGGGAGGAGTAATGAGCGTTTGCATCAAAAATCAGATTCAAAACATGAATATTGTCATAGGCTGTACAGTGGGGTGTACATATTGCTATGCCCGTAATAATGTGAAACGCTGGCATATGATTGATGACTTCGCTGTTCCTGAGTTCTTCCAGAGTAAGCTCAAGATGATGGAAAAGAAACGTCCGCAGAACTTTCTTCTTACCGGAATGAGCGATCTCTCCGGATGGAAGCCGGAATGGAGAGACGAAGTGTTTGCAAAAATCCGTGAAAATCCACAGCATCAGTTCCTGTTTCTTACCAAACGTCCAGATCTACTGGATTTTGATACCGATCTGGAAAACGCATGGTTTGGCGTTACGGTGACGAGAAAAGCGGAACTGTGGCGTATTGACACACTTCGAAAAAATATCAGAGCAAAACACTACCATGTTACCTTTGAGCCGCTATTTGATGATCCCGGTTCAGTTGACTTTTCCGGAGTCAACTGGATTGTTGTCGGCACTATGACCGGTGCTCAGAGCAGGAAGGTTCATACGGAGCCTGAGTGGGCATGGTCTCTTGCGAACCGGGCACACTCGCTTGGCATTCCGGTGTTTATGAAGGAAGACCTTGTCCCTATCATAGGGGATAAAAATATGATTCAGGAAATGCCGGAAGAATTCAATAAAGTGTTGGAGTTACAGAAAAGATGGCAGAAGTAATCGATGGAATCCTCATTGACGAGGTAGAAACAAAAAACATTATGACCAAGTCCGGTCTGCCGGTAGGCGGTTATTCGGTCAATCCTTATGTAGGCTGTACACATGCCTGCAAATATTGTTATGCTTCTTTTATGAAGCGATTTACCGGACACAAGGAGGAATGGGGCACTTTCCTTGACGTGAAGCATTGGCCGGAAATTAAGAATCCAAAGAAATATGTCGGACAGCGTTTGGTCATCGGTTCTGTGACGGATGGCTACAATCCACAGGAGGAGCAATTTGGGAATACCCGAAAACTTCTGGAGCAGCTGATTGGCAGTGACGCAGATATTCTAATCTGCACAAAGTCTGATCTTGTGGTACGGGATATTGATTTACTGAAGAAATTGGGACGAGTAACCGTCTCTTGGTCAATCAACACACTGGATGAAAATTTCAAAAATGATATGGACTCTGCGTCTAGCATTGAGCGTCGTATCGCTGCTATGAAGCAGGTATATGATGCAGGTATTCGTACAGTCTGCTTCGTATCCCCGGTATTCCCCGGCATCACAGACTTTGAAGCCATCTTTAAGCGGGTAAAGGATCAGTGCGATCTGTTCTGGCTCGAAAATCTCAATCTACGCGGCAGTTTCAAGAAGACGATCATGGATTATATCGCCGGGAAATATCCTAATCTGTTACCGCTTTACGATGAAATCTATAACAAGCATAATCGTAGCTACTTTGAAGCGCTTGAAGCAAAAGCTGAGGAAATGGCTAAGAAGTATGAGTGCCCATTTGTAGATAATGAAATGCCTTATGGTAGAGTCCCACATGGACATCCGGTGATTGTGGATTATTTCTATCATGAGGAAATTCGAGGGACAGAAAATACCGGAAAAAGAAATCGTTAAAGAGAAACCTGCGAGTACTATAGCATATGAAGTTTCGGAATTTATAAATCCGACAATTACAAAATATGTGGGGAAAGTAAAGGATGAAGAATTGTACAGTAAAAGCACATAACTTTAAGACTTATAATCTTTAAGCTATGTGCTTTTTAATGTGCCTATTTTAATAAAATATATCTCATCAAATCCATAATTTTTTTGTCGGTTATAATTTAGTTATTTTTATCGGCTATAACAATACCATAAAAATGATGGAGGTAAATCAAATGAGTATTATATTAGAAACGAAAGGACTGACAAAAAAATATAAAAATGGGATTGCACTAAATAATGTTTCAATTCAAGTGGAAAAAGGTATGGTATACGGTCTGTTGGGGCCTAACGGTGCCGGAAAATCGACATTATTGAAAATCATAACAAGAGCGATTCCAAAAAGCTTGGGTGAAGTGATGTTTGAAAATCATCTATTAGCTGCAGATGATGTAAAGAAAATTGGGGCGATTATTGAACATCCTGCTATTTATCCTAATTTAACGGCTTATGAAAATTTAGAGGTTATTACAACTTTACTGAATATTGACAGAAAGAAAATTGATGAAGTACTTAGTATGGTTTCATTGAATAATACCGGCAAAAAGTTGGCAAAAGAGTTCTCCCTAGGTATGAAACAAAGACTGGGTATTGCAATGGCACTGATTAACAGCCCATTATTATTAATTCTTGACGAACCGACAAACGGGTTAGACCCTGTAGGAATACAAGAATTAAGAGAACTGATAAAAATGCTTTCAGGTCAAGGGATTACAATCATACTATCAAGTCACATTTTGAGTGAAGTTGGACAGATTGCGGATAAAATCGGTATCCTAAATAAAGGACATTTAAGTTATGAAGGTCAAAATACCGATTCGTCTAAGTTGGAAGATTTATTTATGGAAATTATTATAAAGGATGTGATGAATGATGATTAAGACGCTGAAAGTGGAATGGATTAAGGAAAAAAGAGCTGCCAATTCTACACTAAAATATATATTACCTGTTATTTTTGTATTATTTAATCTTTTTATGGTCAGTATTATGGGGCAAAGCCCTGTAGGAAGAAGTTATTTAATGGCCACAGCATTTAATTGGTATCCTGTTCTGATTTTACCTGTTATATTAAGTCTGCTTGTAGTTAATATTGACGGTAAAGAGAAAGAAGAGCATGTTGCCTTGTTGCGAAGATTGAATATATTCCCGGAAAAGATGTTAATTGCCAAGAACGGAATAGTTATTTTTGAATTATTTACTGTTTTGATGTTGTCATCGACAGGAATTTATTTAATAGGTAGATTTTTATTACATGAGGAGATTAGTCTTAAAATCATGATAGTAGCTACCTGTTGTTTATTTATTGGAAGTTTGCCGATAGTTGCTTTATCTTTTTTTATTTACAAATTATTTCATAAAAGGTTTTTAGTGATTTTAATTAATTTTATATTTACATTTCCGTCGGCAATTATTGCTGTAACCTCGTATTGGGAATTTTTCCCTTGGGATTATAATTTACGTATACTATGTCCGATTATTGAGGTTCATCCTAACGGTACTTTTTTGGAAAAATCATCCCCTTTAACATCTATGAATGCAGTATATGTCGGATTAGTGTTAAGTGTCATGGTGTACATCATAATAACAGCTATAAATATAGTGATGGAAAGAGGAAAAGGTCATGCTTAATATTCTAAAGTCTTACCTGTTAAGAATCAAAAGAACACCGGCCATAATGGTAATTATCTTGTGTCCTTTAATTTTTACCGGTCTTTTTATTGTATATCTTTTAAGTGCAACAGGTTTGAAAGGAGTAGAACTTGCCTATTTTTTTGTAGCATATACGATTTTAGCAAGCTTTTCTGTCAGCTTTTTTATTCCCATGTTATATGAAAGCGACAAAAAAGCCGGGAACTATGCCAATGATTTAAGAATAGGAATTTGTCGAAAAAAATTGTTTTTTGTTAGATTTATATTTATCTTTATATTATTAATGACTATTGAAGGGATAGCGATCTTACCGTTTATGTTATTTTTATACTTTTATGGAATCAATGTTCAAATATTGAATTTGGCAGTTTATGCTATGATCGGGTCTGTGGGATTGATTAGTATGGTACCTGTTTATCAATTTTTAAGTTTAAAATTCAATTATACAGGCTCTATTTTGACAGGTGTTATTTGTACCTTGGCTGCCGTTCTTTTAGGCACAACAGATCTGGGAAGCGGTATATGGTATTACTTTCCGTTTGTTTATCCTATAAGACTTATATACGGATATGTCAGTGGATATTTTAATGTATATAATGTTATTTTTTACCTTTTTATATCTTTTTTGATCTCATTTGTAAGTGTGGTAATATTATCATTTTGGTATAATAGGTGGGACGGAATAAGTGAAATGGAGGAATAAAAGGTATGAATCTTCTTATAATAGATGATGACAAAGATTTGCTGAAGTTATTAAAGCTAACCTTTGAGAAAGAATATAATGTCGTTATTTGTAATTCGGCACTGAAACTCCGGCCAAGCGATTTATACAAATATGACTTGATTATTCTGGATATCATGATGGAAGAAATGTCGGGTTTTGAATTTTTGACTAAATACAGAAATATTATAGATACTCCTATTATTTTACTTACAGCGAAAGATTTTGAAAAAGACAAAGTAGAAGGATTTGCATTAGGAGCGGATGATTATGTGACAAAACCTTTTTCTCTTGCTGAAATTAGAGCGAGGGTAGCAGCACATATTCGGAGAGAAAATAGAGAAAAACATTCAAAACTTATAGATTATCCGATATCTTGTGATTTGCTTTCGAAAAAAATTTATTTTGATAATGTAGAGATAAGTTTTACAAATAGCGAATACGAAATTTGTGAGTTCTTATTAAAAAATAAAAATCAAGTATTTTCGAAAGAAAAAATTTATACGGAAATTTATGGTTATGATAAGGAAGGCGACAGTTCTACAACGATTACCGAAAGAATCAAATTAATAAGAAGTAAATTTGAGCCATATTATATAAATCCTATAAAAACAGTTTGGGGAGTTGGTTATCAGTGGGAAATAAAAAAAGTTTAAGATATTTAATCAGCAAATATGCAATTATAGAGTTGGTATATACTTTATTTATCATTGGGCTGTTTTATGTTGGATTAAATGTATTATTAAATGCCGGGGTAGTCTACCCTGCCAACTATGCGGACATTCAGACGGGAAAAGTGGAAACAGGTTTTCAAACAGAAGATTGGACACCGGCTGAAATACCATATTATTATGATTTTTTATATTTGAAAGACGGAAAAATAATAGAAAATACCATTGATAAAAAATATGATGATTTAGTACAGCAGGCAATAAAAAACGGAAGGGCCATCAGTAGTGAAATTATAGGATCAAATATTTTTAAGGCTTATACTAGGGGAAATAGACAACTGGTAATAAGATACAGAGTTAATGTTATATTTACCAATGAAAAGCTTTATAGACTCTTTGAAAATTTCGAGTGTGGATATATTGTCCTGATACTAATTATTTGGTTTTTGGGATTCGCTTTGTTTCTCATTCGCTCATCAAATATATTAAAAAGGGAAATTCACAAAATTGCTATGGCTAATGATAACATCAGTCGTATGGATTTGGACTATGAGAGAGAGTATTCTAAGTATAAAGAAATAGATGGAGTACTGGTTTCGATTGATGTACTGGCTGAAAATCTAAAAAAATCTCTTGGTGAGCAATGGGATATGCAAGTTAAGCAAAAAGAGTTGGTGGAACAACTTACCCATGACATAAGAACACCGATAACACTGATTAAAGGAAATTTAGAACTATTAAAAGAAGAGCATAGTGATTTATCATCTGAAAGATTTGCAGATATTTCAAACGGTATTGACAGGCTGGAAAAGTATATTGATAAATTGAAAAAATTTTCTTATACAATGGAAGGGAAAAAAGATGTTGTAAGTAATGAAGTGATTTTATATTGGATTGAGATAATGTCCGGGATATGTAGGTTAAACGGTTTGAATTTAGAAGTAATAAAAAGTGAATGTAGTAATATTATGTTGGATAAAGAGGAAGTAGCTGCAGCTCTGCAAAATATAGTTGCCAACGCGGTTGAATATTCTAAAAAAGGTTCTAAAATAACGGTAGAGTTTAAAGATGAACCTGAAGAGTTTATTTTGACAGTCAGAGATGAAGGAACAGGTTTTAATAAAGACTTATTACCTTTACTTACAGAAAAATTCATTTCCGGAAAAGTAAAAGATAAGTCTAATAAACATGGTTTAGGCTTATGGGTAGTAAAGAATATTGTCGTAGCAAATAAAGGCAACTTGTATTTAAAAAATTATACAGGAGTAAATGCAGGAGCTGAGGTTAAAATGGTTTTTAATAAAAGATTGAAGAATAATTACGGTTAAGGATACCCTTTTCCAATAAGAGTAAGGAGGCTAAATGAACGAATTTAATAAGTACAAATTATTAAGCGAAGGTAAAGCATTTGGAGATAGAGCTAAAATTGCTTTAGTATTACTTGATAGCAGTACAGTTTATGAAGAGCTGAAAGTGGAAGGTGCACAAACTTTAGTTGCCGGAAGTTATAGCTGTGTCGGTGGGAAGCCGGCTTCAATACTTGAAATGATAATGATAGAATTGATATGCCGCAATCCTCGTGATACCTGGTATTTGCCTGACAATATAAAATTTTGGGACAGGAGATTTGGCAGTTTGTTTGAAACAAAGTTCTTTTGTTATGATGACGATGTGGAAACCTGGAGCAAAATACTGAATAAATTCTTTATAAAGATGCAGTGGAAGCCTAAAAGAGAAGATTACAGTTCAACAAAAAATTATAATAATGTCTGGGGATATTTTGCAGAACTTTTAGCTGTTGTAAAAGAAAATAATCATCCTGAATTTAATACTTATTATGAGATTGCTATTAGGAAAGGAATGAGTGAATCAGTATTTGAAGGAAAGCTAAAAGAGTTGGCTGAATTAAAACAGTCATTTGTAAAGGGGTAAATATTATCATTTAATTAAGCCGACAGAGGTTAAACTCTGGCGGCTTTTTGAAAATTTTACTCAATTTCTCCTGAGGCTCTAAGCCCCAATATAAATTCTTCAAAGTTAGATGCAAGTATAATTATCTCGAAATCATCTTCTTGTATACATATTGATACCTTCGGTTCTCCGTCTTTGCCACAATCTCTGTAGTCTAAATATATCATTTCATGTCCGCCTGAGATTGTATCGGCAATAATAATACCTAAATTTCTTGGATATTCCCATTCATCATACCAAAACTCATTTCCGAATTTTCCAAATAAGGAATCTTCTTTTTCTTCCGATATACTGTAGAATTCCTCTACATCAACACGGTACCTATTCTTATCATCAAACCAAACATTTTTATTGGGTTTACCACCGTTTTGTGTTTTCATAAGCTCTATATATGATTTCGGTAACTTAACGCCCAGTCTTTTTTCAGCTTCTTGCACCATCTCATCTGTTAAATTCTCTCCGGTACAGACTTTATTTATATACTCACTTTCCTTCCAAAAACTTTTGAAGTCAATATTATCAAACATTGTTGATCCCCCACTTTTTTCAAACTTGAATTAACTTATCAACTTATATTATAATCATGTTTAGTAATTAAAGTAAATATTAATAAAGATAAATCCTACCGAGGTGGGGGGTTAATGAGTGAAAATGGACTTATGGATTTGAAAAAACAAATGATCAAGTTGGTTGAACATTTGTGCAATGAAAATATAATTACAGGTGTAAGTGCAAATGATTTAGGTAGTAAAACATTTGATGAGTTGGTTATTTTACTGAGAGATACACTCAAAGAAGAATACCCGAAGACAAAGTTGAAAAGAATTATGAAAAGCGTTCATTACGCAAACGGTTTTAGTGATTTGGATTTAAAACAAAGTGCATTTATACTTGATGAAATTGAACAGTACCTTTGTATAAACAAATTTCTTAATCATGATAAGTCGGTTAATTATTTTAATAAGAGTATAGTATCAAACGAGTTTGAAATAAATCCACAAAATATGGTTTTGGTTATGATAGAAAGCTTACTTTGCAGTAAGAGTAAGTTGTAGTTTTATAGAATTGGGGTAAGACATGGCAAAGGGAATAATATATTTAATGACTACAGTTGTTTCAGGACTTATAAAAATTGGAAAAACAGGAAATGAACAATTTGAAAATAGGATGAGATTTTTAGAAAGTAACGGATATGCAAATATAACAGGTTTAAAGAGAGTGTTCGCAATTGAAGTTGATGAATATGATGATAAGGAAAAACTTATCCATGATATATTTAGCAAAAGCAGAATTTCTAATACTGAATTGTTTGCGTTGGATATAGAAATTGCGAAATCATTATTGGCATCATTAGACGGGAAACAAATATATCCAAAAGATAAAACGAAGAAAGAAGTATTTGAGGAATCAACAGAGGAAATAAAGCTTAAAACTGACACCGGATTTATTCCTGATGGAGAATACTTTCTAAATCGTAATATAAAAGGCTTTGGAAAAGTTAGTGGTAAAGCTATTGTCAAAGATGGTGTATTTACCCTTTTAAAAGGAAGTATTTGTGGAGACACCGGTAATGGCTATATTCCTTCCATTAGAAAAAATGCAAAAATTGATAATAATATATTACAAGAGGATATTGTATGTAGTAATCCATCAAGTGCAGGCTGGATAGTTATAGGCAAGTCAAATAATGGATGGGTTGAGTGGAAGGACATAAAAGGGAATTCTATAGAGATATACAGGGATAAGCCATCGTTTTGAGGGACTTAAAATGGGAATAATAGCAAATTATCAATATTTAAGCGACAGAAACTTAAAAGAGATGAAGCTCTTTTATAATGAAGCAGTTGATGATATTGAAGATGATAAAGATGGTATTGATGCTATGGAAAATAATCATCTTAGTGAGGCTGTTTTTGGAGTGAACTCTATTAAAAGTTCAGGGGAGTATATAGCTTATACACAAAAGTCGAAGGTTAAGGATATAGTACTTGCACTTGAAGATTTTGATATAGAGAAAGCCTTGGAGAATCTAAGTATAAGCCGGTTTAAAGAAGCAAATATATATCCGAATATCTGGGATTATGAAGAAGATGCTGATAAAATATGAGAAGAATTAAGGATATATTTCCAGGGACTAAGAGATTTTTATAAGAAAATACTTGAAGTAAATGGAAATGTAGTGATTATGATTTGTTAGGATAATGGTAATTTGAGGATTACAAAAGAATTTAAGATGACATGAGTATATATAGAATTAAGTGTTATTATTGTTGTGATATAAAGAAAGTTGAATACTTTACATCTCCAAATATGTACGAAGAAACCATAGAGTATATTAAAGAATTAGTTGAAAACAGGGGTTTTATAGTAGTTGAGGGAAGTTGCAAATTAGGGGAACATATAAAAGACGGACATTGGATTGATGATATTATTTACCATATTATTAAATGTCCGAAATGTGGGAAGAAATTTACCTGCACTGTAAATACCTATAGAGGTGGCGGGTCTTTTAAATAACGGAGAAATTATGAGTTTTTTATTTGTGGCACTTGGCGGAGCTCTAGGGGCAATGGCGAGATATGCGATAAGTCTTATACCGGTTAAAACCGGATTTCCGATACTTACACTTATTACAAATATAGCAGGTGCAATATTAATCGGTTTTATTGTCGGGTTTACAAGTGACAAAGACAATATATCAGGTAATACAGTACTGTTTTGGAAGACCGGTGTATGTGGCGGATTCACTACATTTTCAACATTCTCACTTGAAGTGTTTAACTTGCTTGATAATAAGCAATATACATCAGGCGGATTATATATTGTAATAAGTGTTACATGCTCTGTATTAGGCATATTATGTGGAAAGAAGCTGGCAACAGTGGTAAAATTATAAGTATTGCAGAACAAGAAAAGTTATAGAAACAAGATGAAGTCAAAGTAAGGAGGTACAAGAATATGGCGAATATTTTACCTGTATCTGATTTGAGAAATTATAATGAAGTCTTAAAAATTGTCATAAGGGAGAACCTGTATATTTGACCAAGAATGGCAGAGGACATTTTGTATATAAGTGCTTTTAATAATATTATTTAGGAGGGACATTATGAAGAATAAAAAAACTTTATATATTTTGTATCTGATTTTATTACACAGTATTTGTATACTTTTTAGCATCAGCAAGTTAGTATTTGTAAAATGGGGAGAATGGCTTGTTAGTACACATTTTTTAGCATCTTCTTTTTCCGTATATATTGCAATGATAATCGTAATATTTCCTTTTTTGTCTGTTTTTCCATACTATTTTCAAAATAATTTTCCAAATGTGTCCACAAGAAAGAAGCTTGTTCTTGCTGCTTTGCTTATAGGGAATTACTTATTGATATTAGTATATACTTCAATTATTCATTTGACCTGTTTATAATTATTAAAACAGATAGGTGTACATATAGGCTTTTATTAAATGTATATTATATTAGAACATGATAAAATTATAAAAGGCCGGCCACAGTGGTAAAATTATAAATTATGTTGAGAACTTATTTAACAAAAAGTAGAATATAAAATGCTACTTGATGATGAAAGATATGCAAGTGTCATAGAATATGGCAGGGATGCGGTAATTAAAATTAATGAGGAAAATATTAAAGAGGGATTTGAAAGTGCAGATAAAGGAGGTAACTTAACGCCCAGTCTTTTTTTCAGCTTCTTGCACCATCTCATCTGTTAAATTCTCTCCGGTACAGACTTTATTTATATACTCACTTTCCTTCCAAAAACTTTTAAAGTCAATATTATCAAACATAGTTGATCCTCATAGTTATTTTTAAATATAAAATTGTCATTATCCACCTTCTGTTACAACTATAGTTTATCACAATATTTTCAGAGATTCTATTAAAGCTGTGATATAATAAAAATAATTTAGAATTTGAGGAGGAGAAATTTCATGGATGTACTCCAAGCAGTTCTTGATGGTATTGCTATAGCAGCTATTTTCAACGGAGCGGTAGCAGCCGTGGTGCTTATTAATCCAAGATTCTTTTTGGATTCCTATCCAAAGGATATTCAGAAGGCTGCACCTGTACAAATGACAAAACAAGAGAAGAAGGTAAATAGAATATTAACCATTCTTATTGTTGGAATTTGTTTCGTATATTCAGTAGTAAGTCTTTTGCACAAGGGAATTGGTGGTTTTTGGAATGTGTTTTGGATGGGATATATACAGTGGAGTATATTAAACCTAGGTGATTTTTTCTTATTAGACTGTCTTTTATTTCAGGGAAGATATAAAAATAAGATCGTTATTCCGGGCACAGAGGGACATAAGGATTATAAGTTTACTAACTGGATGAAACATTTGGCGGTTATTGAACATTTTTTAGTAGCTCCTTTTTTATTTATTCCATTTGTATCGGTAATTCAGACTTTATTTATTATATTGTTAGGAAGATAACTCACTCTTTATATAACGAAATTAAATAATAAATCTTAGTAGGAAAATCAATAAAATTAATGTATTATAAATTATATAAACATAGCACATAACTTTAAGGGTTTTATGTCAAGTGTTGAGGTGGTAAAAAGTTTAGATGTACTGTAAATACACATAGGGGTGGAGGTTCGTTTGTACAGGAATAGAATAATGAGCTATAATATATAAGATTTAAAGTATATCAATAATGGTAAGAAAGAGAGTTTATAAATAATGAAAATTCTACATTGTGCAGACATACATTTGGATTCACCTATGGAAACTCATATGATAAGAGAGCAAGCTGCGACAAGAAATACAGAAATTTTAAAAACATTTCAAAGAATGACAGAATATGCTGATAAGAATAAAATAAGTCTTGTTTTGATTGCAGGAGATTTTTTTGATGGAGATCGTGTTACAAGACGTACTGTAGATGGTATATTGGATGCGGTAACAAGCACACCTCAGATTGACTATTTATATGTAAGTGGCAACCATGATAATTGGACTAATGCATTTGTAGATCATGAAATCCCGGTAAATTTTAAATGTTTTACAGATAAGTGGGGTACACTTAACTATGGCGATGTATCTGTATCCGGAATTGAAATGACAAAAGCAAATGCAGAGACACTTTATGATAAGCTACCAAAGCAGAATAATCGTATAAATATTGTTATGCTACATGGCCAAATATCTACAGCAAGCGGAGTTGATCAGGTAAACTTGAATCTTTTAAAAAATAAAAATATTCAATATTTGGCATTAGGACATATCCATACATACTCCTGTGATAAGTTGGATAGAGATGGAATTTATTGTTATCCGGGCTGTCTGGAGGGACGTGGCTTTGATGAATGTGGTAAAAAGGGATTTGTTGTGCTGGATACAGATGTAAGGAAACTTGAGCCAACTTTTGAACCTTTTTCATCAAGAGAACTTCATCATATAGAGGTGGATATTACAGACTGTATTAACAATACTGATATTTATAATGCTATGAAGAAGGAAACACAGGATATTTCAAAAAATGATATGGTAGAATTCGTTTTAACAGGTTCACAGGATATTTCTACAGATATCTCTATAAAATATTTGCATAAATTGGCTGACAGTGATTTTTTCTTTGTAAAAATTAAAGACAATACAAAGGTTGAATTAGATCCAAAGGAATATGAAAATGATATTTCTTTAAAGGGTGAGTTTATCAGACTGGTAATGGCAAGTGATTCGAGTGAAGAAGATAAAATACAAATTATTCGTGCCGGTCTGGAAGCACTTAGCGGGGAGGACATTACAGTATGAAATTGTTGAGTTGTCATGTAGATAATTTTGGAAAACTATCGAATTATGACTACCAATTTGTTGAAGGATTAAATGTTATACAAGAGCATAATGGATTTGGCAAAAGTACTTTGGCTGCATTTATTAAGGCTATGTTTTATGGTTTTCCACGTACTGGAAAAAGAAGTGTTGCAGAAAATGAAAGAAAGAAATATTTGCCATGGCAGGGTGGAAGCTATGGTGGAAGTCTGGATTTTGAGTTTGAAGGAATAAGTTATCGTGTTAGGCGTACTTTTGGTGAAAAAGCGTCTAAAGATACATATTCGCTCAGAGATCTTCTAAATCGTAGAGAAAGTTCAAGATTCTCAGAGAACTTGGGTGAAGAATTGTTTCAGTTGGATGCAGAATCATTTATGAGAAGTATATATATGTCACAAGCAAAGGATACAGATACTATCGCAACGACATCTATTCAGACAAAATTGAGTAATCTTGTTGATAATACTAATGATATGAACAATTATAGTTCTGCAATTAGCAGGCTCAGAGAAGCGAGAATGGTATATCAAAAGTTTCGTGGAGCAGGTGGCAGTATTGATGATATTCAAGATAATATCAGATGGTGGGAAGGCGAACTGATTGATGCTGAAGCTAAGAAAACTCCTCTACAAGAGATTACAAAAGAAGTTGAGAATTTAAACACACAAAAGGAACAGCAAGAAAAAGCAATATCTTTAATTCGTGACAAGATAACAAAAGCCTCAAAACAGCAGGGTGATAAGGCTTTAAGAGAACAGCTTGAAGATTTTGAAAAAAATCTACATTTTGTAGAAGATAATATTGAGAAGCTTAATAAGCTATATCCGAAGGGTTGCCCAAAAAAGGAAGAAATTACAATTAATAATAAAAGAGTTTTGGAGCTGGAGCAGGCAGAAAAGAGTTTATCTGAATTGGTAATAAAAGACGAAGATATTCAATGTGAGGCTAGGTGGCGAGAAGTTTTTGTAGATGAAGAGGAAACTCTAAAAGATATACGCCTATGTCAAAATAAATGTGATAAATTGGTGGAAGTGGCTAATCAAACAATACAGATGGGTAAAGAAGAGCTGGTGGAGTTGGAAAGGTTGAAAAAACTTTTTGAGCAAGGAGTTCCTACAGAACAGGAAATGAAGGATTACCAATATAAGATTGATTTACTGTCTGTAAAGAGGGGTGAATGTAGTGCAAATCAACTAACAGCACAAGAAACTGAACAGCTGTATGAGCTAGAAGCTTTTTTTAATGGAAAAACTGTTGATGAGGATGAACTGAAATATTGTGAAGACATCCAGGAACAAACCAAAATTTTTGAAAACAAACTTAAAGATATGGTTTTATCAGATAAAGATAAAAAAGATTGGGATCGCCTTAGACATACTTTTTCTATAGAGGTACCACAAAATCACATCATTTCGCAAAAACAAAATGATTGCAGACGCATTGATGAATTAAATAGTAAGAAAAATACAAAAACTATTGTACTTCAGCCAAATCAAACAACAGGTGTTCAAAAATCAAAAGCTCCTATAGTTTTGATTATATTTGGTGCTATACTGCTTTTGCTAGGAATATTTGGTTTTGTATCAAACAATATTACAATGGGTGCAGTGTTTACTATTCTTGGATTTGTGTTTATCTTGATTTCTTTTTGGATGCATACAAATCAGATGGTAAATCACTCCGGGGGGACGGTGGAAAGCAGTGCAATCAGTGAAGAAGAGATTAAAGAATTATATAATTTACAAAAAAAATTAAAAGAGTTTATTTTTAAATTTTATGATGATAATTCTGATTTGAATACAAAGCTTACAAATTTGATAATAGATAAGCAGATGTATTTGCAGTTGAAAGATAAAAAAGATGATATTGAAAGTAAAGTAAATAAGCTGCGTGGTGAGATAGAGGAAAATCAAAAAATATTACAAAGTGTTTTCAGTCGCTATTATCCAAATTCAAACTATCAAGATAGTTTTGTGTCAGAACTTAGAGAATATTGGTCCAATTATAAAAATCTATTAAATCGCCGGAATAGTTTAGATAATACAAGAACCGGTTTGACGAATGATTTGTATAATCTTGAAAAAGAACTGAATACGGAATTGACAAAGTTTTATAATATAGCGGATAATAAAGAACTTTCAACTATATTGTTAAAGCTAAAGTCTGATGTTCAGGCATTTGAGACTTTAAATCAAAAATATAGCAAAACAAAAAGTTCACGAGAAGGAGCTGAAAGGGAAAGACTTGAACTAATTAATTCTATAGAGCTTATTTTGAAAAAGTATAATGTGTATTTTGAAAATGAACCTTATACTGATTCTATAGAGAATTTGAGAAATTTACTTTTGGAGTATCATAGAGCTTCAAAAAATGTAATAGATTTCCGGAATAGAAAAATAGAGTTGGAAAAACAAAAAATGAATGCAAAGGAGGGATTGGAACAGTTCGCAAAAGATTATGGACTTAGTATACCAATCAATGAAGAAGTACTTTCAAAGATTTCAGATGATATTATAGATTATAATCAGCAACTGGAAGAGAAGATTGAATTACTTGAAAAGTTGGAGAAGTTTAAGAATCAACATCCGGAATACAGGGACGGATTGCCTAAGGAAGATGAAGGATGGGAAGAATTACCATCAACTGAAATATTGATTGAAGAGGAAAAACGTGTAAAGGAAAATTTGAGAGTCACATATGAAGAACTTCAGTTTGCACGCAATAAGCGCAAAGAATTTCTAAATAAAGTTGAACAAATTCCTGATATGGAAGATCAGATAAAGCGATTGAAAATAGAAAGAAAGAATGCAGAAAACAGTCGTGATATTTTGGATAGTACTTTGAAATTACTTGAAACAGCAAAAGACAATCTTTCTAATCAATATGTGGGCGGTGTGGAACAAAATTTTGCAAAATATATACAGAAGCTTCTTAGAAATGGTTTTGATAATGCAATGATAGATCATGATTTAAAGATACATGTAGATGAGAAAGGTGAAGCACGTGAAATAAGTTATTTTAGTGCAGGAACAGTTGATTGTATGCTGCTTTGTATGAGGTTGGCTTTGATTGATGCACTTTTTAAGCAAGAAGAACCATTTATTATTTTGGATGATCCTTTTGTGAATCTTGATGATACTCATACATTATATGCTTTAGAAATGCTGAAGAAAATTAGTCAAAATAAGCAGATAATATATATGGTATGTAATAGTAGTAGAACTTGATATATGGGTGATTAACCATTATTAATGTAAAAAATGTATATTCATATGATAAATGTGGTATAATAAATTACAGTAGCTTTTTATCATATTTGTTTAGAATGATATAGTGAAAGGAGATTTGTATGAGAAAAAGTGTTTTGTTAGCAATAGCAGCTGTTGCCACAACCGTTATGATGGCAGTGCCTACATTTGCGGATAACAGTGGTTGGAGAAGGGATAATAGAGGATGGTGGTATCAGCTTTCAAACGGATCTTATCCATCATCTTCATGGCTAAGTATTAATAACATATGGTACTATATGGATGGTTCCGGATATATGCAAACAGGCTGGCTAAACTATGGTGGTGGCTGGTATTATTTAGATCCTAACAATGGTGATATGAAGGTTGGTTGGGTAGAGATAAATAATGCCTGGTATTATCTTAATCCGGCAAATGGTGGCAGGCTGGATACTAATACCATTACACCTGATGGATATTATGTAGATGGAAGTGGACTATATAGACCAAATGCTTCAACCTACAATACAACAAGAAGCAACAATAGCTCAAGTGGTGGAGGTACAAAAAGAAGTAACAGTGGTTCAGGTGGCGGAAGTACAAGAAGTAATAGCGGTTCAGGTGGTGGAAGCACAAGAAGCAATAGCAGTTCAGGTGGCGGAAGTACAAGAAGTAATAACAGTTCAAATAGTGGAAGTAATAGCTCAAATAGTGATACTACTACACAGGACTATTACAGACAGGAAACAAAAGCTCAGATATCCACAGATGAGTATGAAAGAGAAGTTATTGAAATTGTTAATGCGGAGAGAGCTAAGAATGGATTATCCGCACTAAGCATGGATAGCGGATTGATGGATACAGCACATTTACGTAGTAAAGAACTTGTAATATTATTCTCACATGATAGGCCGGATGGTACAGATTGCTTTACTGCATTCCCTAGCGGATTTACTGGTAAAGCAGAAAATATTGCAAAAGGTCAAACAAATCCTACTAATGTAATGAACTCTTGGATGAATTCCGCAGGACATAGAGCAAATATCCTTAACCCAAGTTATGATTCAATAGGTGTAGGATGCCATATTGAGAATGGTAAGCTGCATTGGGTACAGGTTTTTGGCAGAAGCTCAGATTATTAGAGTGAACTTATAGTGTCATATTTTTTACATGGTGAAGTCGGATTCTTATTCCGGCTTCTTTTGAATTGATAGTAATAATTTTATTTAAACAAAGACTTACAGATCCACTTGAAGCATTTGCTATAGACTTATCATATATGAAGCTGTTGAGTAAAGACGTTAAATAAAATCAGATAATGTTGGAAATACAAATAAAGGGAGAATAAATATGTTGTTAGATGCAGAAAAATATGCAAGTGTTATAGAATACGGCAAGGATGCAGTAAGTAAAATTAATGAAGGTAATATAAAAGAGGGATTTGAAAGTGCAGATAAAGGTTGGAGAGCATTTCCGGAGTCAGGAGCTAAGTGGAATCAGGGCTATGGATATGCCAAATCTTTCTTTAATAAATCTATTGAAAATAATGATCTGGTAAATGCCAAAATATGGCTTGAAAGAATGACTGAAAATAATGATAACTTACATAATTTTGATGAAGAATTGGAGCATATGAAGGGAAAGTATGCATATGAAAACGGTGAGCTTGATAAGGCATTTGAAATATGGCAGAAAATTGTAAAAATAAAGGCGGTAAGTTACAGATATTTTGAATATGACGATCCTAAGTATAAGGAATTTTACAAGTCAAGAAAATAAAGGATAAAGCACATAGCCTTGAGAAACTATAGTCTATGTGCTTTTTAATTTTATGAGAATCTGCCATTAGCCATTTCATAGGTCTCATCAACAAGAGACATTGTGGATTTTCTATGTGAAACCAGTACAATAGTCTTTCCGAAGCTTTCCTCTGAGAGTGACTTTAAGATAATACCTTCATTCAGTACATCAAGATTGCTGGTAGGCTCATCCAGAAGCAGGAAATCACCATCATGTAAGAAGGCTCTGGCAAGTCCTACTCGCTGCTTCTCACCGTCAGAGAGTGAATCACCAAGCTCACCGACATTGGTGTCATAACCATTTGGAAGGCTTGATATAAAATCATGTATACTTGCTTTCTTAGCAGCATTTTGAATCTCTTCAAGAGTTGCACCCTGTTTGGACACTCTTATATTATCTGCAATAGTTCCCTGAAACATCACAGTTTCCTGAGTAACATATCCTGTCATTTCACGAAGATCCTTGGTGTTAACATTCTTAATATTCTTACCTGAAATATGAACTTCACCTGTATTTACATCCCAGAATCTCATTAAAAGCTTCAATAAGGTGGATTTACCGGATCCGCTTACACCATGTATTCCAAGGACCTTACCTTTTTTGATATCCAGTGAGACATTGTCAAGTATGGTCTCTTCACCATATGAAAAGTTTACATTATCAACATCTGCACCTTCAAAGGATGTAGCTTCTTTGTCTGATACTTCTTCCACAGTCGGTACTTCCTCAAGTAATGATAATACACGCTCACCACAGGCAAGAGTCTGATTTAAATTATTTGAGAGAGAAGAGAGAGCAACAGTCGGTCCAAAAGAACTCATCATAGCCAATGTAGCAATAAGCATCTGTGAAAATTCTATGCTCTCATTTTTATAAAGCATCAGCATACAAAAGAACATTAACCATGAGAAAAGCTGTATAACAAGGTTTGTTACAGCTCTTTGAGAACCCTCAAAAAAGCTGAGCTTTTTTTGATTATCAGACAGTTCTAAAGACTTTGAGTCCATCTCATTTAAGCGTATCTTACCTTGATTATACTGTAATATTTCGTCAACACCATACATACTGTTTATGACAAAGTTATTTAGTTCACCTACATTATTTCTAAATTTCATTCCGGCATCTGCACTGCGACTACCGTTCCAAAGAGGAAGAGCAATTCCTACAGTCATGTATGCAAGCAATGAAATAATACCTGCAATAGGATGTTGTGACCATATAAATATAATCATTATAAGAGATGTTATAAAAGCAATGGCTATAGGTGATATGGTATGTGCAAAGAATACCTCCAATAACTCTATATCACTTGTTATAATAGCAATAAGGTTACCTTTTTCCTTACCCTCAAGTTTTGCAGGACAGAGCTTTCTAAGTACTGCAAAAACCTTATGTCTTATAATTGCAAGTATTCTGAATGCGATATAGTGATTACAGTACTGTTCACCATAGTGAAGAATACCCCTTGCAACAGCCATTATGATAAGGGAAATGAATATTGTTCTTGAAAGATTTGGAGCGGAAGTAAAGCCATTATTTAATAGATTATAAAGTCCATACAGTATACCGTAGCCACCTGTAATAGTAAGAAAGATAGCACATAAAAAGCCGATGACTCCCAAAAAAATTCCAAGTAACATAACGCCTGTCAAAGGCTTTACCAAAACAATCAGACTTCTCATAATAGAAAGCCCGGATCTTCTTGTGGTTTGTTTCATTATTGTGCCACCTCCTTTCTTTTTGAGAAATTCTCAAGATTCATCTGCTCTGTAAAGAGTTTTTCATAAGCACCTTTATTATTCATAAGTTCAAAGTGAAGCCCTGATTCTACGATACTTCCGTTCTTAAGCATAAATATCTCATCACTGTTAACAACATTTGCAAGTCTGTGTGATATAAGGATAATGGTTTTTGTCTTTGATAATTCATGTATTACATTCATTATTATCTCTTCACTTCCGGCATCAACATTTGAAGTGGCCTCATCAAAGATATATACAGGTGTATTATGAAGAAGAGCTCTTGCAAGTGAGAGTCTTTGCTTTTGCCCTCCCGAGAGATTGCTTGCATTTGAGGTCAGTTTTGTATCAAGTCCGTCTTGAGAATTGATAAAGGCAAGAAGATTGACCTTTTCCAGCGCCTCATTCATTTCTTTTTCTGTAGCATTTGGATTGCCCATCAAAAGATTTTCTCTTACAGTACCTGCAAATATCCAACTGCGATGTCCCACTAAAGTAAAATGAGAGAGAATTGTTTTGCTTGTAAGTTCGCTATGCTCGTCATTATTTATCTTCAGACTTCCTTTGTATTTAGGATTTCTACCCATAAGTATGCCTGCTATAGTGGATTTACCGGAACCTGAGACACCTACTATTGAAACAAAGGACTTTGGTGCAATAGTCATATCTATTCCATTTAATATGGTCTTACTTGAGTCGTACGAGAAAGAAAGGTTCTCAAGTGATATTTTTATCTCTTTATCACTTATTTCTTTACTACCTCTTTGTTGCTCAGGGAGATCAAGGAATGCAAATATACGATCACTTGCTTTCATTCCGTTCATACCTATATGGAAAAAACTTCCTAAAATTCGCATTGGAAGAAAAAATTCTGCCGCAAGGAATAAGATCATCAGCATTCCAAAAAGAGAAACCTCAGCTTTATAAAACTGTGAAAGGGCACTGATAATTCCTACAGCTGCACCGCCATATGCCACTATATCCATAACAGAGGTACTGTTAAGCTGCATCATCAAAACTTTCATTGTTATTTTTCTAAATTGTTCCGACTCTCTATCCATATCATCTGCAGCAGCTTTATCAGCCTGATATATCTTAAGAGTTGTCATACCTTGCAACTTTTCAAGGAAGCTGTCACCAAGACCGTAATATATGTCAAAGTAATGGCTGAGCAGTTTTTTAGCTACTATCATTACAAGCATTATAACTATGGGTATTAGAGGTACTGCTACAAGAAGAATAACAGCCGATTTCATACTGATTCTCATTACAACTATAAATAGAGTAAGTGGAGCAAGTAGGGAGTAGAAAAACTGACTCAAATATCTGCTAAAATATACTTCAAGCTGTTCCACACCCTCACCTGCCATTTGTACGATTTCAGAGGTATGTACCTGTTCTCTGTAAGCAGGACCTAAGCGAAGTACCTTTTCATAGATACGGTTACGCAAGATTCTCTTTACATTTGCACCGGCATGAAAACTTGCTTTGCTGTAGAGTTTATCACATACTGCTCTTATCAAAGCACCTACAATGACGACAATAACAACTCTTGGAATATGATATTCAAAGGCTGTATCTAAGAAAACTTCCTGAATAAGTCCGGTAATATTTATTGCAATGATTATTTGCATAATAAGAGATATCCATTGCCAAAGAACCTGGTAGAGGATATACTTTCCGGAGCCTTTCAATAGACGAATAAGTCTCATCTTGATCATAAACTAAAGACCTCCATATTATTTTGTAATATCAATAAATATAGTGTGTTTGGAATACATAACTCCAGGCTATATTTTTAATTTAGCTGTTAAAGATGTAAGAGCATGATTTATACACATGACCGGGTGGTAAAACATGATACGCGGTCCCGAATAACGCATTACCTTTTTGATTTTTACTCTCATATCAGGAGAATAACAGTGAACAATACAATTACTGCAAAAACTTTTACTTTCCATAAATGGGCAATGCTCAATTCTTGAGCGTGCATAGTCCATAAGATTCTGACAATCTTTACAGAGAGAGATATTATGGCCATGCTTCCCACGACAGTATATTTCTATCATCCGAGTTACGGCCTGTAATTCATCATGCCTTTTCTTTTCTGCTTTTTCTGAATTCATACAACTTATCCTTTCAATATAGGAAAATGAAAGATTAAATAATAAACGTAGATTATGTATATATAAATATAGCATGATTTAAGGTGTTTTTCTATGATAAAAGATTAGGGAAGCCTAAAAAAATTGACATAAAACTAAATATAGTTAATATTGAGAAGATAAAATCAATATGTAGTACTTGGATTTTTTTAAATTTAATGTATAATAGTATCTAACAGAGTTGCCCAGTCATTGCATTGGGGACCAGGTCGAGATTCTTATCTCGACCTTTTTACAATTTAGGAGATAATATAATGGAATTGAAGCGTCCTCTGACAATTGATGAACAGTTGAGTAAATTAGAGATGCATGGTATAGAAATAGATAATGAATCAGATGCTAATCATATTTTAGAACAAGTAAGTTATTATCGTATTACAGGATATACATTACAGTTTAGAAAAAATCCATCAAGCAGTGATCTTGTTTCAAAACATAAATTATCAGAAATTTACGGTTTATACAAGTTTGATGCTATGCTAAGAACCTTGCTAAGGAAATATCTGGAAATAAATGAGGTGTACTATAAGACACATATCTCTAATATATTTTCTTTGGAAAAGTGTAAAGAATTTCCTCATGATCAACACTACGATGTAAATAATTATTTCAATAAAGATGGATTTAATAGGATAATTGAAAAATTTGAAAAGGAAGAAAAATATTATAATGATAGTTTAATTGTAAAACATCATAAGCAAAATTATAATGGGAAAATGCCGTTATGGGCTATGTTTGAACTTATGTCTTTTTTAAGTGTTTCTATGTTATATAGTGCAATGTTTAAAAGCTCACAAGATAGGATAGCAGTTCGGATTGGCATAGGAAGTAAGACATTGGCTAATCATTTACACTGTATGTCAGTACTTAGAAATAAATGTTCACATGCAGCTAGGCTGATTAATACAAGATATAATCCACCGGCAAAGCTATCAGGAAATTTTTTACGAGACAATCCAAGTGTAAATAATGATTCTTTATTTGCGTATATTATGGTTTTGAAGTATAGATTACCATCAGTCGAGTTAAGAACTGAATTAAAAAATGAACTAATAAAACTTATTGAAAGATTTAACGATATTTTAGACCTGTCATTAATAGGTTTTCCAACAAATTACGAGAGTATATTATAGTTTTATTAAAGTACATGCATTTAATGTATTGAACTTGAAAGGAACATAAACTATGTTTTCAAAAATAAAAGAAAGAGGCTTAAATACAGGTGATTTAAAGTTAATTGCTATTGTGGCAATGACAATAGATCACTTGACATGGCTGCTTTTTCCGGGACTTCAAAGGGTATGGTTTGTATGTGCACTTCATATAATAGGACGACTTACTGCTCCTATTATGTGGTTTTTTATAGCGGAGGGTTCTTATTATACTAAGGACTCTATAAAATACATAAAGCGATTATTTTTATTTGCAATAATATCACATTTTGCATACAGCTTTGCCTTTGGACTTAGCCCATTGCCTTTTAAAAGCGGAATATTCAATCAAACAAGTGTTATATGGTCACTTGCCATAGGTGCAACGCTGATATTTGCAGTGCAAAAGCATAAATTGCCGGGGATTGTAACGGTATTTCTTATAATACTTGCAAATCTGCTTTCATTTCCTGCCGATTGGTCATGTATTGCAGTTATGGTTCCTTTTTTTCTGTATATGCATAGGGGGGATTTTAAAAAGCAGGCAGTGGATTATATTATTTTTGCTTTAGTATATGCGGCTGTTTATTTTATATTCATCGACAGGGTTTATGCGGTATTACAGCTGTTTATTTGTTTGTGTATACCACTACTTAGAATGTATAATGGTGAAGTCGGAAGCAATAAAAGTATGAAATGGTTGTTTTATATATACTATCCGGCACATTTATTTTTAATAGGTTTTATCAGAATATTATTATATGGAAATGTAAATATCTTATTTTAATATAAGGGGGAAATATGGTAAAAGGTTGGAAGGATAAGCTTGAAAATCACGTAAATCTAAATGAGAATATCTTTGTTGATATGAATGTCAAAGGCAATGCAGAGTATGACTTTTGTTGCTTTGGGGTGGATGAAAACGGAAAACTATCAGATGATGGATATATGATTTTCTATAATCAAAGGACAAGTCCTAATGCTGAGCTAAGAGTTGAAGATATAACAGATGGAGTAAGATATACGCTAAATCTTTCAACGCTTCCTGATTTTATTAACAGGCTGGTATTTACTGTAAGTATTGACGGCAATCAGACTATGGGAGAGATGAATAGTCTTGAGACTAAAGTATATCAATCAGGAGATAATGATATTGAAATGAAACTTGGAGGCAAGGATTTCACCAAGGAAAAGGCAGTTATTGTCATGGAAATATACCGCAAAGATGTATGGAGAATAGGTTGCGTGGCAAGTGGCTTTGATGGCGGATTGTCTGCACTTTTGAAATACTTTGGTGGGGAAGAAGTCAAAGATGAGTCAAATCAGAATTTATCATCATCTAATCAAAAGATATTACTTGAAAAGAAAATGGAGAAAGCACCTGAGCTTATAAGCCTTGTAAAGCCACTGGTATTTGAACTAAAGAAAAAGAATCTTGAGTCTACAGTTGCAAAAGTTGGACTTGTTCTTGATATCTCAGGTTCTATGGTACCACGATTTAAGAATGGTACAGTGCAGTCTATTGTAAATAAGACATTGCCTTTGGCGGTACAGTTTGATGATGATGGGGAGCTGGATTTCTGGTTTTATGGCACTACAGCCAGGCAGATGGACAGTGTAAATTTGAAAAATTATACTAAGGCTGTTCCTGACGACTGGAAACATCTGATGATGGAGCTTGGTGGAAGAAATAATGAGCCTATTGTAATGAGAATGGTAGTGGATGAATATAAGGATACAAAGATTCCTGCCTATGTGCTTTTTATCACTGATGGTGGTGTGAATAATAAAAAGGAAATACGAAATATTATTACAGAAGCCTCACATCTTCCTATTTTCTGGCAGTTTGTGGGTGTGGGAGGTAAAAACTATGGTGTGCTTGAAAAACTGGATACAATGACAGGAAGATATGTGGATAATGCCGGATTTTTTGCTTTGGATGATTTTCAAAAGGTATCAAATGAGGAACTTTATGCCAGATTATTGGAAGAATTTCCGGCTTGGCTTGAGGCGATAAGAAAAAAAGGAATGATTTAACATAACGATGCTCAAATACTCTATTTAAATGAGGAAGCCATATAGATAGAGTATTTTTATTTGGTTAAATATATTGACGATAAGAACATATGATAAATCACTCACAAGAAAGATATATTTGCGAATTAATATTTCAAAAAAATATTATAAAATAAATAAAGTTTATGTTATAATATATGTGCAATATAAGTATTTTCTGCATATAGTTAAGGAGGTGGCGGATGTACTATACAATCACATTGAATCCGGCTATTGATATGCTTACAAAGGTCGAGAATTTTGAACTTGGTAAGCTAAATAGAACTGGAGAGTCAGGTTATGTTGTAGGAGGTAAGGGTATAAATATTTCCTTACTGTTAAAAAATATAGGTAAAGAAAGCAAGGCACTGGGATTTATTGCCGGATTTACCGGATATTTTATAAAAGATGAATTGAAGAAAAAGTCAATAAAAACTAATTTTGTCGAAACGAACGGTTTCACAAGAATTAACATCAAATTAACCACCGAGACTGAAACAGAAATAAACTCTCAAAGTAGTAAAGTTAGTGAAGAAAATATTAAAGATTTTTTTGTTACATTGGATGAATTGACAAGTCAGGATACCGTATTCTTATCAGGTAATATAATACCGGGTATGGAAGGTAATGACTTTGTTAGAATAGCAGAAAAAATAAGACAAAAGGGTGCGAAGCTGGTAGTTGACAGCAACAAAGATATGGTTTTAAATACTTTAAAATACAATCCTTTTATTGTAAAGCCAAACGAATTTGAGCTGGGTGAGATGTTTGGAGTAGAGATAAATACCATTGAAGATATAGCAAAGTATGCAAGAAAACTGCAAGAAATGGGAGCAGAAAATGTAATTGTTTCCAGAGGAAGTAAGGGTGCTATACTGTTTGCAAAAAATGGAGAGATTTTAAGTGCAAATACAGCAAAGGGAAAAGTTGTTTCCACTATTGCAGCAGGTGACAGTATGCTTGCTATGTTTGTAGCAAAGTATGATGAAACCGGAGACTATAAGCTCAGCCTACAGTATGCTTCCGCTGCCGGAGGAGCTACTTCATTTTCTGCCGGAGTAGGGGAAAAAGAGTTGATAGATGAGCTTTTAGTTCAAATAAAGGTCGAAGAGATAAGGTTATAGTAAAGGAGAAAGAATAATGGATTTAACACAACTTATTCAATTTGATTTGATTCAATTTGGCTTTTCGGCAACGGATAAAAAAGAAGCTTTGAACAAACTCACAGATATGCTGGTTGAAAAGGGCATAATAGGAAATAAGGATGAATTTTTCAAGGCTCTTTTGGAAAGAGAAAGTCTTTCCACTACAGGAGTAGGTGATGGTATAGCAATACCTCATGCAAAGGCAAGTTGCTTTGAAAAAGCAATGATCATATATGCAAAAAGTGATAGCGGCGTAGAGTGGGAGAGTTTTGATGCTCAGCCGGCTAAGCATATCTTTATGATCTGTGCACCTGCAAATGGAGCTGATGAGCATTTAAAGGCACTTGCAACACTGTCAACAGCTTTGATGAATCCTGATGTTAAAGGAAAGCTTGACAATGCTACAACAAAGGAAGAAGTAAAGACAATTTTTGAAGACTTTGTAAAGTCAACCGAAGAGGTAAAAGAAGAGCCTAAGGAAGAAAGCGGCAGTGAAGGCAAGAAGTACATTATTGCTGTTACAGCCTGTCCTACAGGTATTGCGCATACATTTATGGCAGCAGAAAAGATAAAGGAAGCTGCCAAGGAAATGGGACTTGATGTAAAAGTCGAAACTAATGGACAGATAGGTGTTGAGAATAAACTGACAAAAGAGGATATTGACAGAGCTGTAGGTATTATTGTTGCAGCAGATAAGAAAGTGGAAATTGCAAGATTTGACGGACATCCTACTTTATTTACTAAGGTTGCTGACGGAATAAATAAGCCTAAGGAATTAATTCAAACTGTTTTGGACGGAAATGCAGCTATATATCATCATAGTGGTGAAAAGAGCAGCAGTGAAAGCACAGAGGGTGAGAGTGTAGGAAGAAAGATTTACAAGTATTTGATGGAAGGTGTCAGCAATATGCTGCCATTTGTAGTAGCCGGAGGAATACTTATCGCTCTTTCATTCTTCTGGGGAATCAATGCTTTCAATCCTGAGGATCCAAGCTATAATAAGTTTGCAGAACTTTTGTTCGTTTTAGGTAAGCTTTCATTTAGTATGATGCTTCCTATCTTGGCAGGTTTCATAGGAAGAAGTATTGCTGACAGACCAGGATTTATAGTAGGTATGGTAGGTGGAATCTTAGCAAATCCAAGTATACTTGGATTGCAGAGTGCAGAATGGCTAAGCTATACACCTTCAGGATTTTTGGGAGCCTTAGTAGCCGGATTTTTGGCCGGAGGTATAATATTTGCACTAAGATATGCATTTTCTTGGATTCCACGATCACTTGATGGAATAAAGCCCATATTCCTGTTTCCGGTACTTGGATCATTTATAATGGGTGTGCTGATGCTCTTTGTAATAAATGCGCCAATGGCATTTATTATGACATCATTTAGGAACTTTATTGAAAGTATGAGTGGTGGTGAAAAGATTGTCTTAGGCTTTGTGGTAGGTTCAATGATGGCCATAGATATGGGTGGCCCTATAAATAAGGCTGCATATGTTACAGCTACAGCCCTTGTTACTACATCCGGTACAGCAGGAAGTGATGTTATGGCAGCAAGTATGGTAGGAGGTATGGTACCACCGCTTGCTATCGCACTTTCAGCTACAGTTTATAAGAACCTTTGGCCTGAAGCACAAAGAGGAAGTGCTTTAGTAAACTATGTAATGGGATTTGCCTTTATAACAGAGGGAGCAATACCTTTTGCGGCAAGTAATCCTCTAAGAGTCATACCACCATTATTTCTATCAAGTGGTGTTGCAGGTGCTCTGAGTATGATTTTTAGTTGCAGATCCAAGGCTCCACATGGTGGAATGTTCGCAGTTTTAGTAGGTGCTGTTACAAATCCGGTAATGTATATTATCGCTTTGGTTATAGGAACTGTTATGGGAGCATTCCTTTTGATAGTATCACTGAATCTTGGAAAAAAGAAAGAAAACTAGAAATTACAGGCCTATGGGTTTTACCATAGGCCTGTTTATGAGTTAGAATATTTAAAATTGAATGGAGATAAGATGGAATTTAGAGCAATGAGAAGATTTAAACAGCTGCTGTCAAAAGAGGAGTGCGTTGAAATACTAAGGAGTGCACCAAGAGGAGTTATAGCTATGAATGGTGAGAACGGATATCCTTATGCTGTTACGATAAATCAATATTTTGATGAAACTGACGGTAGAATATATTTTCACGGTGCACTGCAAGGGCTTAAGGTAGATCTTTTGGGAAAGGATAACAAGGTATGTTTTACAACTACAGATGAGGGTCATATAGAAGATGGAGACTGGGCAAATACATTTAAAAGTGTTGTATGTCTGGGGCATGTAGAAGAAATGAGAGACAAGGAAAAGATATATGAGCAGCTGAGGAGACTTGCTAAAAGATTTTATCCAAGTCCGGAATCCATTGAAAAGGAAATTGAAAGTGCAGGCAGCAGAGTGAAAATGTATGTAATGAGTATTGATCATATGACCGGTAAACTGGTGCATGAAAAGTAAAAAGGCTTTATATATGTGGAATAAGCGGATAGATTAGTATATAATTGGGATATAAATAAATGGAGGTAGTATAGTGCCTTTTAAGATTATAAGAAATGATATTACTAATGTAAAAGCGGATGCCATTGTAAATACAGTAAATCCTTACGGTTTTATCGGACGTGGAGTTGAGACCGCCATATATAATGCGGCAGGAATTAAAGAGCTTTTAGAGGAGCGAAGAAAGCTTGGAAATTTATATCCGGGGGATGTCGGTATTACACCTGCATTCAATCTTGATGCCAAATACATTATTCATGTAAGCGGTCCTGTTTGGAAGGACGGAAGAAGTAACGAACTTACTATACTTAGGCAGTGTTATGACAAAGCGTTGCATATGGCAGTTGAAAATAATTGCAAATCTATTGCATTTCCTTTGCTTGCAACAGGTACATACAGATTTCCGGAAGAAATCGGTGTAGTTATAGCTGTAGAAGCCTTCACGGAATTTTTAAAAGAGTATGAAATAGAAATATTTCTTGTGGTTTTCGGAAGTGATGCGGTACGGGTTTCCGGTATTCTGGTGGATAAAGTTATAGAGTTTATAGATGATGACTATGTAGTAGCAGCAAATGCTACAGAGCATCTGCCGGTAGATGAAGATTACGACACATATGAAGATGATTATCACAATGAAGATGATGAGGAATATTTTGGTTACAAAGAGCCTCCATATCAGGATTGGAATGCAAGAGAAACAGAAGTAAGCGAACTTCAACAGGAGTATATGCCTTCATCTTTAAACATACCGGATTTCTTGAGAAAGAGGAAGCCTGAGAATATTTCCGAATCACTGGAGGATGCATTAAAGAATATATATAAGGAATCTTTTGAAAAACATTTACAGCAGCTTATAAACAAAAAGGGATTCAAAAACTCTGAGGTTTACGCAACTTCAAATATATCAAAGCAGTATTTTTCAAAGCTTTTAAAGGGAAAGGTAAAGCCTTCAAAAGAAAAAGTACTGGCACTTGCAGTCGGACTTAGATTGAATATTGATGAGACTGTGGATTTTTTAAGAATTGCAGGGTATGCACTTTCACCTATTTCACAGACCGACAAGGTGGTGGAATACTTTATAAAAAATAAAGATTACAATGTAATAAAAATAGATATTGTTCTTTTTGACTTTGGATTGGAACCACTTTCAAGCTAAATTAAAAGGTCGCCTTAGGGTTGACCTTTTTTCTTTTGATTGATGTATCATAAGACTACAAAACAAATTTGAAGGAGAAATCTTATGAAAAAGACATTAACAGAAATAGTTTATATTTTGGACAGAAGTGGATCGATGAGCGGATTGGAAGCAGATACTATAGGTGGATTCAATTCAATGATTAAAAAGCAAAAGGATACAGAAGAGAGTGCATATATTTCAACAGTGCTATTTGATGATAGAAGCAAGGTGATTCATGACAGAGTACCTATTGAGAAAGTTGATGAAATAACATCTAAAGAATATTTTGTAAGAGGAACTACAGCACTTTTAGATGCAGTAGGTGGAGCAATTAGACATATTGTAAATATTCATAAATATGCAAGAAAAGAAGACAGGCCGAATAAAACTATATTTGTCATTATAACGGACGGAATGGAAAATGCAAGTAGGTATTATAATTACGAACAGGTAAAGAGAATGATTGAAAAAGAAAAGAATAAATATGGCTGGGAATTTATATTTATCGGAGCAAATATTGATGCCTGTGCTGAAGCTGAAAGATTTGGAATACGAAGAGAAAGAGCTGTCAACTATATGCATGACAATATAGGCACGAAGCTGATATATGAAGGAGTGTCACAGGCTATGTGCTCCGCAATGGAAGCAGATTCTTCAATGGTTATGGAAGAGAGTTTATCTAATAATAAATGGAAAAAAGAAATAGTTTTTGATTATTTAAAGCGTAAGAAATAAAACATAGTATCAGATTAAAAATATGCCAACATATATGATACTTACAGGAGCGAACGGTGCAGGAAAGTAAACTTTGTATATTCTATTACAGCAGGAAAATCATTATTTGGTAATAACTGCTTATTGATAAACAGTATATTAAATAATGGAAATTAACATTGATAAAGGAGAAATAAATTGCCTTTGCACTCATTTGATAGATACATGAATGGATTCATGCTATAATGGAAGCTGTGTGATATTGTAGCATAGATGTGTGAAAGTATCGCATAGAAAGAAATTAAATATAAGAGAGGTATTAATCATATGAAGAAATTAGTAGGAGTTATATTAACCGGAGTTTTATTAACAGCTGTAGGTTGCTCAAATACAAATACTGCGAATACTAATGACGGTTCAGCAAAGGAAAATATTTCAAGTAGTGCTGAAACAACTGTGAAGGCGGAGGCAGGTGAGGAGAGCAAAAATGAAGGAAGTTATACACATATTGATCAGGAAACAGCAAAACAGATGATGGCTAATGAGGACGGTCATGTAATAGTTGATGTTAGAAGTCAGGATGAGTATGCAGCAGGACATATTCCGGGGGCTATATGTATACCAAATGAAAGTATAACAAATACACAGCCTGCAGAACTCCAGGATTTTGATCAAGTAATATTGGTATATTGCAGAAGTGGAAATCGTAGCAGACAGGCTTCGCAAAAACTTGCTGATATGGGATATACAAATGTATATGATTTTGGTGGTATCAATGATTGGACAGGAGAAACAGTTTCAGAAAAATAAAAATCAATTACAATATCAACTCGATCTAAAGCAATTATAAAGGGGTACCATGGTTGGAAAGTATAAAGTGATTACTCTATGTGGAAGTACAAGATTCAAGGATGAATTTATTGAGGCACAAAAGAAGCTTACACTTGAAGGGAATATTGTCATAAGTGTTGGACTTTTCGGTCATTGTGGAGATACAGAAGTTTGGGATGGCATGGATGAGGGCACACTTTCAAAAACAAAAGAAATGCTTGATGATATGCATAAGAGAAAAATTGATATGGCAGATGAAATCTATGTCATCAACAAAGATGGATATATCGGAGAGAGTACAAAATCTGAAATAGAGTATGCAAGACTTAATAATAAAGCAGTACATTACCTTGTGGATAAAAATTTCATATAGGGCTTTTTAGCAGAATATGATAAAACTATATGAGAGAATGGAAAATGGAATGGATTAGAAGATCGATGACTTTTTTGAAGATAAGGATGACTTTCCCGACTTTTTCTAAGTATTAGAGACCAAATTTAAAATACAGAGTGATTACGGAGAGTATTGATGAAAAAAGGTGGTAATTTGATGAAGAAGATTTGCTTTACAAAAGATATGGAGTTTACATATGAAGATTAAGAAAATGGGATATTTACTTGTATTTATATGTGCTGCCATTCTTAGTATCTACAGTTTTTCTTTATTAGCTGAAAAGACTTATATATTATTTGATATCGGTGAGATAGAAACTAAGATGCTTTATTTCGAACATATATTGCTTTTTGTTATATTTTATTTGATATTAAGATTTGTAAAAAACAATTATATAAGACTGATAGGTATAGGAATTTTTAGCCTGATGTATATGATATTACATCAGGCTGCCACCGCTTTTATAGTAGATTGTATTTATGTTTTGGTTTTGATTTGGCTTGGTGAGATAATACTGGCAAAAGCAAGGAAAAGCCATTTGGAAGAGAGCAATATAGTGCGTTATTTGAACAGTTTTATGATAGGAAGCTTAGCCTATATCATATCTGTTTGTATTCTTTCAGCCTTACACATTGCCTCAAAAAAAGAAGTGAGATATTTTACTATAGGACTTGCGATAGCTGTAGTGGCGGGATATATTTTACTTAGTTTTTTAAAAATCATATTGCCAATGAATAAAGCCGGTAGTAATGAAATATCGGATAAGAAAAATAAGAATTTTTTCTGTATCGGTTCAGCAATATCACTTTCAGCAATACTTTTACAAATCGGAAGAATCAATATTACTCTGGATTATGATTCTTTAAGATATGGCCTAAGAAGCCTATCAGTACTTGTTGGAGATACCGGTATATATGACAATCTTGGAACGGTAAATGATGTATATGTTTATCCAAAGGGACTGGAGATACTTACACTTGTATTGAATACTAAAAAAAGCTTTGGGTTTGTACTTAGTTTCTCTTATATAAGTGCAATAATGGTACTGCTTACAGTATTTGAGATAGTCAGAGTGTGCGGTAATAAAAGAGATGATAATTCATGGCTTGCAGTGGTGTTGGTATCTGTGACACCTGCAATTATGAATATGGGCATATCAGCAAAAACTGATATGATTACACTTTTAATGCAACTAATATCAATATTGAATATGTGTCTATATGTAAAGAAAAGACAGAGCCATTACATAACATTTGCATTGATAGCATTACTTGCAAGCCTTATATATAAACCGACAAGCCTGTTGTTTAGCTTTGGAATAGGAATTGCAAATATTATTTATCTTATTGGAGATTTAATAAAGAATAAGAATAAAATCAAAAATATATTCAGATTTGCGTATTTACTTATTTTTCCAATAGTTGCTATAGTATTTGTATATGCAAGAACATATATACTTACAGGACATATCATTACCTCAGTATATTCATCTGTATGGTATAAGCTTGGAATAGAGACAAAATATCCTTATACCATTGGAGATTATAGAAGCGCCGGTATGAATATGTCATCAGGTGAAAGCATAGATATATTGTACAGATTATTCCAGCTTTTCATATCACCGACAAATGAAACACATATTTACATTGCATCACCAACGGTAATTATATCAGTACTATTTGTGTTGATGCCGGTATATACTATAAAATTTTGGTTTAAAAATAATGATAAAAGAGATATATTCTCATATATCTTCATAGTTCTAATAGTAGATATCGGAGTAAGTCTACTTAGTTTATTTATATTAAATCAGGTAGATGGCAATTATTTCATTTTATTGTTTGTACTGGTGATAATAATGGTATGTTTTTTGGTGGATAAGGATCAAGTAAAGAGTTTATTCTACTCACTTTTGCCATGTATAATGTTTGCATTACTTATAATGGGAGTAACTAACTGGGCAGGCATAAGGGGATTGACTGAAAATCCAAAAAGTATGAGAGATCTCGGGATTTATAATCACCATGATAGGTATATTGATAAAGAAATATTGGAAAATACAGATAGCAGTTTTGTGGATATATATATGGATCTTACTGCAATGGGAAATCCCAGAACTCTTTTGTTATCTGAGGACGATTTACTTAAGGTATTGGGATTAGATATCAGAACATACACTGATATAACAGGTAGTGGAGGGAACTCCGCTGTGGTGAGAACTTTGGATAATTTCAAAGTATATCTTAACTATGCACAGATAAAATATATTTGTGTAGATGATGAGTATCTTGAAGGTCGAGAAAGAGCTGCGGACGTTGTAATATATTTGCTGGAGGATGGAAGTACTGAAGTTTATAGAGATTATGGAGATGTGGTGCTCTATAAAGTGATGATAAATTAATAAAGGCTGTCGCACTACGTAATTTGATATGCTCCCTTCTAGGTAGAAAAGAGAAAAAATAAAATCTCTTACTGCCCGGAGGGGAGCATTTTATGTCTATTTTATTTACCAAATTTTAAGTATATGCTGCATCATAAGACTTACAGCTGTAATACCTATCCAACATATGCCACCAAGTATAATAGGCTTGCCACCGGATTTTATAAGCTTAATCAGATTGCTGTTTAGTCCAATTGCAGCCATTGCCATAATTATACAGAACTTGCTGAAATCCTTTAGAGGTGTAAAGGAATGTGAAGGCACACCTGCATTTAAAGCAATGGTAGTTATAATAGATGCAACAATAAAATATATTATAAATATCGGAAATAATTTTTTCAGATTAAATACTGACTGATTATCATTTGATCTTTTTGCATTTATAATTGCAAGCACCAAAGTAATGGGAATTATTGCCAGTGTCCTGGTAAGTTTTACAGTAACCGCCTTATCAAGAGTCTGAGTGCCAAGATTCCACATACTGTCCCAAGTGGAAGCAGCAGCAGTCACAGAGGAAGTATCATTTATTGCAGTGCCTGAGAATATTCCAAAAGCCTCTCCGCTTAGAGTATCAAATCCAATCATCTTGCCAAATATAGGAAAGAGCAATGCAGCCAATACATTGAAAAAGAAAATAACAGATATCGCCTGTGCCACCTCATCATCATCAGCATTTATTACAGGTGCGGTAGCGGCTATGGCAGAACCTCCACATATTGAAGAACCAACACCTACAAGAGTTGAAATATTGCCAGGGATCTTCATAAGCTTATGTAAAATAAAGGCAATTATAAGTGCGGTAGATATTGTGCATATGATTATAGGGAGGGATTGTCTGCCGGTTTGAAGTACAACACTTAAATTGAGACCAAATCCAAGGAAAACCACAGCTGCCTGTAAAATATACTTTGAAGTGAACTTTATTCCACTATCTGCCCTACCCTTATCATTCCAAAAAAGTGTGATAATCATGCCTGCAATAATCGCAATAACCGGACCGCCGATTATAGGAAATCTCTTCCCCAGAAACCACGCCGGCAGAGTAATGAGAAAACATATAAGCATACCAAATAAGTTTTTTGATAAGAAAGATTTTATTGAATTCATATTAATGTCCTTTCTGAATTTTATAGTATGATTATAGTACAATGGGGGGAGAAAAAATAGAAGGAATATTGGAGATATTTTGAACAAGAGGTATTACAAATTCTCTTGAGGTAGTAGAGAAGATAAAATATATGAAGCTATTTTTAAATTAAATATACCTCTAATGCTTTCAAAGATAGTATATGCTATGGATGAAATGCAAGTATCAATAATAGGGTAATCACTTTCAAATGTAGGTGAGCAAAAAATAGAAGATCTAAAAAGTATTTTGATACCATTGGCAAGTCCATATTTTTATGCCAAAATATATGACGAGGCAAAAGAGATATGTTAACATGTATTATGATAAAAAGAGAGCAATTAAATGGAATGACAGTATAAAGTCTTTGCTTAAAGAGATTTATATAATTAGGAGGGTTGATAAAATGATTAGAAAATATAAGTTTCCCGGAGAAGGATCTTTGGAATTTGATGATAACAAAACAGTAAGCGAATTGCTTGAATATGCATTTGACAAGTTTGGTTATTATGAACCTTTTGGAATGGATACAGTGACGCTTTATCAAATTAGCCCTCCACATTTTGTATTAGATACAAGTAAATTATGTTGTGAGGAAATAGAGGGTCCAGATTGGCTTTGCTTTGCATACCATATTCCGGGATTTTTATATTATGCAGAGGGTGGATGGGGACATCATATGCATGAACTTATAAATCATCCGGTATTTAATGATCCTGTATCTCTTATACTTAAATTTGAAGATTTTCGTCATACTGTGGTTTTTGAAGGAACGCATACATTTAGAGAAGTTATAAATCTTCTTATGGAAGTTGGATATATAGATACTGAAATCAGATATATAAAAGCTTGGGTTATGGCATATCCTAAAACGAATTATTCAGAATATATATACTTATCAGATCCTATTTTAGATGCACCAATGACAGAGTTTGAAAAAACATTACCTACTGATGGAATTGTAACTTTAATACTGGGTGATTATTGATAAGAATAAATAGGTAAAATTGTTTATGTAAGATGTACAGATACAATCTGTATACAAATTAGTTAGATTTTTATAGAAAGGTAGATTATGACAGGCGAATTAAAAAATAAAATAGACGGATTATGGGAGATATTTTGGACAGGGGGTATTACAAATCCTCTCGAGGTTGTAGAGCAGATGACATATCTGATGTTTATCAGAGATATAGACAGTGCTGACAATATAAGAGCAAAAGAGGCAAATATGCTCGGATTACCTTTTAAGAGTATTTTTGATGGAGAGGTAGTGATAGGGGATAGAAAAGTAGAGGGTGAACAGCTTAAGTGGTCTGTTTTCCATGATTTTCCGGCACAAAGAATGTACAGCATAATGCAGGAATGGGTATTCCCATTTATAAAAAATCTTCATGGTGATAAAAACAGTGCCTATAGTAAGTATATGGGAGATGCAATATTTAAAGTAAATACTCCTCTAATGCTTTCAAAGATAGTGGATGCCATGGATGAGATATATGCCATTATGGACAAGGAGCAAAAGGCTGATGTCAGAGGAGATGTATATGAGTACCTGCTATCAAAACTTGAGAAATCAGGTGTAAACGGACAATTCAGAACACCAAGAAATATAATAAGAATGATGGTAGAGATGATGGATCCACATCCAAATGAGACTATTTGTGATCCGGCATGTGGTACATCAGGATTTCTAGTAATGAGTGGAGAATACTTAAAGGAAAAGTACAAAAAAGAAGTACTTATGGATAAAAAGAATAAAGAACACTTTATGAATAATATGTTCTATGGATTTGATATGGATAGAACTATGCTTCGCATAGGTGCTATGAATATGATGACTCATGGTATTGAAAATCCCTGCATAGAATATAGGGACAGTTTATCCGATCAAAATACTGATAAGGATAAGTACTCTCTTATACTTGCAAATCCGCCATTTAAGGGAAGCCTTGATGCTGATATAGTATCTACTGATATTCTAAAAATATGTAAGACTAAAAAAACAGAACTTTTATTCCTTGCACTTTTTATAAGAATGCTAAAAATAGGTGGAAGATGTGCCTGCATAGTACCTGACGGTGTGCTTTTCGGTTCTTCCAATGCTCATAAGGCTATAAGAAAAGAATTGATAGAAAATCAAAAGCTGGAGGCAGTAATATCAATGCCTTCCGGAGTATTTAAGCCGTATGCGGGAGTATCCACAGGTATACTTATCTTTACAAAGACAGGTCATGGAGGAACAGATAATGTATGGTTCTATGATATGACAGCAGACGGCAAGAGTCTGGATGATAAGAGATCACCTATAGAAGAGAATGATATTCCTGATATTATAGCTAGGTTCAAAAACCTTGATGGTGAAAAGGACAGAAAGCGTACTGATAAGTCTTTTATGGTACCTAAGAGTGAAATTATAGAAAAAGATTATGATCTATCTATCAATAAATATAAGGAAGTTGAGTATATACCGGTAGAATATCCGCCAACATCTGAGATTCTGGATGAAATAGAGAGATTGAATGAGCAGATAATGGAAGAGACCAGAGTCTTGAGAGAATTATTGAAAGGGACCTCAAATTAAAGTTTGTAGAATTATATTCTACGGAGGAAGGATATAAGGCACTTACATTTGAGGATACAGTGCTGATAAGGGAAGAGCTTTCACCTCTTATTTTGCCGGAAGATGATGAAATCAGTGCAGTTCGTTTCGATGCATTGATGTATGGCATAGAGCTTGCATGTCTTGCAGGTAAATCATATAAGAGGTTTGTTACTGATTTAAGGAAGAATGCGAAAAAACTTGCAAGTATTGCTAATATTGCAGAGATAAATGAACAATCAGATCTTATAGAGGATATACTACATACTGACTACATAGAGGGATGTGGTGTAAACGAGTTTGAGATAATAAGAGAAAAGCTTCGTGGACTGATGAAGTATATTCCAAAGGGAGGTATTATATATGATACTAACTTTACTGATGATATTATTTCCATAGAGTGGAATGATTCAGATCTTGAAAGTGATTCGCTGAAAAACTATCGTGCTAAGGCTGAATATTATATTAAAGAGCATCAGAACAATGAGGTTATAAAAAAGTTAAAATCAAATGTTCCATTAAGCAAGGATGATATAAAAGAACTTGAAAAAGTGCTTTGGTCAGAGCTTGGAACGAAAGAGGAATATGAGAAGGAGTATGGGCAAAAGCCATTGGGAGAGTTAGTTCGAGAAATAGTCGGTCTTGATATGAATGCAGCAAAAGAAGCATTTTCAGAGTATCTTGAGAATAGTAATCTTGACAGTAGACAGATTTACTTTGTAAATCAGATTGTAGAGTATATAGTTCACAATGGACTGATGAAGGATTTATCTGTATTACAAGATACTCCATTTACAGATCAGGGAAGTATAGTTGAAATATTCACTGATGCAGGTGTATGGATAAATATCAAAAGGATTATTGATAGCATTAATGAGAATGCTGCTGCGTAGTAATAGTATTTTGACACACATTATGCTGTATAAAATTAGACACTAATACGAGGATACCGGAAACTCAAACTTGATTTCAAAACAAAAAAGCATCACATTGTAGATGCCTTTAGATAATAAGATTCATGATTTATTATTACCAAATTACGAAAAGCTGGTATTAGTAATACTATATTTAAAATGGGATTACTAAAGATTTATATTATATAAACATATTAAAATCTTTGACAGTGACTTTATCTATATAACATTCTGAAAGAAAGTATGATAAAATAGTCTATATTTTTAAATAAGGAGAATACTATGTTGGAAGTAGGAATAAAGGGACAAAGAGAAACTATTGTAGCAAAGGAAAATACTGCAGCAGGTATAGGAAGTGGAAGTTTGGAAGTGTTTTCAACTCCAATAATGATACTTTTGATGGAGGAGTCATGCTTTATGAGTGTAGCAGACAAGCTTGATGAGGGCTTTACTACTGTAGGTATTTCTGTTAATGTAAAGCATTTATCAGCTACACCACTTGGAATGAAAATAGTAGTTAAGTCTGAACTTACTAAAGTAGATGGAAGAGCTCTCACATTCAAGGTTGAGGCATATGATGAAAGGGGACTTATTGGTGAAGGAATTCACGAAAGATTTATTGTAAATAATGAAAAATTCCAGACAAAGACTGACGGTAAGTTAGACAAATAAGTAAATGTGCAGAAGGGTAAAACCGACTGCACTTCTTTTATTTTAAGACTATCTTTATTGGTGGTGAAATTGTTTTGTGATAGTATAGGTTAAAAGGAGGACTTTATGAAAAAGGGATTAATATATTTACTTCCTGTTATGTGTTTGTTAGCAGGATGTGGGAAGAATACTTCAATATCAATAAATACAGATAAGGTTGAGGGTGCTGTGGGTATAACAGAAGAAAACTCTCAAGTAGATGATAAGGATACGCAGAATATCGTACAAATGATTAAGGCACATGTTTTTTACAAAACAACAGATGGTCAAAATAAAATACCACAAATAGAATTAGAGGGTAATGAACAGTTAAGAAATATTATTGAGGAGATAAATACATATAGAGTAAATGAATATGCAAGTATGGATTTGACACGTGCAGATACAAATGTGTTAAGCCTTTTTATTGACAGTGTTGTATTTGATGAAGGGGAACTTATAAGTGGTATAAACATAGATTCAAATACCGGCAAAGAACTTAAAATATCTGATGTTTTAGAAAATGGAAATGGACTATATGAAAAGCTTGTAAATGACAATGATTTTTTAGAGGAATATGAGGATGATATAGATGATTTTAGTGAGAAGCTAAAGACTGTTTTAACAAATTTTGAGGCGTTCGATAATGATGTAAATAAAGACTATAACATTGCATGGACATTAGGGAATAATGGAATGCAAATATATATGATTGGAAAGAATGATGGCATAGATAATATGGTAGTTATACCTTTGGAATATGCAATTTATAGTGAATATTTTAAAAACGATATATTGAAACTACCAAGTGATTATGCTTTTGAAGTTTTACCGGATAGAGAAACCAGGGTAAATATTGATGGAAAAGTAAGAACAGTAGAAGTTGGAGAGGAAATAGGAGAATATGGTATATCTGAAAAAATTGAAGTAAAAATTGGTGGAGAGCAAAGAACATATCAGGATGGTGTGAGTTATGGTATATCAAAGGCATATATCTTACAAAAAGATAATAATGCTTATCTTTATTTAGAGTTACAATACGATAATGACTATAGAAATATTTCAATAATTGATTTGAATAAGAATGGAGATATGATTGCAATTCAAGAGAGCTTTGCAAATACATCACTTCTTGATCCAAATGAGTTCTATCTTGGAGATAGAATTTTTACTATAAGTTCTTTAGGGGTAGATAGAAAATACACCTTGGGAGAAGACGGTAAGCCAAAGACTATTGAAGATTATTATAATATAACAACTCCGATTACACTGTCTACTAAGATTGATTTAAATGGCAAGGCGCTGGATGGATTAAATGGTAAGGAAATTGGAGATTTTGAACTTCCGGTTGGTATTTTACTTATACCGGTAGGTACTGATAATAAAACATTTACAGATTATAAACTTTCTGATGAATCTATTGTCCGTATACCTATGGAACAGTCATCTGAGTATGGATTTATAATAGAAGGTAAGAATGTAGAAGATGTATTTGATGGTACATTTTTTGCAGGATAATTATATGTCGGAAGGTCATAGGATCATTCATGTGGATATGGATGAAATATGATATAATATTTTAGAAATAATATCTGAAAGGATCGAATATGAGAACTTTTGATGAACAGGCTATAGTTTCTATAGCACCTAATGCGAATGCGGTTTCAAATGGCAGAAAGCTGTCATCAGGGAACAGTTTTGTAAAAAGAATGAAATCAGCTGATGACAGTCTTTATTTTGGTGAGTGCAAAGGAAGTGGGAAGAGCAATTATAATGTTTCCATAGACTTTGAAAAAGAGGGTGAACCGGTGTTTAGATGTTCTTGTCCAAGTAGACAGTTTCCATGCAAACATGCTATAGGCTTGATGTTTGAGATGAAAGAGGGAAAGAGCTTTGAAACGGCTGAGATTCCTCAGGATATCTTGGATAAGAGAAATAAGATAGAGGCAAGAGAAAAGAAAAAGGCAGAAAGAGAAATTGAAAAGGAGCAAAATCCTGATAAGCCTAAGAAAACAAGTGCAGCCTCAAAAGCGGCTAAAACAAAGAAGATAAAGAAGCAGATTGAGGGTCTGGATCTTTTAAAAGATGTTATGGATCAAATAACCGGTTCAGGTGTGGCAGCCTGTGCGGATAAAGCATTCGATAAAAAATATGATGAACTGGCAAAACAGTTGGGAGATTACTATTTGCCGGGAGTACAGATAATATTTAAAAGATTTTTAAAATCTCTAAGAACGATAAAAAATGAAGCGTTTATAGAAGAAATAATAAATGATTATCCTAAGAGATATATAGATGAGTTAAGAAAAGATTATCCAAATGACTATATTGAGGAGTATTTGTTATCTTTAGCTGTAAAGGAGCTCACAAAGCTTAGATATATCGAAAAGAGAGCAAGGGATTACCTTAGTAAAAAGCTTGAAAGTGATTCTACCAACCCTGATGATAATATACTCTATGAGGCACTTGGTGGAGTCTGGAAGCTTGAAGAACTTGGTGAAATAGGTCTTAAAAAAGATAATGTATCACTGGTTGAGTTAAGCTTCATATCGGAATATGATGATGTAAAGGCAGAATATATAGATAAGGGCTATTGGATAGATCTTGATACCGGAGATATAAATTATACAGCCAATTATTGCCCTCTAAAAGCAAAGAAATATATTCAAAGAGATGACAGCTTCTTTGGTAAAAAGTTCATTGAAAAGCTTTATTTCTATCCTGCAAATGAGGGAGAAAACAGAAGAATCCGTTATGAGAGCAGCACAGATGAAGCTTTGGATATAGATGATATCAAAAAGATAAGGAGCTTTGCAAAGAAGAGCATATCAGAGTTTTTAAAGCCTGCTAAAAACATATTGAAAGCTACTTTATCCGATAATGCTTATGGAGTACTTTTTGAGTTTGCAAAGATAGGTACAAATGGAAGAGATGTTGTAGTAGAGGATAAAGAAGGAAAGCAGATCTTATTAAGGGCTATGACTAAGGATAAAACAGCAATGGACTCAATATTTGGACTTCCAAGTAAAGATTATCTTAAAAATCAGGTGTTATTTGGACTGGCACATTATGACTCAAGGTTGAAGCAGATTTGTGTAGAGCCAAGAAGTATTATCACAGATAACAAAATACTTAGATTGGCATATTAAGGGAGGCTATTATGAATTTAGATATTTTATATAAATTACAGGAACAATTAAGAAACAGTGTAATTACAGGCAGCTCTCTTATAAATGAAGACTTCAGACTGAAAAAATGTGTAGATGATATGGAAGCACTTTCAAAGGCGGCACCGGTGTTTGCCCAGATCAAAAAGCAGGCAGAGGATCTGTTCGTGTGTGATAATACCGGTGAGAAGACTTTGGATCTGCTTGCACTTGTAGATGCGGTACTTGAAACTCAGGCCGGTATATATGAAAGCAGCGAGCTTTCAGATATTGAAGCGGGCTGTGGAAAGGTGAACGGAAATTATTCTTATAAGATGCTTGAGCCTGTTATTACTGCATTAACTACAACCGGAAGTGGAAGATGGGATATATTGGTGGAAGCAAAAAAAGAAAATCCTGATATATTCTTAGACTATAGAATATTAGCAAAGTTTATTGCAGGACTCGGGGACGGATACAGTGAGATCTCATTTATGATCGGAAGATGGATCATGGAAAATGGAAAGATGATGGTAGAACCGCTAAAAAGAGGCTTTGATCCGATGGGAAAGAGTGAGATGTATCTGAGATTTGATATTATCGCGGACCTTGCAAAAGAAGAAGAAAATGATTTTTACTTGTTTGTTATAAATGGTGAGGCAAGGAAAGATATAAGGAAAAGGGCTATACAGTCTTTGAAGTATAGTGAAGATAATATAGACTTTTTGATTGAACTTGTAAAAACATCTGATAAAGCAAGTAAAACTGATGCTATAGAGACTTTAAAGACATTTAATAATGAAAAGTCGGTTGAATTTTTGAAAACTGTAGAAGTTAAGAAGAAATAAAAGGTGATAGATATGAGCGAAGAATTACAAAGGCTTCCGGCGGAGGTCATGTTCCAAAAAGAAATAGATGCACTTATTACGGCTGAAAAAAATCCTGTTCCCACAGGATGGAAGATGTCACCAAAATCTGTACTTACGTATATTATGGGTGGTGAGTGCAATGGTGTTAAAATAATGCCAAAATACATAGGAAACAAAAGAATAGTTGAAATAGCAATAGCTACTTTGGTAACAGATAGAGCATTACTTTTGATTGGTGAGCCGGGTACTGCAAAGTCATGGTTGTCAGAGCATCTATGTGCTGCTATAAATGGTAACTCAACCTGTGTCATACAGGGAACTGCAGGAACTACAGAGGAGCAGATAAGATACTCATGGAATTATGCTATGCTTATAGCAGAAGGCCCAAGTGATAAGGCAATTATAAAGAGTCCTGTTTTTGAGGCTATGGAAGAGGGTAAGATTGCCAGATTTGAAGAGATATCACGTTGTGCTTCTGAGGTACAGGATGCCCTTATTTCAATTCTCTCCGAAAAGAGAATTTCGATTCCGGAACTTGGTAAGGATAGTGCGGCTAAGAAGGGATTTTCCATAATAGCTACAGCAAATACCAGAGACCGAGGTGTAAATGATATGAGTGCCGCTCTAAAGAGAAGATTTAATATAGTGGTACTTCCAAGTCCAAATACTCTTGAAGAGGAGATGGATATAGTAAAGACCAGAATTGAGAAGCTTTCAGAAGGTATGGCATTGCTTTCAAAGGTGCCTGAGGCTGAGGTAATAAAAAAAGTCTGTACAATATTCAGAGAGCTTAGACAGGGTGAGACACTTGACGGAAAGCAAAAAATTAAATCCACAGCAAATGTACTTTCTACTGCAGAGGCTATATCCTTACTTACAAACAGTATGTCTTTGGCAGGTAGCTTTGGAGACGGAGAGATAAGTGATGCGGACCTTGCGGCAGGACTTCAAGGTGCAATAGTAAAGGAAGATTCCAAAGACTCAAAAGTTTGGGAAGAGTACCTTGAGAACATAATGAAAAAGCGTGGAAAAGAGTGGATTGGACTCTACAATGAATGTAGGATGCTCAATGGCTAGGAGGCAGCCATGAAAACTTTTGGAATTAGACATTTTTCACCTGCAGGTGCATATTTTCTAAGACAGTTTTTGGATGAAATAAAGCCTGCACTTGTGCTTATAGAGGGACCGGCGGATTTTGACTTTTTGATAGATGATATTGTCTCAAAAAAACTTGTTCCTCCATTTGCAATTATGGCATACACAAAGGAAGCACCTATTGATACGATTCTCTATCCGTTTGCAGAATATTCACCGGAGTATCAGGCAATTCTTTGGGCAATGGAAAATAATAAAGAATGCCATTTTTTTGACTTGGAATCAGATATAATTCTGGGACTTGATAAAAAGAATGACGATATTCAAGAAGAGGAGATTATCTCAGAAACAAATTCAAAGAAAAGTATTAAAATAGATATGGAAGGTTTTTGGGAGAGAAACTTAGAGCAGAGTGAGGATATGCAGGGCTATAGATCCGGTAGTGCTTTGTTTGGAGAAAGCCTAAGAAAAGATACAAATTCAGATGACAAATCTTTTATAAGAGATATAGTCCGTGAAAGCTTTATGAAAAGAAAGATAAAGGAATATATAGAAAAGGGATTTGATACTGAAAAGATAGTGGCTATAACAGGCGCTTTTCATACATCAGCTATTGAAAGCCTTGAAGGAGCAATGTCTGATAAGGAATATAAAGAATTGGTGAGAAGAGAATCCAATGTTACATTGATGCCATATTCTTACTATAGACTTAGTAAAAGAACCGGTTATGGTGCAGGAAATGCAGCCCCGTCGTATTACGAGCTACTTTGGCAGGGATTCTTAAATGGCGATACTACTTATCATGAAAGAAAGTATCTTAGCACTTTGGCAAAGTATATGAGAGAGCATGGTGGAATTGTTTCATCCGCTCAGGTAATAGAGGCGACAAGGCTTGCAAGAGAACTTGCCATTATTCGTGGAGGTTCTGTTCCTACACTTGAAGATTTAAAGGATGCAAGTATTACCTGTATAGGTGGCGGAAGCTTTGGTGATATGGCAATGGGCTTTGCCGAAACTGATATAGGCAAAAAGATAGGTAGTGTTCCTCAGGATGCTATGCAGACGTCTATTCAAAGCGATTTTACTTCTAAACTTAAGCAGTTAAAGCTTGAAAAATATAAGGAACTTGTAGCAACACCATTGCAGCTTGATTTAAGAGAAAACTTAAGAGTAAAGTCAAAGGAGAGTGCTTTTCTTGACTTAAACAGATCATTTTTCTTATACAGACTTGTTGTACTTGGAATAGATTTTGCACAGATAAAAAGAAGCAATCAGGATAATGCAACTTGGGCTGAGAACTGGATACTTCAGTGGACACCGGAAGCTGAGATACAGATAGTTGAAAGTGTATTAAAGGGAGATACTATAGCGGATGCAGTAGCTTTTGTATTGAGTGAAAGGCTATTGGAGGCTACAAAGATATCTGAAATAGCGGAGGTTATAGAAGCTGCATTTAATTGCGGACTGCCTAAGATAGTAGAGGGTGCGAAAAGAAGTCTTGATGAGATGGCAAATGGTACAATATCAATACATGATATCGCAGGCACTGTGAGTAAACTTTCAAATATGATTTCATTTGGTGATATCAGAAAACTGGACAGAGAACCTTTGGTGCCTATTGTAAAAAGACTTTGTATCAGAGCTGCACTTATGCTGGTTGGAGAGTCGACATGTGATGATATAGCGGCAGCCACTTTGGCAGATGATATTCAAAAAATACATAATGTTTTTATGGTACAGGACTTTTTGGATGAGAGCCTTTGGATTGATAAGCTTATGGAACTCTCAAATAGAGATGATTTAAACACAAAAATCTCCGGACTTGCTACAGCAATACTGCTTGATGTAGGTAAGATAGATGAGCCGACTCTTAGAAAAGAAGTATCAAGACGACTTTCTATTGGTATGCCTGCAGAACTTGGTGCAAACTGGTTTGCAGGTCTGTCTATGAGAAATCATTATGCTCTTATAGGGAGACTTACACTTTGGGAGAGCCTCAGTGAGTATCTGGATACTTTGGATGAAGAGGAATTTAGACGCTCGGTGGTATTTTTAAGGAGAGCCTTTGTAGAATACAGTGCAAAGGAAAAGGATATGATTGCGGAAAATCTTGGTGAAATATGGGGACTCAATGCTCAGGCAGTAAGTGAAATAATAAACTCTGAGATAAAGGAAGTGGACACTGAGATACTCGAAGACTTTGATTTTGGAGACTTTTAGGAGATATAAATGGATACAAATGACAGACTGAGGCGTTGGAGATTGATACTTGGATCTGAAGCACAAAAAAGAATGGATTGTATGGGAGATGGACCGGAGTTAAGTCAGGAAGATCTTATGATGGATATGGCACTTGATGCCATCTATAACAGGGACATGAAATTCAGCTTTGGAGGCGGAGGTGGAAAAGGTGCATCAAGTCCGCATATAAGTAGATGGCTTGGGGATGTGAGAACACTTTTTGATAAGGACCTTGTAAAGATAATCCAATCTGATGCTATGGAGAGATGTGGCTTAAAGCAGCTCATATTTGAACCTGAACTTCTTGATAATATAGAGCCTGATATGCATATGGCAAGTATGATACTTACCCTAAAGGATCAGATACCGAAACAGAGTAAGGAAAATGCCAGAGAGTTTATCAAAAAAATAGTCGAACAGATAAATGCGCTGCTTGAAACAGATTTAAAAAGAGCGGTTACGGCAAGTATAAATAGAAAATTACATTCTCCTATTCCTTCAGCATCAGCACTTGATTTTCACACTACGATAAGAAAGGGTATCAAGGACTACAATACAAAGCTAAAGAAGATAATTCCTCAAAAGTATTATTTCTTTGAGAGAAGTGCAACAACTGCCGCCAATAAATATACTGTGATTTTGGATATTGATCAAAGTGGTTCTATGGGAGAGTCGGTAATATATTCATCTATAATGAGCTGCATACTTGCAAGTATGAGTGCTATAAAGACTAAGGTTGTAGCATTTGATACCAATATCGTGGATTTAAGTGAAAAATGCGAAGACCCTATTGATTTACTTTTTGGATTTACCCTTGGTGGTGGAACCGATATTGAAAAATCAATAAAATATTGCACTAAATATATAGAGAATCCAAAGAAGACGATTTTCTTTTTGATTTCAGATCTTGAAGAGGGTGGAAACCGTGCAGGACTTCTTAGAAGATTGACACAGATGAAGGAAGATGGTGTTATTGTGATCTGCTTGCTTGCCATATCAGATGCCGGTAAACCTTTTTATGATGCAAATATGGCACAAAGAATTGCAAATAACGGTATTCCTTGTTTTGCAGCCGCTCCGCAGATGTTGCCAAGGCTACTTGAAAAAGCAATGAAAAATGAGGACATTAGTGAGTTTGCAAACAGTAATATGGGAGCGATGAAATAAAGAGCGATAATCAAAGAATAGCTTTATTTTAGGAGGCGAAATGAAAAAAATATTTACTATTGTACTTGTAATATTTTGCACCACTTCTATTATGGCATGCAAGACAAAGGCAAAAATTGAAGATAATAAGGAAACTACTGATACAATAATAGATGAGTCAACTTCAGAAATATCAGAAATTGATGAAGATACTTTGAATTATCAGGATACAGTAGCTTGGTCAGTGAATGAAAGCTGGATACCTGATGACAATCCGGATGCGGTTGCGGCTTTTAATAGGTCTGTAGAAGGTATGCAAGATTATCACTATAAAGTGGTGGCAGTGCTTTCTTCACAGTTGGAATCAGGAATGAACTACCAGTATCTTGCAAAGGGAGAAGCGACAACGCCTGATGCTAAGCCGGAATATTTAATAGTAAAGTTGCATGAAGACTTAGGCACAGAAGTAGAAATCACATGGAGTGAAAATTTACTTGGGGGCGATTTAGGATGGGAGTACAATGATTCAAGTCTTGATATAAAGGACAATCCTAATGTTGAAGCTGCATTTAATAAGGCAAAGGAGAGCCTGACAGAAGTAAATTATGAACCGATTGCGTATATTGGAAAAAAGGATAATTCATATGCAATACTTACAAAGATAACAATTAATCAATCAGAACCTTCTTCAAGTATAGGCTTGGTGTTTATAACAAGTGATGATAGTGGAGTTGTTATAGATGATATAAGAGGATATTGATACAGCTTAAAAAATAAAAATTAAACTGTGACCTTATGACATTATTTTCCGTCTATATAATTGAGTGAGATAATCACAGTAATATTTTATTTAAGGAGATAACAAAATGAGAAGGTTATTTACTGTTGCACTGGGAATGCTCTGTGCGGCTTCAATTATGGGTTGTAGTGCAAAGGCAGATAATGCAGAATCTCAGGCAACAACTATAGCACAGGAAAGTGCTGCGACTAAGGAAGAAGAAACAAGCGAAACAAATGAAGTTGCTCCTACGCCCGGCCAATGGGCAATAAATAATAATTTTAAAGCAATTGATAATGTAAATGCTATGTCAGCTTTTGAAAAGGCCACAGAGGATCTGGTAGGCTACAGATATGATGTAGCAGCGGTACTTGGTTCGCAGATTGTTGCCGGAACAAATTATTTATATCTTTGCAGAGCGGAAATGGTAGTACCGGATGCCAAGCCGGAGTATGTAATTATAAAGGTATATGAGGACCTGGAAGGAAATGCTGAAGTCACAGGCAGCCTTAGACTCTTGGAAGGAAAAGAAGGCTGGGAGTACAATGATGCAAATCCTTATATGGAAGAAAATGAAGAGGTCAAGGCTGCTTTTGATAAGGCACTTGAAGGCTTGACAGGAGTAGAGCATAAGCCGATTGCATATATAGGTCATAAGGATAATTCATATGCAGTGCTTACAAAGATAACCATTGTTTCAGTAGAGCCGATGACAAGCCTTTCAGTGGTGTATATAAATGATACAGAAAGCGGAGGAATGATTGATAATATAGATGATATTGATTTAGATTTGGACGCTGTTTCGAATAATTAATAAAGTTTTAAAGAGGTTACTATGGAAGATGGGCAGATAATAGATATGTATTTTAAAAGATATGAGGATGCCATAGTTGAAACTAAGATTAAATATGGCAGGCTATAATAATAATCCATTTAAACGGAGGAAAAAGAAATGAATAAATTTGAATTATACTGTATGATATATTATGTTCTCGATGCTGAATGGGACGAAAGCAAAAATGCAGAACTCGGAAAGTTTTTGAGTAGTGCAAATCCATTTCAGTTTAGGGATATTGGTTCAGCTGACCCTGTAATATATGAAGAGTTCTGTAAAAAAATACCTGATACAATTACACGTGATGACAGCTATGGATATGCACGAAATTATGTTGAATCTTTAGGAAATAGAGATGTTCAGGCTGCCTTTCTTGCAATTGAGAGAGAAGAATGGGACGAGTGCTTGCACGAATATCTTTCGCAGGAGCATAAAGGGAGACAAGGTGTGTGATTGTAAGAATAAAAAAAGTACGGTTTGTCATACGGTAGATTAAAAAAACGTAGAATATTAGAAACTTGAGGTGTTTGTAAATTGCGACACCTCTTTCTTTTGCCAAAAAATCGGTAAGCGTAAAGCTAAGTACACATAGAGCAAAAAAGTCATAGAACTAGAACTTATCATTCTAATCCTATGACTTTTTATTTTTACAACTCTTTGGAATCTCATCTGACCAAGGTACTAGATTTCTTATCAAGTTTACTCACCCATCCTGTGACTGTTGAAATAGGTAATCCATTCTTCCTAGCCCAGCTTGCGATACTTAATCCACTATTTTTAAATTTCTCAATCCATCGCTCTTTTTCTTCTTTAGAATATTTAGCCATAGGCACCTCCATATTATTTAGTATGAAGCTATTTTACAGTGGAAGTATTTTTATAGATAGGCGTGTTTATATTGACGCTTACCTATGAGAGTAGTTTTTTCTCTATACACACTCATAAAACAGGTTTGTTTCGCAATTACCTATATGAATATATGAATAGATTTATTTCCCCTTTCATTACCTACAATAACAAAATTTCTAAAATACCAAAGTTTTTTATGATTTTTAAGTAGACTAATAATATACCTTCTACTATTCATCATCGATTTTGTAATATGTTAAAAATCTTATCCCTTCTTTTTTGTAAATTTATTATATTTAGCTATAACTAAAAATCAATTATCGTATACATTGTAATTGCCATAATTATTTTCTACATTTTCTGTTAGCATAATTTTACTATGATTATTTAATATTATCCACTATTCTGATTTAAGGTAAAACTGTGCATATCCATCTTCATATTGTAGATAAATGGGATTACTAATACCTTGTTCTACGCTAGCATAAATAGCTTGCCCAATATCTAATCTACAAGCCATAAAATTTTCTGTTGGTTTTTCTTTATTATTTACAGCCTTAACTTCTCCAACTTTTAAATAACTTTCTGGCAAAACATCATTAAACCCTGTTGCATAATAATAATATACTTGTTGATTGTACATAATCTGAGGCTGCTCTATCTCACCAGATATACATCCTGTATTTTCTGTACTCTGAAAACTTGTATCTCTGCAAGAACTCAAGGTCAAACCTAAATAACAAACAATACATACTATTGAATATCTAAATACTTTCATTACTTAGACATTCTTACTTTTGACATAAAATCATTATAGCTTCCCCATTGTTTCTCAACTACTTGACTACTCCAACCATCCATCAATTTAAAAACCTCCTGTCTAGATAGAATAATATGTAAGTATTTTCATTTTAAACTCATTACCACAATAATAGCAACATAATGAATCTAATCGCCGTTTTTGTACCTTTGAGGATTCTGTTTTTTCATAGCATTCTCCTTCTTTCATATATTCTACTAAACCCCATATAGAGTTTAGTGATTTTTAGATTTAGTCTTATAATAAAGGATAGTTATAATTCTAAGTTTTTTATTAATACATCTAATTGTTATGCCCATAGTGTAGCAAAACTTGCTGTGTTTGTCAAATGTTTATCTATCGATTTTATTATATTTACATTAAATTTCTTTCTTAATTTTGTGAATTATGGTTTATTTGTAAGCGTCAAAGTAAGTACACATAACAAAAATAGTCACAGAAATGGAAATTAAAATCCTAATTCTGTGACTTTTTATTTTTACAACTCTCTGGAATCTTATCTTACCAAGGTACTAAATGTGAAGCATCTCTACCTGACTGTATGGTATCAAAAACAAATGTAAGATATTTTTGTGGTATCAGGTTATTAAGTATTGCACTTTGAATTATACTATATATTATTGTTGAGGCATTAGCTCCATTAGGTGTATTCGCAAATAGCCAATTAGACCTACCTATAACAAATGGCTTCACACTTTGCTCTGCAAGATTATTACTTAATTGTATTCTTCCATCCTTTAAAAAGTTCTCCAAGTACTCTTTTTGATTTATGGCATAAGTAATAGCCTTCCCTATTAAACTTTTAGGAAAGATTTTTGATTCTATTTGTGAAATCCAGCTATAAAACTCATCTAATACTTCGCATCTCTAAGCGTTCTCTCAATGAAAGCTCAGCTTCATCAGCTTTAGTTTCCAGTTGAAATAACTTTCTAAGATAAGTCTCTCATTGTTTTGCATATTCATTACTCTTATTAATCTCATATGCCTCATGGAACTTTCTCTTCGCATGTACAAGGCAGCCACATAGCGTCTTTCCTACCAACTTTTTATATCCCACATAACCATCACAATGAAGGTATGTTCCATTCTAATCAGCAAGAAACTCCTTGGCATAATCCCCACTTCGTCCAAGTTTTAACATCATATGATAAATCATAATCCAAAGTAGTATTGTTGTTGGTATTGATACATTATAAAACTCTAATTTACCCAAAGCATTTGGAACAATTGGAATAAAACGACCAATTAAGACTCCAATAACCATACAAATTAAAACCCATAATGTTAGATTTTTTTCAAAGAAACTTATATCTTGCTTTTTCAATTATTTTCCCATTCCTTGACTTCTTCGATTAAATCAAGTACCTTTCTTTCAATTTCTTTTATAACAGTTATAAATTCTTCATCTGGTTTCCCTGATGGATCAGCTAACTCCCAATCAGCTTTTTTATAAGTGTACTTTTTCGCCAAAGCTTAAGCAATCTGACTCCTGCAAGAATTGTGCACGCACACAAAGGCTACCTTAATTTTCATAGTATTATCTTCTTGAATTCTTGATAAGCTGAACGCATTCATCCGTAGTTAAAACTTTTCCATAACTTACAACCTTATTATCAATCACAAGTGCAGGTGTGGTCATTACTCCCATAGCTGCAATAAGTGTGAAATCTCTTATGTGTTTTACTTCTTCTTTAATATTTAGGCAGGCTAAAGCTTCTTTTACATTTTCCTCTAAAGAATTGCATTTAGCACATCCTGAACCTAAAACGTAGATTCCTTTTTCTTCAATTTTACTTTCACCCTGTTCCGATGCCCCGTTACAACAGACTTTTTTCTTAAATAACATTTTTCTTCCTCCTTAAATAAACAGATTTTGTAATAAATTAAAAATATATCCTACTATTATAATTCCTAACGTTGTTATGCCGATAAAAATATATAAAAGTTTCGGTTTTATTGCCTTTCTTAACATAATCATTGACGGTAAACTCAGTGTAGTTACTCCCATCATAAAAGCTAAAATCGTTCCAAGCATCGCTCCTTTTGAAAGTAAAGCTTCTGCAATTGGTATAGTTCCAAAAATATCAGCATACATTGGTACACCGACTAATGTTGCTAAAACTACACCTAACGGATTATTACCTCCTAGTATTTTTTCTATTAACGTTTCTGGTATCCAATTATGAATAATCGCTCCAATTCCTACTCCAACTAAAATATATGGAAACACTTTTTTAAATGTTTCTACTACTGCATTTTTCGCAAATAGCAATCTTTCTCTCTTCTCAATTTTTGCATCTTCAATTTGAATTCCTCTCGGTGCATTTAATATAAAATCTTCCACTTCACTTTCAAGACCGAGTTTTTCAATTATAATTCCTCCAATAACAGCAATTAAAAGTCCTAATAAAACATACACTATTGCAACCTTAGCTCCGAAAATACTCATAAGCAGTACTAAAGAACCTAAATCAACCATAGGTGATGATATTAAAAAACTAAATGTAACACCTAACGGAAGTCCGGCTGATGTAAATCCTATAAAAAGAGGAATCGATGAGCATGAGCAAAATGGTGTAACTGTACCTAATAGTGCAGATATAATGTTTCCCCATATACCTTTAAACTTTGATAATATTTTTTTGCTTCGTTCAGGTGGAAAATAACTTTGAATATACGAAATTATAAAAATTAAAGTACATAATAAAATACCTATTTTTATTACATCATAAATAAAAAAATGCAGTGACGCTCCAAATCTGGAACTTAAATTTACACCTAAAATATTTAATATATGCCCTATTAAATCGTTAAGCCATTTCATTCCTAAAATTTGGTTTTGTATAAATTCACCTATTAACAAAATCATTACATTACCTCCTAACATATTAAATATTTTTGATGTGTTATTTATTTTTTTAGTCATCCTACATTGGATGACTAAAAACTTATAGATAATCGTCTAATATTTTTTTTGCTTCTTGTATCCCTTTTTCATTAATACTGTAATGCGTCCATTTTCCATCCTGTCTGAAATTTACTATACCTGCTTCACTTAAAATTCTCATATGATAAGATAATCCGGACTGAGTCAAATCAAGTTTTTCAAGTAGTACACAGGCACATTTTTCTTCGTTATGGATCATATCTAGTATTTTTAATCTTTTTGAATCGGAAAGAGCCTTAAACACCATAGCATTATCTTCATATTTTTTCATAGACAACCTCACATCAAATATTTTTGATGTATTTATTATATGCCCAATAAAAACAGTTTGTCAACATCAATTCAAAAATATTTGATATGTTTTTTTAATTTCTAAAAGTTCTCTATAAATTCATATTTATTAGATTATTAAAATTAATGTTGTATCAAATTTCAGAATTTTTAAATCCCTAAATCATGATTATTACTTTTTGTAAGTTGCCTTTCTTTTTTTTACAACTGCTCTAAACAAGCCTTAACTTTTTCTGCCTGTTCAATATCTTCCCGCATTTCTAATATTTGATTATATAAATTCTGTTTTTCTTTCTTCAAAGTTTTTACCTCTAATTTCCATTTTCTAATAGCTAAAGTATTGCTTTCTTTTAAATGCTCCCTCAAATATTTCTTCACACTTTCAAATAAAATAATCTCAGCAGCATGTTCATTGTAAAAATCTTCCTGTTTGCTTTTCTTTAATTTGTTATAGACTTTGTATGTGTCCTTATACTTCAAATATTTTTCTGATTGGTCTATGAGTTGTGTTTTTTCATCAATCTTTTTCTCAGTATCTTTTAATGCTCTTGTGGTCTTGTAATTCTTATCTCTTAAAGTAACTATACTTTCTTTCAGTTCAGATAAGGAAATGATATTTTTCTCTTTTAAGAATTGATAGCTTTCAATGTATTGTTCTAAGTCTATATTATGGTTATCTGCATTTTTACGGATAAGATTTTCAAAAACCTATAGTAAATTTTCTTTGGGTGGGAGGGTGGATTTGATGTTTTCATTTTCTGCTTTTTCTTCTTTTCCAATTCCTCTTATCCAATTTAACAAGGCTTTTATTCTTCTTGTGATTTCTCTTAATAGATTGTTTTGATGTTTGATTTCTCGGTTAATATTTCCTCTATCTGTGGCTATGCCTTTCTTCTCCATTTGAGTTGCATATATGCCTAAATGAATAGTCGGTATATGTTCTATCCCCTGTCTTTGATAAGAACGATAATCTACTTTTTCCTGTATGTTGTTTTCTTTAAGATATTTGTTTGTAATATCTGCCCATGCTTTTCTCCATTTTCATCAAGGATATATTCTTTTTTTGATTTTGCTCCCCATGTTGTATCTTCGTTTAACGGTCGCATGGTAAGTAAGATATGAGCGTGTGGGTTTCCGTTATTTTTATCGTGTAGGGCAATGTCGGCACACATATCAACATATACAAAATTATCTTTTACATACTCCCTAACAAGTTCAATCTGTTTTTCTCGATTTAGTTCTTTAGGTAAAGCAATTTCGATTTCTCTTGCAAGCTGTGAGTTTTTACTCTTTTCTATTTTCTCTACGCTATCCCATAATGTTCCCCTGTCTAAAAATGCCTGTGGTGCATTTTGTGGCAATAGGATTTCTGTATGGGCTATTCCTCCTTTTCTTGTAAAGTCATGGACTATGCCGTCATACTCGTTTTTTATCTTTTCGCCACTTCGATAGGCGGAAGCTGCTACTGCACTTTTGCCTTTGCCTCTTGAGATAATCTTTATGCAAAGATGATATATCGCCATAGTCAAAAACCTCCTTTCCATTTTTCGATATGGTTATAGTGGCGATAGATAAGACTTTCTAAAAAAATCGGATAACTTTTTATCCGATTTTTTTGGGGAAGTACACAAGGGGTAGGAAATTTATTTCCGTAGGGGAGTGTAGCTCCCCTGTATCAGCTTTAGCTGATATGCCCTCTGCAAGAGCCTTCGGAGAACGCACGCACCTGTTAAGGTGTATAAGTGCGCCCTTGTAGACAAGGGACTATTCCTCTCTTTTCGTTACTTTTTCTTATGTTTCTGTATTTTAATTTTCGTTTTGTCCTCGTTTCTCTATGATTTTTGTAAGCGTCAAGCTAAGTACACATAGAGCAAAAAAGTTATAGAACTAGAACTTATCATTCTAATCCTATGACTTTTTATTTTTACAACTCTCAGGAATCTCATCTGACCAAGGTACTAGGCTTGAAGCTTCTCTACCTGACTGTATGGTATCAAAAACAAATGTAAGATATTTTTGTGGTATCAGGTTATTAAGTATTGCACTTTGAATTATACTATATATTATTGTTGAGGCATTAGCTCCATTAGGTGTATTCGCAAATAGCCAATTAGACCTACCTATAACAAATGGCTTCACACTTTGCGTGACAAGATTATTACTTAATTGTATTCTTCCATCCTTTAAAAAGTTCTCCAAGTACTCTTTTTGATTTATGGCATAAGTAATAGCCTTCCCTATTAAACTTTTAGGAAGGATTTTTGATTCTATTTGTGAAATCCAGCTATAAAACTCATCTAATACTTCGCATCTCTAAGCGTTCTCTCAATGAAAGCTCAGCTTCATCAGCTTTAGTTTCCAGTTGAAATAACTTTCTAAGATAAGTCTCTCCTTGTTTTGCATAGTCTCCGCTTCGACCAAGTGTGCATTCATACAATACTGCAGGATGTGTATTGTATTTGCTTGTTCTATACACCCATACATATGACTTGCTCATCGCTCTTTTTCTTCTTTAGGATATTTAGCCATAGGCACCTCCATATATTTAGTATGAAGCTATTTTATAGTAGAAGTGTATTTATGTGGAGGCGTACTTGAATTGACGCTTACAGATTTCAGACGGATCTTTAGGAGAGTGGATTAAAAAATAGTATTAAAGATTTTATAATAAAAATTGGAGCTGTCGGGAAATACTGAATTTTAATCCCTACAGAACAAAATAGAAATATCCTGACAAGTACAAGGCGTTTTGGCTTTGTGACTTTGTCAGGATATTTTGTTTTTCTATTATGCTGTCTATTTTTGGGCATAAAACCCCCTTGGCTGAAATTTTGCTTTTGCATTTTTTACTATGCGGTTTTCTCCTGTGGTTTTCCTTCAAATTTCTTTAGTTTTGCGTAGAGAAAACGATGATATTTGTTTATATTTCTTCCTATCGCAAAAAGCATAAATTCTTTATATACCTTATCTGAAGTACGATAGTTAAAGCGTCGGAAATCTTCATTCTCTTTAATATCTCCAAAATGACCTTCTGTTTGAATAGAGCGTATCTGTCGTTTCAGAATACCTTTTTCACTCTGTATGTTAGCATGTGACTTCTCTCGGAGCTCTTCCCATACTTCATTGATCTTCATTACTTTATTCTTATCAATATCTTTATCAGGATTATACTTGTATAAACATTTAGACTTATGTTCACATCCACTACAGTCTGAACATCCATATACTTCATATGTTTGTGTATAACCATTCTGTTCTTTCTTTTCTGTGTTGATATGTCTCAGTTCACGGCCGTCATGACAGATATAGACTTGCTCATCCTCAAATACTGTTGTCTTCATGTTGTAGTATTTACCTATATCTTTACTGTATGCTCTTGTTTTTCGTTTTTCATGATCCTGTAGTTTTATATAACTATCTATCTTATTTTCTTTTAGATATAAGAGATTTTTCTCACTACAATAGCCGCTATCTGCCGTAACTTCTTCAAGCACTTCTCCAAATGCTTTCTTATACTTTTCAAGGACCGGAATCAGTGTGTTATAGTCTGTACGATCATTACTTACATAACTATGTACAATAAAATAATTCTCTACTGCTATCTGTACATTGTATGCAGGCTTTAGCTGCCCATTCAGCATATGATCTTCCTTCATTCGCATAAAGGTTGCTTCCAAATCAGTTTTGGAATAGCTGTTTCTATCTTTCCCCATAATCTCAAAACATTCTTTATAGTGTATTAATCGCTGTCCACAATGTTCAAGTTCTTCATAGAGTTGTTGAAGCTTTGGCTTTCTCTTACCCTTTCCGTTAACAAATACAATACCTTCTCCGTCAGCAATAGTCATAAGGTTTTTCTGAAGCTTAAGTATTTCAATAGGCGAGCAGTTATCAATCTCTATAATACGGTTATTAGATAGCTTTTTATGTTTCGTAATCTTTCTTTTTCTGTTCTTTTCAATAATATCTCTAACTCTATCAATCCCGTCAATCACAAACATTTGTGCATTTCCAAGCTCGTACTTTTAACCAAATCCATTATCTTGTAAAAAAGAATTATAGTCTGAATAAAGCTTATCAATAGAATCCAGCAGACCTGCAAGATGATAATTAATACTTCCACGCCATACAAAAGTATAACGATTAGCATTAGCTTCTATTTTTGTTCCATCAATAAACAATTCTTTTAATGTTACAAATCCTTCCTTTTGTAATCGTCTCATAAACTGATAGTTTAAGTCATCCAAAATATCTGAAGTAAGTTTCTTACTTTTAAATTCATAAAAAGCATCTCTTTTAGGCTTCCTCCCTTGAGTAAGCCAGATAAAAGCAATATCTCTTTCACATAAATCCACAATACGATCAATAGAGCGTATTCCAAGCATATTTGCATAAGTAATAACTGCATACATCATGATCGGGTTGTACCCTGTTCTTCCCTTGTCCGAACAATTGGCTAATAGTCCGGAAAAATCTAAATCCTCCATAACTTTTTTTAGGGTATAGACTGGATCGTCATCGGGTAAACTCAATTCATAGAAGCTAAAGTTGATTTTCTGTTGACCTATTTCAAAAAAGTCGTTATAATAATTAACTGTAAGCATAGTTACATTATAACATGTAACGGAGAAAGATGGTTATCGTTAGCCATCTTTTTTTATGTAAAAACTTAGGGAGGTGTGACTCGTTTTGAGTCACACCACCCTTTCTTATGACTATCATTTCCCGACAGCCCCTTTTGTTTATGCTATAATATCAGCCTTGCTTCCACCGGTCTTATTCTTTTTAACAACGATTTGTTTGTCGATTTTTTGCTTGAGTTCACCCACATGGGAGATGATGCCAATAAGCTTATTGCTGCTTGCAAGTGAGGCAAGGGCATTCATTGCTTGGGAAAGAGAGTCTTCATCAAGTGAGCCGAAGCCCTCATCAATAAACATAGTATCTAGCTGTATACCGCCGGCAGATGATTGAATCTCATCAGAGAGTCCAAGTGCTAAAGCTAAAGAAGCTTTAAATGATTCACCACCGGAGAGAGATTTTACACTTCTTGTAGTACCGTTGTAGTGGTCAATTACATCAAGGTCAAGACCGCTTTGACCGACTTTACTAAGGGCCTCTTCTCTTCGAATAAGGTCATATTGACCACCGGTCATTATCATAAGTCTAGTGTTGGCTCTGGAAATTATTCTGTCAAAATAATGCATTTGAATATAGGTTTCAAGCATTATTTTATCCTTTCCAGTGATGTTGCCGTTTGCAGTATCTGACAGAGCCTTTACCCATGTGTATTTTTTTTCAATAGCTATAAGCTCGGAAGATTTTTGCTTTATATTGTCACAGTTTGACCTATTATTTACTATTCGGCTATGAATATTTTGCTTTTTTTTGTCAAGCTGAATCTTGTTTCTTTCAAGTTCACTGAGATTATTATTTTCAGCTTCAAGGTCAATTTCCTGTTTGCCTTCTATTTGTTTAAAAAGTTCTTCTCTTCTGGTTTTGGCAGAGGCAAGATTTACACTACATTCTTTTTCTCTCTCTGAAGCAAGTTCTATATCTCTTTTGATTTTTGAAATCATTGCATTGTTTTTTTGTATTTCATTGTTTGCTTCAAGCCTTGAAGAAAATCTAAGTTTGGATTTCAAATCAATAATTTCGGCATTTAGTGAATCATTCTTTGATGATAAAGCACTTATTTCATTGCTTATAGAAGTTATACCTTTTTGTAAATCTTCAAGCTTTGTACGAGATTTGGGGAGCTCATTTTCAATATACTCTTTTCTGGCAATGTTTTTTTCTTCTGCTTGGATTTTTTGGTCAAGCACTGCAATATTACTCTCAAGTTCATTTATTTTAGCCTTTGTAATATAGGTAGCATTGTTCATATCAATATCTCCAAGTAATTCCTTGATAGAGGACACTGTAGAATCTTTTTTTTCTTCTCGCATACCTTTTAACTTTGCGGACTCTTTATTTGCCTCGGTTTTTTCATCATCTGCTTTTGCAAGCTTAGCTTTAAGGATATCAAGTTCATCTTTTTTGGGCACATCGGTAGGTTTAATTGCCTTTTGTGGATGTGAGGTGGAACCACATACCGGACAGGGCATATTATCTACCAAAGTTTCAGCCAAAATACCTGCTTGAGCATCAAGATAAAGGTCATATTTTAAGTCATATGATATTTTAATCTCATTTGCCGCAGCTTTTTTTGCTTCATATTTTTTTGCCGCATCTTTGTATTGAGCATCAATTTTTTTTAGGTTTTCCATGCTCTTTAATAAAGTATCCAACTTTGACAGACTCTCCTTATGAAGTGCTTTTTGATTTGCAAATAAAATTTTTTGCTCGCCGGATTTTTGCAGAGTTTTTGATTCCTCGGTCAAACTTTCTATTTGAGCTTTTAAAACCTCAATTTCTTTGTTGTTCTTTGTAAGTGCAGCATTATTTTTTTCTATATTTAAAGCATTGTTTTTAAAGGCTGATTCTTTTTGGCTTAGCTCATCATACTCAAGCAACTGCGCTTCTATGGCAGCGGAAGCCTTGGCAAGATCATTCTGAAGAGAATTTTTTTTCTGCTCTTCTTCTAATGCTTTTGTAAGAGACAGCATTTCTTCGGTGAGCTTTGAAATATTAATTTCATTTTGATCAAAGTCCTGCTTTGCTCTTAGATAAGTCTTGCCACGCTCAATATTTATTTTTAATATATCCAGTTGCTTTTCTATTTCAGTTATAGCATTATCAGCCTTTTTTTCAGCTAATGTATCTTCAGATAGTAGATTTTCAATGAGTAAGATACATTCATCTGTGGGTAAATCACCTTTTTTTGCCTTTGTAACATCAAGGGATAAAAGCGAAGAATCGGAACAGTTTATTCCACTTATGTACTGTGATATACTTTGTTTGATTTTTGAACAATCATTATTAAGTACAGATAATTCTGACTTTAATCTATCCTGTAAATCAGAATAAAGTTTTGTTTTAAAGATATGCCTAAATATTTCAATTCTATCCTTGGTAGGCGAAATCAAAAGCTTTAAAAAATCACCCTGTGCAATCATTGCGATTTGGCAAAACTGTTCTCTGTTAATGCCTATAATATTATTTATGGCATTGTCTACTTCCTTAGTCTTTGTAAGAGGTTTTCCGTCAGGCAGAATAAGTTCTACACCTGCTGTTTGCTTGGTAAGTCCACTTCCACGTTGTGCAGCTCTTTCATATTCTGGATTTCTTTCAATAGTGTATTCTTTTCCTTTATAGTTGAAAACAAGTCGTACAAATGTTGGTGTTTTAATATCGGCATATTTTGAGCGAAACATGGAAACTTCTCTATTATTGCCACTTGGATCACCGTAGAGTGCATAGGTAATAGCATCAAATATAGTTGTTTTACCGGCACCTGTATCGCCGGTTATAAGATAGAGTCCACCTGTACCCAATTTATCAAAGTCAAATTCGATCTTTCCGGCATAGGGGCCAAATGCTGAAAGAGTTAATTTTATCGGTCTCATTGTTTATTCCTCCAAATATCCTCAATAATATTTTCCATAAAATCTCTTTGTACATCACTCAAATATTGTCCATTTCTTGATTCATAGAATATATCAAATAATTCGAGTGGAGATTTAGACTCCATATCATTAATAAGGCTAATTTCAGAAATACTTCTGGTTCTATTATTGTCATAGTCAAGCTTCATAATATTCTTATAAACTACACGTAGCTTGGTTATGACATCAGGTATATCTTCTTCATCTGTCAATGTTATATGAACATAATCCTTTTGTAATGTAGTATTCTCATAAAAACTTTTAAGTATAAGTTCGTTGTAAGTACCTTTTATTTCTACCATATCACGAAGTGGTGTGAGAGGTATAAAATCAAGTTTTATATTACCTTTTTCATTGATATCAAGTAGTGTTATACTCTTTGTATCATTTGCTTCAGAAAATGAGTATTTTAGCGGTGTGCCACAATATCTTATATATTCACTTCCGCAGCTTTGAGAGCGGTGAATATGTCCAAGTGCTACATAGTCAAAGTCTTTGAAAACTATGGAATCTACATTATCACTACCACCAACAGAAATATCTTCAGATTCTGTACGCGAAGAACCGGTAACAAATTGGTGAGTTATAAGAATATTTCTAATATCATTATCCATATTCATATTTTTGATTACAGTGTACACTGCATCTGTGTATGAGGATATTTCTTCATCAGGGAAGAATCTTCTGACATGCACAGGCTTAATAAATGGCAACATGTATATATTTATCTTGCCATAATCATCATTTAGTTCAATAGGTGAAATCTTTCCATCATATACAGGGGAAAGATATATACCGGACTTATCAAAAAGTCTGGAGCCAAAGGCAATACGCTCGGCAGAATCATGATTGCCACTTATTATAAATACCTTTATATTTCTTTGTGAAAGCTTGTATAAGAAGACATCGAAAAGTTCCACAGCTTCAGCAGGTGGAATGGGCTTGTCATATATATCTCCGGCAAGTATTATGCCGTCAGGTTTTTTATCGTCTATTATACTTATAATCTTATTAATTATATAGACTTGGTCTTCCAACATAGAAAATTCGTTTACACGCTTTCCAAGGTGTAAATCGGATAGATGCATAAGCTTCATGAGATAAACCTTTCTTTTTGTTTAAATTATAGATTTTTTACTTTTAGCTGTAAAATTATACTAAAAAAATAAGAATATTAAAGCTTTAAGTACAAAAACATATATGTTAATATTATAGCATAAATAAAGTTGATATGTGGAATTTTTAGATGATATAAATACAGGATTTTATAGAAAGGGGATTTATGAATTTTTGGATTTTTATGCTGGTAATGAACTTACTTATTCCGTTGACTATGATAATTTTTGGATATGTTTATGATAAAAGACCTCCCAAAAAGCCAAAAAGTAAGTTTGCATATTCTGGATATAGAACGCCAATGTCTATGAAAAATGAAGAAACCTGGGAATATGCACAGAGATTTTTTGGAAAGCTCTGGTTTAGATCCGGTATTGTATTAGGTGTAATAAGCATAATACCATTACTATTTTTTATGGGAAAAGACAAAGACACTGTCGGATTTGCCGGCATGATTATATGTTGTGTTCAGTTAGTTGTAATGCTTTTGCCGGTTATTCCTACGGAATTAGCACTTAGAAGAAGATTTGATAGGTATGGAAACAGGAAGGACAAATAATGAGAAAAATTAAGCTCTGCACTCTATGTTATATTGAGAGAGATGATAAATACTTGATGTTACATAGGGTAAGCAAGAAAAATGATATAAACAAAGATAAGTGGATTGGTGTTGGAGGACATTTTGAAGAAATGGAGAGTCCTGAAGATTGTCTTATCAGAGAGGTAAGGGAAGAAACAGGATATGAGCTTTGCGATTTTGACTTTCGAGGTATTGTTACCTTTGTATATGGCAAGAGAGGAGAGGAAGTAGTAGAGTATATGCACCTGTTTGTAGGAAGGAATGTGGTTGGAGAGCCTATAGAATGTAATGAAGGCATCTTGAAATGGGTGGATAAAAAAGAAGTATTAAATCTTAATCTATGGGAAGGAGATAAGATTTTTCTAAAGCTTTTGGAAGAGAGAGAAGAGTTTTTCTCATTAAAGCTGGTTTATACTGAGGATGAAAAATTAAGTGAAGTATTCTTAGATGGAAAATTACAAAATGTAAAAAATGGATGAATTTTATATTCAGTTAGTATATAATAAGGGATAGATTTTGAGGCTGAAAATATTTGCCTCATTAATATCTTGATTATATTATGTGATTTTGGGAGATTTATGGAAAAAAAGTTTCGCATAAGAGGCGAAATATATTTGTTACTGTCCGGATTTTTCTTTGGGCTACAGCCTTTTTTTGCAAAGATTATATATGCTCATGGAGGAGATGCATATAGTCTTTTATTTTTAAGATTTTTGGTAAGTGGAACAGTATTTGCAGTTATTTCTACACTTTTGGGTGAAAGTATGCGAATAAGTAGAGACGAATTTGTTTCTATACTTATTTTATCTATTCCGGAGTCTGCTATGTGCATGTTGTTATTTTTATCATATGGCTACATATCATCAGGTTTGGCTTCGACATTGCATTTTTCATATCCGGCAGCAGTTATTTTACTTGAGTTATTGATTTTTAGAAAGAAAATAAGTAAGATAAAGCTGTTATGTTTATTGTTCTGTGCAATAGGTATTGGTGTGTTTTATCAACCTGACGGAAATATAAATGTTTTGGGAATGATTATGGCACTTGCTTCAGGTGTAGGGTATGCTATATATATATTAGTTTTGACACATGGAAAGGCCTCCAGGATACCTGTAGTAAAGATGTCAGCTTGGCTTTCCTACTTGCTTGTTATAGAGGTTGCAGCTATAATGCTTGCTTTTGGAAAGTTTAAGTTTGAAATGGATGCTACAGCTATTGGAATGAGCGTATTTATGGCAGCAGTTATATCTACATTGGCACTTGCAACATTTCAGGTTGGTGCACATATGTGTGGTGCTCAAACAGCGGCACTTCTTAGCACCATAGAGCCAGTGAGCAGTATTTTACTTGGAGTAATATTCCTTGGAGAACATATGAGTCTGAGGATTTTTGTCGGTATATGTTTTATACTGATGTCAATAGTGATTCAAATTAAAGAAAAGAAAGAATAGGATGTGAAGGGAGTTATATGAAATTAGCGGTAGCATTACAGGAAAGAGCGGACCTTAATATTAAAATAGGAGATTTAAAAGCCAGAATAAACAGAAATGTATTGGTGCAGGAAGGTGAAAAGCCTACAGAGGATCCTAAAGATTTAAAAAAGGAGCTGGATGCCTGCATTAACAGACTTGAATATTTGATAGCGGCAATCAATAAGACCAATTGTGAAACAAAAGTTGACGGAAAGTCTATCACTGAATTACTGGCAAGAAAGGATGCATTGGAAGTAAAATCAGCAGCCTACAGAGATATTGTGTATGTTGGAAGCAGCAATACAGACAGAGCCAGAAATACTGAGATAAAGATTGTTTCTGTAATAAATGTTAAATCATGGCAAAAAGAGGCTGATGAGACAGCAAAAGAAATCAGACTTATAGATAATAAAATCCAGGAAACAAACTGGACTACTGAACTTATAGAATAATATTTTAGATGGTAGCATATTCAGGGCGAGTAAAAAATTGTGTTTGTACAAATACCGGAGCCTTGGGCAAGCATATGTTTATAGTTATGCCCCGACAGTGTACAAGTGTATTGTTATAGATAACTGTTATTACCGATTACTGACTGTTTGTGTGAGGGAGGGAAGTGGGATTATGATAAAAACAATATCAGATTATTGTAAAGAAAAATTTGGAACAAAAGTGTATAGATTGGCACTGACTACAGGAGCCACCTGCCCCAACCGTGACGGAAAGGTTGGGGTAGGTGGCTGTAGTTTTTGCTCGGAAAAAGGCTCGGGTGAATTTGCAGTAAGTGCCGATGATATAAAGAAACAAATTAAAGAAGCAAAGACTTTGATTTCTGCTAAGATACCAAGCTCAATAAAGGAGAGTGATAGAAAGTATATTGCTTATTTTCAATCATTTTCAAATACTTACGGTGATACAAAGAGACTGATCAGCCTGTTTGAACAGGCCATACTAAGAGATGAAATAGTGGCACTTTCTATTGCTACAAGGCCTGATTGCTTTAGTGAAGAGATGTTGGACGGACTTGAGCGTTTAAATCAAATCAAGCCTGTTTGGATAGAACTGGGACTTCAGACTATAAATGAAAACACTGCAAAGGCATTTAACAGAGGCTATACACTGGATGTTTTTGAAAGAATATATGATGAATTAAAGAAAAGAGAATTTGAAGTAATTGTGCATATGATTTTGGGATTGCCTGGTGAAACAAAAGAGGATATGTATGCCACAGTGAAGTACCTTGCCAAAAAGAAAGTAGATGGGATCAAGATACATGGACTTCATATACTAAGAGGAACAAGACTTGCAAGAGAATATGAAAATCATCCATTTAAAATAATGAGTTTGGAAGAATATACTGAGGTTCTCATAAAATGTCTGAAGATATTGCCAGAGAGTACGATTATACATAGAATGACCGGAGACGGAGATAAGAAGCTTCTTATTGAGCCAATGTGGAGTACAGACAAGAAAAGGGTACTCAATTATATAAATAAAAGGATAAGAGAATAGTTTTTATAAGGCTTGCAAGAACATATGTTTTGTTTTACAATAAAGTAAAGAAAAAATTTAAGAGGTTTTATGTCAGGTATATATGATAAATTAAATGATAAACAAAAACAGGCGGTTTTTACTACAGAAGGACCTCTTTTGCTTTTGGCAGGAGCAGGTTCGGGAAAAACAGGTGTATTGATGCATAGGATTGCATATTTGATAGAGGAAAAACATGTAGATCCTTATAATATTATGGCAATCACTTTTACAAATAAAGCTGCCAAGGAAATGAAAGAAAGAATAGGCAAGCTTATAGGAGAAGAGGGAAATTTTGTTTGGATAATGACATTCCACTCAAGCTGTGTGAGATTTCTTAGAAGATTTATAGATAAGATAGGCTTTGACAATAGCTTTACAATATATGACAGTGATGATCAAAGAACTCTTATGAAAAAAATCTTTAAAGAGAATAATATAAATGCAAGGGTATATAAAGAAAGAGCAGTACTTAACATTATTTCAAGTTGTAAGAATGAACTTATGTCACCGGCTGAATATATGAAGTCTGCCATAGACTCATACGAAAAGGGAGTGGCAAGACTTTATGAAATCTATCAAAGCACTTTAAAAAAGAATAATGCACTTGATTTTGATGATTTGATTTGTAGAAGTGTGGAGCTTTTTGAAAAATGTCCTGAAGTACTAGATTATTATCAAAATAGATTCAGGTACATTATGGTGGATGAGTATCAGGATACCAATACAGCTCAGTTTAGACTTATCTACCTGCTTGCACAAAAATATGGAAATATATGTGTCGTGGGAGATGATGACCAGAGTATATATAAGTTTAGAGGTGCAAATATTGAAAATATTCTAAGCTTTGAAGAAAGGCTTGAAAATGTAAAGGTAATTAAGCTTGAACAAAACTATCGTTCTACAGGAAATATACTTGATGCAGCAAATGCAGTTATAAAAAACAACAGAGGAAGAAAGGATAAGAGTCTTTGGACAGAGGGGGAAAGCGGAGAGAACATAGAACTTCGACAATTTCAGACTGCAAGTGAAGAGGCTGATAATATAATAAAGGATATCAGAGATAGAGCAAGGAATAATTTCAGAGATTTTGCAGTACTTTATAGAACAAATGCACAGTCCAGACTTTTGGAGGAGCGTTGTGTAACTCTTGGTATTCCATATCAGCTTGTGGGTGGTGTGAATTTCTACCAAAGAAAAGAGATAAAGGATGTACTGGCATACTTAAAGACAATTGCTAATGGAAGTGATGATATTGCTTTACTTAGAATTATCAATGTGCCAAAAAGAGGAATAGGAGCTACCACTATTGCAAAGGTAAGCGAGTATGCCAATGAAAATAACATAAGCCTTTATGATGCAATGAGTATTAGCGAAATGGCAGGAGTAGGTAAGGCGAGTGAGAAAATCAAAAGCTTTATTACAATGATTGAGGAGTTCAGAGAAAAATTTGAAAAGAAAGCCAATATTGCAAATACAATAGAAGAACTTCTGGATGAGACAGGGTATATAGAAAGCCTTTATGATGAAGGAGAAATAGAAGCTGAGAGCAGGAAAGAGAATATAGATGAACTTATAAATAAGTCCGGAGAATATGAGGGTGGAGAGCTTTCACTCTTTCTTGAAGATGTATCCTTAGTGGCAGATATTGACAGAATGGATGAAAATGCTGACAGGATAACGCTTATGACCTTACATGGAGCCAAAGGCTTGGAATTTGATACAGTATATCTTGCAGGAATGGAAGAGGGACTCTTTCCAAGCTCTATGAGTTCAAATTCCAGAGAGGATCTGGAAGAGGAGAGAAGACTTGCCTATGTGGGTATAACCAGAGCAAAGAAAAATCTTATACTGACTTCAGCTAAGCAGAGAATGGTAAATGGTGAAACAAGATATTCTTTAATATCAAGATTTGTCAGTGAAATTCCCAAAAATCTGCTTAATAAAAGGGTCTTGGACAGTGATAAGAAATATACTGAGAGAAATTATAGCTTTGGAGATGGACTGCCATGGGAAAGTAAATTCACACAAAAATCCAATAATTTTGAAAAAACTTTGAACTTTGGAAAACAGTTTAAAGTTGAAAAGGCACAAAGTTTGGATTATGGAGTAGGAGATACTGTAAAGCATATAAAATTTGGTGTTGGAAAAGTACTTGAAATTGTTGATGGTGACAGGGATTTTGAAGTTAAAGTCAATTTTGAAAAATTTGGAATAAAAAAGATGTATGCGGGATTTGCCAAGTTGACTAAAATATGATAGAATCAAGTGACTAAACGGTTAAGCATTTATGCCTGACTTTATGAAAAAATATAAAAGAGAGGTATGATTATGGATAAATTTAATAATCTAAGTTCAAGAATGGAAGAATTAGTTAATGCATCAAGATTGAATAGCTTTTTAAGCAAGAAGGAAGAAGAAGAGAAGAAGAAAAATACCATTATATGGGTTTTGGCTATTATCGGTGCTATTGCTGCTGTAGCAGGTATTGCTTTTGCAGTATATAAGTTCTTCACACCTGATTATCTTGAAGACTTTGAAGAAGACTTTGATGATGATTTTGACTATGATTTTGATGATGATGAAAAAGAAGAATAATTTTTAGTTTGATATGGCGGCCCTTGTGGTCGCCTTATCTTTTATGAGGTGATAATGAAAAAAGGTGATATTTGTAAGGGTACGATTGTGGAAAGCTGCTTTCCGGATAGTGCATATATAGAATATGAAGGGGAGAAGATACTGATAAAGAAAGGGATTCTGGGCCAGACTCTGGAGTTTGCCATTACAAAAAAGAAAAAGGGAAGACTTGAGGGCAGGGTTTTAAATATAATTGAAAAATCCAAACTGGAAAACAATGAAAATCCATGTATACATTATGAGTTATGTGGAGGATGTACTTATCAAACTTTAAGCTATGAGAATCAGTTAAAACTAAAGGATAAACAGTTGAGAGAACTTATGGAAGGTGCTACAGATAAGGATTTTAAATGGGAGGGAGTTATTCCATCTCCAAAGTATCTGGCATACAGGAATAAGATGGAGTTTTCCTTCGGTGATGAGAGAAAAGACGGTGATTTGGCACTTGGTATGCATAAAAAGGGAAGTCACTATGATATAGTGAACGTGTTTGAATGTAAGATAGTGGACAGTGATTTTACAAAAATACTTGAGCTTACATTAAATTTCTTTAAGGAAAGAAAAATATCATATTTCCATAAAAACAGCCATATAGGTTTTTTGAGACATTTACTTATTAGAAGAAGTGAGCATACCGGAGAGATTCTGGTATCTCTTGTAACTACAAGTAGCTTTGGTTTTGTAGAAGATCCAAATACTTTGCCAAAGCCTTCAGTACTGGGAACTGATGAAGAGATAGTTATAAAAGAATGGGCGGACTATATAAAGTTAGAAACGGATAAGGGAATCCTAAATGGCAGCATCGGAGGAATTTTACATACAAAGAATGATTCATATGCTGATGCAGTACTCAATCAAGGTACAACTCTATTACATGGTAAGGACTATATTATAGAGAGATTAAATGGACTTGATTTTAAAATAACTCCTTTCTCATTTTTTCAGACCAATTCCAAGGGTGCAGAGGTTTTATACAATGTTACAGGAAAGTATCTTGGAGATACGGCTGGGAAATCTGTATTCGATCTTTATTCCGGTACAGGAACTATTGCACAGCTTCTTGCATCCGAGTCGGAAAAGGTCTATGGTGTGGAAATTGTAGAGGAGGCTGTAGAAGCAGCTATAGAAAATGCTAAGAAAAACGGACTGGATAATTGTGAATTTATAGCAGGGGATGTGTTAAAAGTTGTGGATACTTTGGGCTTTAATCCGGATATTATAATACTGGACCCTCCTAGAGATGGTATACATCCAAAAGCATTGCCAAAGATACTTGAATTTGGTGCAAAGAAAATCGTGTACATTTCCTGCAAACCTACATCATTTGTGAGAGATCTTAAGATAATGGAGGCAGCGGGATATAGAATGGAAAAATGTGTTGGAGTAGATATGTTCCCAAATACAGTTAATTGTGAGTGTGTAGTTCTCTTGTCTAGACCGTAGGAAGTGAGAAAGCTTTTTTGTTGTATAATAGTTATAATGTATTAAAAATACGGAGATTATATATGAGACTTTTAGCAATTGATGAGATGATTAAGATAAGGGTTGAGGTGATGTTTTCATTAATTTTAAAGAATTATAGACAATATAAGGAGGGAGAGAAATATGTCAAGTATAGTACCTATTAAATGTAAATGTTCAGTTTGTGGTGAAACTAATGAGTATAGGAGTCTGGCAAGCACCAATAGCTTTGGTGGTGGCCCTGATCTGGATTTGAGACCGGCTGAAATGGCACGAAGCACTATGGATGTGTGGATACAGGAATGTCCAAAATGTGGATATATTTCAGGTAAAGTTTCGGATCCAAGCGGTGTGAATACAGAATGGCTTAAGTCGGATAAATATCTTTCGTGTGATGGAATATTATTTTTATCTAAGCTGGCAGTGCAGTTTTATAAATATTATTTAATAAACTTGGAAGATAATAATACGGAAGGTGCCTTTTATGCAATATTGCATGCTGCATGGGCATGTGATGATAAGGAAGATATAATTAATGCAAAGCACTGTAGAGAGCTGGCGATAGAATTAGCTACAATATTGATAGATGAAGAACATGAAGATGAAGATAATATTAGGTTGGTTAGAGCTGATATGATGAGGAGAACAGGGCAGTTTGATGAAATGATCAGGATGTATGAAACAGTTGAGTTTGGCGAAGAACTTATGAATCAGATATTGGAATTTGAGATTGAAAAATCTAAGGATAAAGACAGCTTGTGCTACCGAGTTGAAGATGTATTAGGTGAAAAATTATAAATAATTGATGAAATAATATATTCAATTCTTGAAAAAAATGGGCTTGATAAAGAGATAACAGATGGAATGGTTCTCAAAAAGGAAGTGATCCCACATTCAAGTCTTGACAGAGTAAAACAATTACTTGAAATAGAATATTTTGATCATGTATTTTCGGATTATATTTTAAAATATAACTGGTGTAATGTTGGCTTTTTAAGCTATCAATTTGGATACAATGATGAGATTGTACTTGATTGGTTAGTGAATAGAAATCTGGAATGCAGTGATTATCATATCTTACAAAAAGAAGGTCTTATTATTATTGCAAATGGAGATCCATATACTGTTCTGCTTGAATGTAAAACAGGAAATATATATGTATTTACAAGTGATACGAGCTATGATAATAAAATACAAATCGCTTCATACTTTGAAGAGCTGATCAAAGCTATGGGAACAGGTCAATATAGCCTTTGGAATAACATCGAAAAAGATTTTATTGACTTGATGAGCAGTATAGTTACAGAGAAAGGTCTTGACTTTTGGAAGGATTTTGTTGGATTGTATTAAATATATATAAGAGCCTCAATATGAAGAAAAAAGTTAGTTGTAAAAATAAAATAGAGTTTATAAATGAGGTGGCAGAGGATTGCCTAAAGGATATGTATGTAGAAGATAAAGAATACCTTATGGAGAATCCGGTTGCTATAGAGTACCATTTTTCATATTGTCTGTATATACGGAATAATTATATTCATAATAGAGATTTTTCAGATACTTCATTTTTTACAAACCCAGATGACTTGTCATCTGATATTATTAGAATGATTTTTTCTAAACTTCTTCCTGAGTATGAATATGGTAATCTTTTTATTGAAATGTTATATGATACTAAAGAATTTATATTATTACGTAAAAAGTATAAGGATCTATATGGTAAATATCCATCTGCTCTTATAGAAAGGTATAAGTTTCAGATTAAAATAGAACCTGTATGCTCTATTGAAGAAATACATTACTTTAATAAGGAAGATCTCTATAATGAAATAGAGATTATAAAAAGAAATCAAGATATTATTACAGATACTATAGGTAGTCTGCTAAAAGAGCTTGAGCAAATTGTCAGGAATTAGATGCTTTATACTACAAATTATCAATACTTGAGTAAATATTGTATTTATTATAAAATTATGAAAAGATAGAAAGCTTAATAAAATGGGTTTTTCTGGAAAGGAGAAAATCTATCCTTCTATATATAGAAGATATTGTAGAGAACTTTGATATGAAAATAATAGAGAATAAAATGGTATTTGCATTTGATGGAAATAATAAATGTGTGGCAGAGGTTGAGGATGGAGAAACTCTTGTTTTCCGTACACATGATTGTTTTGATAATCAGCTAAGTGAAGAAGGCTCAAGTATAGGAAGTTTAAACTGGGATTGTATCAATCCTGCTACGGGACCGGTATATGTAAAGAATGCAGTAGCAGGTGATGTGCTAAAGGTCGAAATTCTTGATATCAGACTCGAAAATCAAGGAGTAATGTGTGCATTACCAGATAATGGAGTACTTGGCTCTTTGGTAAAATAAGAGTCAGTAAAACGTTTGAAAGTGGAAGATGGCAAGATATACTTTAATGAGAAAATAGTATTTGATGTAAATCCTATGATCGGAGTTATAGGTGTAGCACCAAAGAGCGGAGCGATAAATTGCGGTACACCCGGTAATCATGGTGGAAATATGGATAATAAAAGAATTGCAAAGGGTGCAACTCTTTATTTTCCGGTATTCCATGATGGTGCAAATTTTTCATTAGGTGATGTACATGCAGCTATGGGAGATGGAGAGATAATGGTAAGCGGTGTGGAAATATCTGCGGATGTTACTGTGAGACTTTCTGTAATAAAGGGGGTAAGTATTGAAACACCTATGCTTGAAAATGAGGATATATGTGGTGTAATTTATTCTCATGAAGAGATTGAAAAAGCGGTATTTCATGCAGTAAGAGTAACAAATGAAATTATGCAAAAGAATCTTGGATTGTCATTTAATGATGCCGGTATGTTGATCAGTGCAGTAGGAGATTTAAGATTTTGTCAAGTTGTAGACCCTGAGCGTACAGTTATGATGTGTATACCAAAAACCATACTTAATAAATTGTTTTGAGTAAGGCTGGGTGAGGATTAAAATATGTATTTATGTAGTATTAAAGAGCAGTTTAGAGAGGTTACTTTACGGAAAATATAATAAAAGAAGAACCATAGTGATTCATCTAAGTTCTAAATAGACTTTTATATAGGAGATTTTTTATGGCAATAGATGGAGTTAAAATTATAGATAGTGATGATGCCTATGATATATATAATGATATTGTGGGGCGCTATAAAGACGGTATTGATGTAGGACCAAGAAAGATAGAGTATCATATAGCCTGTACCAGAACATTGCAAAATACAGAGCCTACTATGGATGATTTTGTGAACAGCGTGATTGCTTATAAGAAAATGAACAGCGAGTTTTTACTTGAAACAGATTGCTGGTTTAACCATAAGGATCTTGGGGAGCTATTGCCATATTTAAAGAAAATAGGAAGGATAAAGTTGAAACCTTACTGTCTTGGAGTGTTATCACCTGCTAATACACTTGAGCACTTTTATGATGATATTACAAATGGATCAGAGATATGGTCTTTTAAAATAATTGAGATCAGCGAAATGCTGGAAGAAGTTTTGGAAAATTAAATCGGTAGATTATAAAAATAGCGTACCACAGGGTACTTAGCTCCAATAGTTAGTTGTTTGTCTAACTTTTGTTGCAGTACATAGTGGTACGCCTTTTAAATTAATAGCTTGTAAGCTTATCTACATTTTCTATGATTACTATTTTTGTATTGGAATCTACAGTTTGTACAAGCTTCTTCATATATTCCTCAGGTATTCTTATACAACCGGCTGAGGAGGTATCATTATCAGTTTTTGTACAGTGAACAAATATAGCAGAGCCCTTACCAGGTGTACATTCTGCATTATAATTTAGTGCAAGCACATAATTATAGAAAGGATAGGCAGCTTTTAAATCTTCAGCAGAATTCCAGTCCTTTTTAACATCTTTGGTATTTACCCATTTATTATAATATATACTGTTTGAATCATCTACCCAGTAATCACCATCACCAATTTTGCGATATTCTAAGATACTGCCGGGATTGTCATTAAGGCCAAAAGCAAGTGTGGCATTGAATACACCTTCAGGAGTCTTTTGATCTCCTTCAATCTTTTGAGTTGAGATACCATTGGTACCTGCAATACCGTTTACATACCAATTTTTTTTCCAAGTACCATCAGATGATCTGACATAATCATTTACAGTTACTTTGTTTTTGTTGTTCTTATGACCTACAATCAAAACTATATGATTTGCTGTCTTGGATACGGCAAGCTTTTCTACAGGCAATGCAGCATAAGAATTTACGCAGGTACCTGCTAATAATGTTGACAATACTACAAAGGTTGCACAAATTTTTTTAAATAATTTCATATACTTTCCCATTCTACTCCAGAGATTAATAGCATCTCGTTTCTTAAATATTGTATATAAGATTTTATAATGATAAGTATGATTTAGTCAATAATAAAAATACAATAATTTGTATTAAAAAATAGATGCATATGAAAGTATGTTGTGGTAACATGCTAAAGTATAAAGAGAGGTAGTGTATGTTAAGTAAGATAACTAGATTTTTGAGCATGGTAGATGATCTTGTCTGGGGATTACCATTGATCATCTTGATTTTGGCAACAGGATTTTTTCTGACATTAAGACTTAAAGGATTGCAGATAAAAAGATTACCACTTGCAATCAGGTATATGTTTTCATCAGATGAAGAGGATGGCAATGGTGAGGTATCAAGCTTCGCAGCACTTTGTACAGCACTCTCGGCGACTATAGGAACCGGAAATATTGTAGGTGTGGCAACTGCTATAGTTTCCGGAGGCCCAGGTGCATTGTTTTGGATGTGGATGGCGGCTATTGTGGGAACTGCAACTAAATATGCAGAATGTCTTTTAGCAGTGAAGTATAGAGTCGTAGAAAAAGATGGTCATGTTATTGGTGGACCTTTCTATTATATTGAGAACGGAATGGGAAAGCAGTTTAGATGGCTGGCAAAGCTATTTGCTGTATTTGGAATTATGGTAGGGCTCTTTGGTATTGGTACTTTCACTCAGATAAACGGAATTACAAGTGCAATAGGAAATTTCTTTGATTCAGAAAATGTACATTATGTAAATTTGTTTGGAAGGGACTATTCTTTGACAATAATTATATCAGGAATTATACTGACATTTTTTGTGGCATTGGTTTTGATAGGTGGATTAAAGAGAATATCAAGTGTGGCACAGATAATAGTACCTTTTATGGCAATAGTATATGTGGCAGTTGTTCTTATTATACTTGGACTTAATTTGGGTAAAATACCTGCAGCATTAGCTGAAATATTAGAGGGAGCTTTTGGACTTAGAGCCTTTAGTGGCGGTATGTTTGGAGCCATGATTGTGGCAATGCAAAAGGGAATTGCCAGGGGAATATTTTCAAATGAGGCGGGTCTTGGAAGTGCACCTATTGCAGCTGCAGCAGCACAATCTAAGGAAGAGGTAAGACAGGGACTTATCTCAATGCTTGGAACATTTATAGATACGATTATTATCTGTACTATGACAGGACTTTCAATAGTTATAACAGGTGCCTGGAATATGGGACTTGAGGGTGTAGCAGTTACAACAAAGGCCTTTCAAATCGGTCTTCCATTTCCTGAAAGAGTGGCGGCATTTATACTGATGATCTGCCTTGTGTTTTTTGCATTTACAACTATTTTGGGTTGGGACTATTATTCAGAAAAATGCTTGGAGTATATAATAGGAAATAAACCTAGGGCTATTAAAGTTTATAGATGGATATACATTGCTTGTATCTTTATAGGACCGTATATGACAGTACAGGCAGTGTGGACTATTGCAGACATTTGCAATGGGCTTATGGCTATACCAAACCTAATAGCCCTAATAGTCCTAAATGGAGTAGTGGTAAGTGAAACTAATTCATTCTTTGAAAGAGGAGTTCACAAGCAATTAAAATAGTATAATAAATTTTATAAGGTCTTTGGTATTTGCTCCGAAGACCTTATATACATAGCGGCAAAGCTTAAAAACAGCTTGAAAGAAATATGTATTTGTTGTATACTTTTTTTGTTATAAATTCAATATCAGTTCTCTTAGTTAAATGGATATAACGATAGCCTCCTAAGCTGTAATTGTGGGTTCGATTCCCGCAGAGAACATTTTATGTAGCAATGATTAGGGTCATTGCTATTTTGTTTTACAGAAACTAGTAATTGTATTAAAATGGTCTTAGATACTTAATTTGAATTTATATGAAAGGGGTATTCTTATGTATGAAAGAGAGATAACAGAACTTCAAAAAATCATTGATGACAGCAATAATATAGTGTTTTTTGGTGGTGCAGGGGTATCTACTGAAAGCGGTATACCTGATTTTCGTAGTGCAGATGGACTTTATCATCAGAAATATAGATATTCTCCAGAGCAGGTGGTAAGCCATAGCTTCTTTATGAGATACCCGGAAGTATTTTACGAGTTCTATAAAGAAAAGATGATGTGCCTTGAAGCAAAGCCAAATGCAGCTCATAAAAAGATTGCAGAACTTGAGAATGCAGAGAAGCTAAAGGCTGTAGTTACTCAAAATATTGATGGACTTCATCAGGCAGCAGGTAGTAAAATAGTGTATGAAGTGCATGGAAGTATCCATAGAAACTATTGTATGGAATGTAATAAATTCTATGATGCGGAATATGTGAAAAGTAAGAGCGGAGTGCCGTATTGTGAATGTGGGGGTATGATAAAACCTGATGTGGTTTTGTATGAGGAAGGACTGGATGCAAATACCATAGATGGGGCAATAAAATCTATTGCATCAGCAGATACTCTAATAATAGGAGGAACATCTTTGGTAGTATATCCGGCAGCAGGTTTTATTGACTATTTTCATGGAAAACATCTTGTGGTAATTAATAAGTCAGAGACAGGAAAAACAGTAAACGCCGAATTATTGATTAATGCTCCTATTGGAGAGATTATGAGTGGAATAACTGTAAAATAGTTTAAATTAATCTAAGGGGGAGGGAGATATCATTAGATATGCTCCCCCTATATTTAGAAGTAGTTTGATTTATATTGATTCTAGATAATATATCGGTAGCCTTCACCTATTTATTATCTATATTTGGGCTAATTTATTGCATACCATTGACCACTATACCTAGCTTTTCTAAAGATATAATAAACATAGGCTTTACTGTCACCGGCACATATGACTATCTACTTTTAGATTTTGAACCACCTACTTTTTCCATTGTAAAGTTATAAAAGCTATCATAAGTTGAATAAGTAATTACAAAGTTACCATCCTTATATTCACCATAAAGTCCTGCATTATCAACAACATCACCCTCAAATAGTACTGATTCTGAATAATAACTCCACTCCGGAGCTGAAATCTCTTCACCATCAAAAACTATACTCGCAGTGTAATCCGAATTGAGACTTACTGTCATTAAATTCGGATCTACTTCTCCTGATGCATCTTCATCAAATACGTCAGTTACTGAAGCACCTACCCATTCTCCTATAAGAGCCTTATCTTCCTCAGGCATATAATTTTCAGGATTTGCGGCATCAGTTCCTTCCTTAGCAAAGACTATATCCATTTCAATGTCTATCTCATCCTGAAGGAAAGCATTAAAGGTTATTATATCATTTCCAAGATCTCCTACTATCTTTGTCTTATCAACTGTAATAGTAAGCGTATCATCATCATTTACCCAAGTTCCATCTACGGTTGTATCAGCTATAGTTATAAACGCCTTTCCTTTATTATCCAATTTTAAAGAGCAGTCAGACATATCATCACCATAAAGAGTAATTCCATAGCTTGTTCCGGATACTCCGATATAGTCACCTACTAATTCTTTGTCTCTTCTGCCTGATGAACCTCCGCAGGCGATCATCGCGATACATAGTATCATTGTAATAGATATTGAAATAATTTTTTTCATTTTATTTTCTCCTTTTTATTTTCTGATTTCAAATATTTACACTATCAAATTTTTTGAATAATTCTTTATTCTATAATACACTCCTTTCTTTTTGGCTTTTGTAAATTCAATCAAGTTCTTTTGTTTAAGCTCATATTACGTCCATAAAATTTAAAAGTATATTACCCAACAGATACTCTTTTTGGAAAAATAGAAAAGGTATCACATGAATAAGATAATAATACATAAAAAAGATATAATAAAACACAAAAAATATACAACTATACCAATGAGTAATGTGAAGGTTTGAGGACTATAAAAAGCTGTACATAGAACAACTTATTTAAGAGAAGTCTAAAAATAGATTTGAGTTTAAGCTTAATTATAATTATGATACAATTACAAGCGAAAATACTTAAAAATAAAGGAGTCATATGTCAAGGGGGAGCAATCAAAAATTTAAATTTACATATCTTATGAAAGTAATGTTAGAAAAGACTGATGATGAACATAGTCTTACTATGCCGCAGATACTTGAAGAGCTTTATAAATATGGTGTAAGTGCAGAAAGAAAGAGTATTTATGAAGATTTTAAGGATATGGCAAATTTTGGTATTGAAATCATAAAGGAGCAAAAGGGAAGAGAAACTTTTTATCATATTGCAGGTAGAGATTTTGAACTTGCCGAGGTCAAGCTCTTGATAGATGCAGTGCAGTCAGCCAAATTCATTACACAGAAAAAGTCAAAGACATTGATTTCAAAGGTAAAAGGTTTTGTAAGTGAACATCAAGCTAAGCAATTACAAAGGCAGATATTTATAAATGATCGTGTAAAGACAATGAATGAAAGTGTATACTATAACGTGGACGATATACATACTGCTATCAATCAGAATAAAAAGATCAAATTTAAGTATTATAAATGGGACATTAATAAAAAGTTGATTGAAAGACATGGTGGTATATATTTTGTGGTAAGTCCCTGGGCATTGCTTTGGGATGATGAAAATTACTATATGATTGCTTTTGATGATTGGGACAAAAAAATAAAGCATTATCGAGTGGACAAGATGATGTATATTGAGGTTTGCAATGATGAGAGAGCAGGAAAGGATGAGTTTAAAAACTTTGATATGGCAAAATATTCCAAGGCTACTTTTGGGATGTATCATGGTGAAAAGACTAAGGTTTGCATAAGGTTTGCCAATCATATGTGTGGAGTTTTTATAGATAGATTTGGGAAAGATATAATTTTTATAAGTAAGGATGAGAATCATAGTGAACTGGTTGTGGATATTAACATCAGTCCACAGTTTTTTGGATGGATTTTTAGTCTTGGTAATGATGTGGAAATAATTTCACCAAGGGAAGTGGTGGATGAGTTGAGGGAATACACTAAAGAATTTATAAAAAAGTACGAATAGATAGTTGTTTGTTATACTTATAAGGTATTTTTAACGGACAGTTTAGGTGGTATACTACAGTCAAATAAAAATTGATTGGAGGTTACTATGGATAAAATTTTTATAACATTAACCGGCACAAGGCATTACTTTGGAAGTGAATTTTTAGAAAAAGATATGAAGCTTACTTTAAAGAAAGAACCTGACAATGAATATGACAGAGAGGCTATAAAGATACTTTGCGAAGGTATTGGAAAGATAGGATATGTGGCAAACAGTCCATATACAGTTCTGGGCGAGTCTGTTAGTGCAGGAAGGCTATATGATAAAATAGGTGACACTGCTAGCGTCAAGGTGGTACATAAAACGGAAAAAGGTATTATTTGTAAAGTTACAAAGAAATCATTGCTAGATAATATAAGCTAGCATATTATGGTTGTATTAATTATTTTAGGAATTATAAGGAGATATCATGAGTTTTTTAGGTAATATATTGTGGCTTATTTTTGGTGGATTTATCAGTGGATTGGCTTGGATATTGGCAGGAATTATATGTTGTATAACAGTTATAGGCATACCTATAGGACTTCAGTGTTTTAAGTTTGCAGGATTGGCATTTTGTCCGTTTGGTAAGGAGGTGGTATATGGTGGAGGTGCAGGAAGCTTCATTATAAATATTTTTTGGTTGATTTTCTTTGGAACAGAGATGGCAATAGTAAATACAATTATTGGATTAATACTTTGTGTTACAATAATAGGAATTCCATTTGGGCTACAGTTTTTTAAGATTGCAAAGCTTGCATTGATGCCATTTGGTGCAAGAATAGAATAAACATTCTTAAATTATAGATTAGCTGATTGAAAAAATAGCATAATTGATATATTATTAGGTTGATAGATTTTGGTAAAATAATATATCAATGATATATATTTAGGAGGATTATATGCCAATTAGTTTAAAAAAAGGACAAAAAGTCAGTCTTACAAAGGGAAATCCGGGTTTAAAGAATGTGGTAGTAGGACTGGGATGGGATACTAATGCCTATGATACAGGATCAGATTTTGATTTGGATGCAGCAGCATTTTGCTTGACAGATTCAGGTAAGGTTTCAAGTCAAAATGATTTTGTATTCTTTGGAAATTTAAACCATGTATCAGGGGCTATAAGCCATTTGGGAGATAATCTTACAGGTGCTGGTGATGGTGATGATGAGCAGATTAAGATTGACTTATCAAAAGTTCCTGCAGAGATTACAAAGATTGCATTCACTGTTACTATTTATGAGGCAGATGCCAGAAGACAAAACTTCGGACAGGTTTCTAATGCATTTGTTAGAATTTTTGATGAGAATTCAGGAGAAGAACTTTTAAGATATGACCTTGGAGAGGATTTCTCTATTGAAACTGCAGTAGTATTTGGCGAATTATATAAAAATGGTGAAGAGTGGAAATTCAATGCTATAGGCAGCGGATATCAAGGTGGATTAGCTGCACTTTGCAATATGTATGGTATTGATGCAGATTAATTTTTAAATTTTGGACTGTGCATATTATGTGGCAGTCCTTTTTATTTTGTAACAAATAATACTGAAATAGTTATTGTCAAGTGCTATAATTAGGATATACTAACTTAGATAAAAAGGAGAATTATATGAGCAAGGTACTTGATTTAAATAAACCGGTTTTTGAGCTGGCAGAGAAATATCCTGATTTTATAGAAATATTTGCAGGACTTGGATTTTCAGATATAAAAAAACCCGCAATGCTAAATTCTATGGGTAGAATAATAACCATAAGGAAGGGATCTGAAATGAAGGGAATTCCTTTGGATAAAATAAAGGAAGTTTTTAGAGAGCATGGATATGATATATTAGGAGATGGTGATGATAAAAAAGATTCAAAAGATATTATAGAGGATGATAATGCAAATTTATTGAAGCAGTATTTAATAAGACTTTCCAAGGGTGAATCACTGGAGTCAGTTCAAAAAGAGTTTAGAGAAAATTTTGAGTCAGTAGATGCAAGTGAAATCATGAAAGCTGAGCAATCTTTGATGGAATCAGGTGTGCCATATCATGAGGTGCAAAAGCTATGTGATATTCATTCTGCTTTATTTCATGGTGCCACAAGTAACGAGGTGAATGGTGAAGAAATAGAATATGGTGATAGTAAAGATGTGAGCAAACTTATAGAAACTAAAGGACATCCACTTGCTACATTTACTGCAGAAAATAAAAAATTGGAGAAATACCTGAATGAGTTTTTAGAAGATGTGAAAAAGCAAGATATAGACAGAGAGCTGTTTGCAAAAATAAGAGAGGTATCTCTACATTATGCAAAAAAAGGAGATCTATTATACCCACTGTTAAAGACTAAGTATAATGTTTCCGGACCATCAAGCGTTATGTGGTCGGTAGATGATGAAATACGAGATGAGCTTGGTAGACTAGCTAAGGTAGAAAAAGAAGATGAAAAGTGGTTGGAGGATATAAAGGCCGTAATTACCAGAATGCAGGAGATGATTTATAAAGAAGAAAATATCCTGTTTCCTATATGTGCCCAAAATTTCTCGGATGAAGATTGGATAAATATTTATATAGATAGCAAGGGATATGAAAACTGTTTAGATATAATACCGGAAAGTTTTGACAGAGCAAAGAGAATAAGGAGAGAGTTTGATGATATTGATGGTGAGATAGTATTACCGGGAGGACATTTTACAAAAGAACAACTTATTGCGTTATTGGATACTATGCCATTGGAGATTACATTTGTTGATGAGAATGATATTAATAGATTTTTCAATGACAATGATTCTCCAAAAGCATTCAAGAGACCGTTGATGGCTATTGACAGAGATGTATTTTCTTGTCATCCACCTAAGATAGAACCAATGGTTAGAGAGATTATTTCAGGATTTAAAGATGGTAGCAGGGATGAGGTCTCTATCTGGATGAAGAAGAATAATAAGGACATGTTGGTGAGATATATGGCTGTTAGAGATAAGAATAGAAAGTATCTTGGCACTATGGAAATAGTACAGGATATGGATTTCGCAAGAAAACATTTTGAGGAAGAAGATAAGGAATAATAGTTTTTATAAAAAATTATATTTTAAATGGGCCTATGAATATCATAAGCCCATTTTTTAATTATTTAATTATCTTTGTAAGTCCTGAGCGAATAAAAGAGTTTGTAAGAATAGCAAGTTCACTTGGAGTCATATCAAACTCACTGTCTACCCATCTTACAAGTAAGCCAAGACAGCCTGACAAAATGAAATCGTAGTATAATTCAAAGTAAGGCATATTTTTTTGTTTAATGAATGCCTTGTATTTGTTGAATACACATATTCTCAATTTTTCTCTTAGTTCTGCTGAAAAGTTTGCATCCAAGTCATCATGTAAAAATATCTTTGACATATCTCTATTATTGTATATGAATACAAAAAGAGCCTCTATAAATGGAACCAGGTTGTCAGTGTCCGGAGCTATGGTAGTTAGTATACTCTCAAAATCTTTTAAAAGATCTTTTTGAATATGCTCAAGTAAGTCATAGACATCTTTGTAGTGTAGATAAAAGGTACCACGGTTAATATCTGCCATCTGTGACAATTCTTTTACGGTAATATTTTGAATTTTTTTTGTTTCGAGCAGAATACTTAGGCATCTTCTAAGCTGAGACCTAGTCTTTCTCACTCGTCTGTCTAAAGTTTGTTCGCTCATAATTCCTCCGTATAAATTCTTATAATAAAGTTCTATTTTAGACTAATATCTAAAAATTGATGCTTAAATGACTACTATCATTTAGTTAACTGTTGTATATTAATGTACTTAAAAGTATAATCATTTCTATATAAAAAAGCAATAGAAAAATATAATTATTATTTATATTGAGGTTTTTATAAAAATCATTTCAAGTAGAGCTTAAAATATAGTATAATACATTTTCGGAGTAAAACTCCACATTAATGACTGAGAGATTGAAATAAGGATTATTTATGAGAAATAAAAAATTTAGATATATTATATTTGTATTTGTATTCCTATTAGCAGTAATAGGGTTTTTGTTATATTCATTTTTGAGGAAAAATAGTGTAAATGGTATAGGTGATGATGTCGAAAATAGTGATATGAATATACCGAAGATATATAATGTTCTTGGTGATTATTATATAAATAAGATGTATGGATATAGTGATGAGATGGATACAGAAGTATCTGATAATATACTTTCACTTGTACTGGATGATTTCAGTATGAAATTTAGAATTGTAGATGCAAATGTAGCTGATATACAGGAGTATGATTATGAAATAAGAAAGTTTGATACAAATGAGCTTGTAGAAAGTGGTGATAGAACAAAAATAGAAAGTGATATCATTGATTTACATCTTTCAAGCTTAGTGGAAGAGGATAAGGAGTATTCTTTGCAGCTTAGACTATATGCAAGTGGAAAAGTCTTTCATTATTATACAAGGATTATTAGAAGTGATACAGAATTTGTCAAGAAACTTATAGATATGGCAAATACTTTTTCCAATAATAATTTTGACAGTAATAATGCAAGAGATAATACAATATATTTGGAGAGTGACGGAACCGGAAATTCTAGAGGACTTGAATATGTTACATTGAAATCTGACTTTGATATGATGTGCTACAATGGTATGAATTTGACACCTAATGAGAAGGAAGTATCTTTAGTTAACTACAATGGTAAGGTTGGAGAAATTCATTTTAGTTTCAGTGCTGATTCAGAGAGTAAAAGCTACAATATAGAAGAGAATTTTATTTGTAAGTCCGGTACACAAAGACTTTACATGCTTGATTATACTAGAACTATGAACCAAAGGCTGACAAATAATCTTACATATGAGAGGAAGCTTGAATTAGGGATAGGAAATAGAGTCAATAAGGTTATATCAAATAAAGGTGATAAGATTGCATTTTTAGCAGATAACAAACTATTTTTATCAAATAGTAAAAATGGAAGCCTGGAAATGGTATACAGTGCCGGAAAAAATAATTATCTTATACCTTTAAAATTTGGAGATGGATTGTATTTTATCAATTATGGCTACAATATAGAAGCTTCTCATTTGGGAGATGTTGGAGTATGCCTACTAAAGTATATGGAAGATACTAAAAGAGTTTCAAAACTTGCATTTGTAAAAACAGATATAGATGCTGCCAGTCTAAAGGAATCTATTGATGAGTTGGCATATCTGGGAGATAATTCAATGTTATACCTGAAGCTTCTTGATAAGGTAGTGGGCTTAGATATATCTTCTGGGAGCTATGTAACAGTGGCAGAGAATCTTTCCAGTGGAAAGTATTCTATAAGTCAAGATAAGAGTCTGATATCCTGGAATACAGGCGATGGATTAAATATTTATAATTTCGTTGCAGGAGAAAATAAGAGATTAGATAATGCAAATGAAGTAATGTTACCTATAGGGTATATAGGAAGTGATTTGGTTGTAGCAATAGAATCACAAAATGTTTCAAACACAATTAATGGAAAATCTACAGGAAGTATTTTTGAGAAGGTCAGCATATACAATAATCTTTTAGAATTACAAAAAGAGTATACTTATGATGATAGGTATATTGACAATATAAATGTGAGTGGAAATCGTGTACATATAGACCTTTATCAATATGATGGAGAAAATTTCACACGATCAGGAGAGGATACTATAATAAGTAATAAGTCTGTAGCAAGTGATAGTAGAGTATCAACTTACATGGACAGCTTTAGAGGCAAGAATTATGTTGTTGATAATAACAAGTGGATAGAAAGTGAAGTTTCTTATTCAAAAGATCTTGAGATAAATGTTGATAATGTAGAGTATAATATGGTCTTAAATAAGTCATATATACAGAATATGTATTATGTTTATATTAATTCCAAATTAGAGGGTATTTATTATGATCCTGTAGACGCAATAGAAGATGCCTATACGGATATGGGATTCGTTAGAAGAAATGGAATAATGGTGTATGTGAGAGCTATGGTAGATACAGCAGCCAATACAAATTTTGATATATCAAAAGTTGGAGAATATGTAAATGGCTGGGAAAATAATGAGTTTACAAGATTTCAGGGGATAACTTTAAAGGAAGCCATGTATTTCTTGACAATAAAAAAACCTGTGTTTACATTTACAGCAATTAATAATCCGGTTATTCTTACGGCCTATGATTCCAAAACTGTCACGGTATATGATATAAATACCTCAAGTGTACAGAAAATAGATGTAATTGAAGCTCAAAGTATATTCAATAGCACTCAAAATGACTTTTCTTGTTTCTTTACCTTTAGAATGTAATGTGATAGAATTAATATCATAAGAAAAAAGAAAGATTTAACATAAGGTTTTGGAAACTTATTGATAAAGCATAAAAATAAAGTTTTATACAGAGGAGAAATATGGCTCAATATATAATGAATGGTGGAAGTCCATTGGTAGGAGAAGTTGCCATAGGTGGTGCAAAGAATGCTGCACTTGGAATACTGGCAGCAGCCATAATGACTGATGAAGATGTTTTAATAGAGAATTTACCGGATGTAAAGGATATTAATGTAATGCTTGAAGCAATCAGGGCTATAGGTGCAAATGTTGAAAGATTGGACAGGCATAGTGTAAAGATTAATGCTTCTACAGTGAAAGATGTGTTGGTAGATGATGAGTTTATAAGAAGAATTAGGGCATCATACTACTTTATTGGTGCACTTTTAGGTAAATATAAAAGTGCTGAGGTAGCACTTCCGGGTGGTTGTAATATAGGCTCAAGACCAATAGACCTTCATTTGAAGGGATTTAAAGCATTAGGAGCTGAAATTAAAATTGAATCAGGCAGGGTGAAGGCACATGCTATAGATTTGGTTGCAGCTGATATATATCTTGATACAGTGTCAGTGGGTGCTACAATAAATATAATGATGGCGGCGTCTTTGGCAGAGGGCAGAACGCTTATAGAGAATGCGGCTAAAGAGCCACATATAGTGGATGTTGCCAATTTCTTAAATAGCATGGGAGCCGATATAAAAGGTGCAGGTACAGATGTAATCAGGATAAAGGGAGTGAAGTCATTGCATGGCAGTCAGTATTCTATTATTCCTGATCAAATTGAGGCAGGTACATTTATGTGTGCTGCAGCTATTACAAAAGGTGATATTACTGTAAAAAATGTTATACCAAAGCATATGGAGGCTATAAGTGCAAAACTTATGGAGATGGGATGTGAGGTTGTTGAATTTGATGATGCAATAAGGGTCATTGCTAAGAACAATCAAAAGTCAACTAATATAAAGACATTGCCATATCCGGGTTTTCCTACAGACATGCAGCCACAGATAACCACTGCGTTGGCACTGGCTAGCGGAAGCAGCCTTGTTGTTGAGAGTATATTTGAGAACAGATTTAAGTATGTTGATGAACTTGCAAGAATGGGAACTAATATAAAAGTAGAGGGTAATACCGCTATGGTTATTGGTGTGGAAAAATTAAGAGGTGCGTCATTGAAGGCTCCGGACTTAAGAGCAGGAGCAGCCTTAGTGTTGGCAGGCCTTGCTGCAGAGGGGCAAACTACAGTAGATGATATTAAATATATAAAAAGAGGATATGAAGATTTTGAAGGAAAATTGGTTTCATTGGGAGCTGATATAAGAGAAGTTGACAATGAAGCTGAGGCAAGAAAATTTAATATAAAGGTTGTATAAGGGTATTTTATTTGCGGATGGCTATGCTGTCCGCATTTTTCGTGAATATTGCAAATTGAAAAATATAGTGGAAGGAATAGGTATGAAAAAAGAGGATCTACTTTCTGTATGTAAGCTAAAGGACTGGTATAGTAGTTATGGTAGTGTTTATTTCACGATTATTTTATCAGATAAAGAAATAAATTTTAACTTTACAGGATATAGTGAAGAAGATATGGCTTTAATTTCGAGTTCACTTATTAAAAAAATTATAAGTGAATTGTATCTACTTGATAAAGAGGCGAGAAGAATTATAAAAAATCAATATGAATATCAAGATATAGATGCACTAAAGTTAAGTGATATTATATTTGATAAGAGCGGATGTTATAATAATTTTGGTATTGGCTATTATGTGGGAGAATCTCCAGCAGGTAAGTTGTACTTAATTATAAAATTTGATGATAAGTTTCAAGCTGACAACGATATCGTATATGAAGTATATTAAACATAGTCTATCAGTTCTAATGATTTAATGTATCTAATATAAGTATAAGATTAATGCGGTGAGGAATAACAATAAATACAAGATTTTTTATATTTGAAATTTTTAAAAAAAATAAAAATAAATGCTGTCAAGCATAAATGATTATGTCCCAAAATAATTAATTTATAAGCCCCCACAAAGGGGCTTTTATTATGCACTTTTTATGTCTTCTTCAATTCTGTGTGGCTGTGAGTGTGCGAATTTATTAAAGGCATCCAATCTCCAAGGATGGTTCATTGGAGGTATATAAGGCTTTCTAGGCTTTGGCTGTTTGTAGTCAGCGTCCAAGTCCTTAGATTTATGCTCATGAGCCGGTATTTCTTCTAGTGCATAAATATCTTTGTCATTTACGCACGCAAACATAGACTTATCAAATGCCTTGATAAGCATAACCTTGGTACCTTTTCGATAATGGGTCTGCAATCCTTTATTATCTATCATCTTATAAAATTTCTTCTCGAATTGAATCGCATGTCCGGCATCAACAGTTCTCTCAGTTAAAACCGCCAAAGTAAGATTTATTTTTTCTTTAGATGGTTGCGTTTCAAAGACAGATTTGATACCATAAAGTGGAAGTGCGAACTTCTCATTGAATTCTTTTATGTAGTGGTAAATGAATTCATTGGCTTTATGGATATCGGTTACGCCTGCGAGTCTAAACTCAATAGGCAGGCGTGACTGTAAAGTCTGATTCAATCGTTCTATACGTCCTTTAGCCTGTGGTACGCTGCTTGATTCAAGCTGTGTGCCAAGTTGCTTACAGGCGTATGCAAACTGTGTATAGGTGTCTTTGTCGTCAGATAAGGCACCTTTTTTCTTGTAAGTAAATACAGTTCGTTTATCAGTAAGAAACTTATAAGGAATACCATAATCAGTAAGAATCTGCTCAAATACATGGTAGTATCCATTAAGAGTCTCCTGAGTGTCAAACCAGGCACCTGTGACAACACCTGAGGCATCATCAATAGCCAAATGTAGATGCCATATCTGCCCCGGCACCCATTCATAAGGGGTAGCATCCATCTGAAGCAATTCACCAAAATAAGCACATCTTGGACGACGACTGTGAGCATCTTCAACTGCTACTAAGTTAGCTTGTATCTGTGATAATTCCCTTTTTGATGTTGCAGCTTCCTTCTTAGCTCTGAGAGTTTGCTTAATGCGTCTACGCTTAGCTTTTGTAGCCTTTGGAGATAGAATGTACTCTGACTCCAAAATACTCATTACAGAGGAAGAAGAGATGCTTATGCCTTCATGCTTTTTTAGAAGCTCTGTATAGTGTTCAAAGTTAGCCTCGTAGTATTTAGTTCTGTATAGATCAAGAACCTGACTTCTGATATCAGGACAGATAGTGGTAGCCGGCTTTTTGCCTCTGTTACCATGAATAAAGAATGCCTTACCATATTTAATATAACCCTGTATCATACGGTTTATATGCCTTTTGGTGCATCCTAGGATAAGAGCGGCTCTATCCTTATTGGCTGTATCTGGGTGATCCACCAGACCTTTGATAACATCATACTTTCTTTGTTCATCCATTGATAAAATAACCTTTCTGATAAGTCAGTTCCTCCTAGTGTTAGAATATACAAAATAGTATTCTACCATAAGTGGGACATTTTTATTTGTGGTATACTAGGACTTTATCATTTATGGCTTATATTTTTAAAAAAAATAAAAATAAATGCTTGACATTAATCGCTTGGTGCGATATTATAATGAGGCAGTTACGGAGAGGTATCGAAGTGGTCATAACGAGGCGGTCTTGAAAACCGTTTGTCCGCAAGGGCGCGTGGGTTCGAATCCCACCCTCTCCGTTTACTTTTTGCCCAAAAGCAGAAAGGAAAACAGAAGAAGGAAAACTCGCAACCAAGCAGAAGTACCCAAGTGGTTGAAGGGGCTCCCCTGGAAAGGGAGTAGGCTGTTAATAGCGGTGCGAGGGTTCAAATCCCTCCTTCTGCGTTGAACCTTGATAATTTAAGATTAAACAGTACACACAACCCTGAAAATAACTTGATTATTTTGAAATAATCGATGAGATTTCAGTAAAAACAACGTTTAGATTCGAACAGAATTTAAAACCTTTAAAAAACAGTAGATCTGTGAAAACAGATGATGCAAGCTAGCGAGAAGGCTAGATTAAACTTTTATATGAGAGTTTGATCCTGGCTCAGGATGAACGCTGGCGGCGTGCTTAACACATGCAAGTCGAACGAAGCTATTAAAAGGAAGTTTTCGGATGGAATTTTAATAGACTTAGTGGCGGACGGGTGAGTAACGCGTGGATAACCTGCCTTATACAGGGGGATAACGGAGAGAAATTTCCGCTAAGACCGCATAAGACCACAGCACCGCATGGTGCAGGGGTAAAATATTTATAGGTATAAGATGGATCCGCGTCCGATTAGCTAGTTGGTGAGGTAGAGGCTCACCAAGGCGACGATCGGTAGCCGGCCTGAGAGGGTGAACGGCCACATTGGGACTGAGACACGGCCCAAACTCCTACGGGAGGCAGCAGTGGGGAATATTGGACAATGGGGGGAACCCTGATCCAGCGACGCCGCGTGAGTGAAGAAGTATTTCGGTATGTAAAGCTCTATCAGCAGGGAAGAAAATGACGGTACCTGACTAAGAAGCCCCGGCTAACTACGTGCCAGCAGCCGCGGTAATACGTAGGGGGCAAGCGTTATCCGGATTTACTGGGTGTAAAGGGAGCGCAGACGGCGATGCAAGTCTGAAGTGAAAGGCGTGGGCTCAACCCATGAACTGCTTTGGAAACTGTATAGCTTGAGTGTCGGAGAGGTAAGCGGAATTCCTAGTGTAGCGGTGAAATGCGTAGATATTAGGAGGAACACCGGAGGCGAAGGCGGCTTACTGGACGACAACTGACGTTGAGGCTCGAAGGCGTGGGGAGCAAACAGGATTAGATACCCTGGTAGTCCACGCAGTAAACGATGAATACTTGGTGTCGGGGAGGAAAACTCTTCGGTGCCGCAAGCTAACGCATTAAGTATTCCACCTGGGGAGTACGTTCGCAAGAATGAAACTCAAAGGAATTGACGGGGACCCGCACAAGCGGTGGAGCATGTGGTTTAATTCGAAGCAACGCGAAGAACCTTACCAAATCTTGACATACTCTTGAATAGCTTTGTAATGAAGCTAGCCCTTCGGGGCAAGGGATACAGGTGGTGCATGGTTGTCGTCAGCTCGTGTCGTGAGATGTTGGGTTAAGTCCCGCAACGAGCGCAACCCTTGTCGTCAGTAGCCAGCAGTAAGATGGGCACTCTGACGAGACAGCCGGAGATAATCCGGAGGAAGGTGGGGATGACGTCAAATCATCATGCCCCTTATGATTTGGGCTACACACGTGCTACAATGGCGTAAACAAAGTGAGGCAAAGCTGCGAAGCCAAGCAAATCACAAAAATAACGTCTCAGTTCGGATTGTAGTCTGCAACTCGACTATATGAAGCTGGAATCGCTAGTAATCGCAGATCAGAATGCTGCGGTGAATACGTTCCCGGGTCTTGTACACACCGCCCGTCACACCATGGGAGTCATCAATGCCCGAAGTCAGTGACCCAACCCACACTGGTAAACATAAAGCTGTGATAATGATACAAAGTAATAAACCGCTAGGTTTATGGATGAGTATCATTATATGATATAAAGAATAGCAGTAAGTTATGTTTAGCAGTGTGGGAGGGAGCTGCCGAAGGCAGGGAGGATAACTGGGGTGAAGTCGTAACAAGGTAGCCGTATCGGAAGGTGCGGCTGGATCACCTCCTTTCTAAGGAAAAAGTAGGGGTTGTGAGTACTGTTTAGTTTTATATTATCAAGGATAAAACTAAAACATAACATTATTGGTGTCGATGCGTCTAGGGGACACACCCGTTCCCATTCCGAACACGATGGTTAAGACCTAGTCGGCCGATGGTACTATACTGGAGACGGTATGGGAGAGTAGGTGGATGCCAATTTATGGGGGTGTAGCTCAGTTGGGAGAGCACCTGCCTTGCAAGCAGGGGGTCAAGAGTTCGAATCTCTCCATCTCCACTGTTAAAGTGACAAGCTTTAACTAAATGTACCTTGAAAACTGCATACCAAACGAGAAATTATATAAATATTTTATAATTAGACATCCGAGGTATTAATTGCTTTAAGTAATTAATATTTTAAATAACAAAAATAAATTTTTAAACATAGTGTATGATACACGCTAGTGTCATACATGAACACTAAATCTAAATGATTTAAGAGGTTAAACATAAAGAGCGTAGGGTGGATGCCTAGGCACTGACAGCCGAAGAAAGACGTGACAAGCTGCGAAAAGCTGCGGGGAGAAGCACATATTCAGTAATCCGCAGATGTCTGAATGGGGAAACCCACTTGGAAGAACTCCAAGTATCTGTACGCCAATACATAACGTACAGAGGGGAACCCGGTGAACTGAAACATCTAAGTAGCCGGAGGAAAAGAAAACAAAAGTGATTGCGAAAGTAGCGGCGAGCGAAATCGTAAGAGCCCAAACCGTGGTGCGTGCACTGCGGGGTTGAGGACTGCGACATGAGTAAGATACATTACCTGAACCGTTTTGGAAAAGCGGGCCAAAGAGCGTGAGAGCCGTGTAAGGGAAAATGTATTTAATCTAGCAGTATCCAGAGTACCACGAGACACGAGAAACCTTGTGGGAAGCAGGGGGGACCACCCCCCAAGGCTAAATACTAGTCAGTGACCGATAGCGTATAGTACTGTGAAGGAAAGGTGAAAAGAACCCCGGGAGGGGAGTGAAAAAGAACCTGAAACCCTATGTTTACAAACTGTGGAACACCGAAAGGTGAACCGCGTACTTTTTGTAGAACGGTCCGGCGAGTTACATGTACAGGCGAGGTTAAGTATTAAAGATACGGAGCCGAAGGGAAACCAAGTCTTAATAGGGCGAATGTAGTCAGTATGTGTAGACCCGAAACCGGGTGATCTATCCATGTCCAGGTTGAAGTTCGCGTAAAAGTGAATGGAGGACCGAACGCACATCCGTTGAAAAGGGTGGCGATGAGGTGTGGATAGGGGAGAAATTCCAATCGAACCCGGAGATAGCTGGTTCTCCTCGAAATAGTTTTAGGACTAGCCTCGTTATTAGTCTACCGGAGGTAGAGCACTGAATTTTTGCGGGGGCGTCAAAGCCTACCAAGAGATATCAAACTCCGAATGCCGGATAGATGATTAACGGGAGTCAGACTACACGAGATAAGTTGGGTAGTCAAAAGGGAAAGAGCCCAGACCTACGGCTAAGGTCCCAAAGTGTGTGTTAAGTGGAAAAGGATGTGGGATTTCGAAGACAGCTAGGATGTTGGCTTAGAAGCAGCCATACATTAAAAGAGTGCGTAACAGCTCACTAGTCGAGAGGTCCTGCGCCGAAAATGTCCGGGGCTAAACACACCACCGAAGCCTAGGAATGTAATATATACATTGGTAGAGGAGCATTCTTAGAGGCGTAGAAGCCATACCGAAAGGAGTGGTGGAGTAATAAGAAGAGAGAATGCCGGAATGAGTAGCGAGAAAGAGGTGAGAATCCTCTTGGCCGAATATCTAAGGTTTCCTGAGTAAAGCTGATCTACTCAGGGTAAGTCGGGGCCTAAGGCAAGGTCGAAAGACGTAGTCGATGGATAACAGGTACAGATTCCTGTACTACATATAATCAGAACTGTGGGGACACGGAGACTAAAAACCGAACCCGGGAGGACAAAAACCGGGGCAAGCGAAGTACCTGTATGGGAGGAAAATCCACCATGCAAAGGGAAGACGTGATGCGTACCGAAAAATAGTAGGGAAGTCGGTTAGGGAGCCGTCAAGAAAAGCCGCTATTGTATTATATGTACCCGTACCGCAAACCGACACAGGTAGATGAGGAGAGAATCCTAAGGCCGGCGGGAGAAGCATTGTTAAGGAACTCGGCAAAATGACCCCGTAACTTCGGGAGAAGGGGTGCCACTAGAAATAGTGGTCGCAGAAAAAAGGCTCAAGCAACTGTTTAGCAAAAACACAGGTCTATGCGAAACCGCAAGGTGAAGTATATGGGCTGACGCCTGCCCGGTGCTGGAAGGTTAAGAGGAGAAGTCAGGAAACGAAGCTTTGAATTGAAGCCCCAGTAAACGGCGGCCGTAACTATAACGGTCCTAAGGTAGCGAAATTCCTTGTCGGGTAAGTTCCGACCCGCACGAAAGGCGTAATGATTTGAGCGCTGTCTCAACAATGCACCCGGTGAAATTGAAGTACCAGTGAAGATGCTGGTTACCTGCGCCAGGACGGAAAGACCCCATGGAGCTTTACTCCAGTTTGGTACTGGGATTCGGTAATACTCGTACAGGATAGGTGGGAGACTAAGAAGCATGGACGCCAGTTTATGCAGAGTCGCCGTTGGGATACCACCCCTGTATTGCTGGATTTCTAACCTGCATCCGTTATCCGGGTGGGGGACAATGCCAGACGGGGAGTTTGACTGGGGCGGTCGCCTCCGAAAGAGTATCGGAGGCGCTCGAAGGTTCCCTCAGAATGGTCGGAAACCATTCAAAGAGTGCAAAGGCAGAAGGGAGCTTGACTGCGACACCGACGGGTGGAGCAGGTACGAAAGTAGGACTTAGTGATCCGGTGGCATAAAGTGGGATTGCCATCGCTCAACGGATAAAAGCTACCCTGGGGATAACAGGCTTATCACTCCCAAGAGTTCACATCGACGGAGTGGTTTGGCACCTCGATGTCGGCTCATCGCATCCTGGGGCTGTAGCAGGTCCCAAGGGTTGGGCTGTTCGCCCATTAAAGCGGTACGCGAGCTGGGTTCAGAACGTCGTGAGACAGTTCGGTCCCTATCCGGCGTGGGCGTAAGATATTTGAGAGGAGCCGTCCTTAGTACGAGAGGACCGGGACGGACTGACCGCTGGTGTACCTGTTGGAGAGTAACTCCATGGCAGGGTAGCTATGTCGGGACGGGATAAACGCTGAAGGCATCTAAGCGTGAAGCCCCCCTTAAGATGGGATATCTCATGTGAAAACAGTAAGACCCCTTGAAGACTACGAGGTAGATAGGGCCAAGATGTAAGTACAGCAATGTATTAAGTTGATGGTTACTAATAGGTCGAGGGTTTAACCAAAAGGATAGAAAATTTATAACATATAATCGGATACATCATTAAATCCGCAAGTGAATTTGAGATGTACTTTCTTACTAAAGCTCAAGCGAAGTTTTTGCTAAGTAAGAAATGCAGTTTGGTAGGCAGTTTTGAAGGTATGTTTTCTTCAAAAAATACTTGACATTTTATTCTCATAAGAGTAAAATATCACAGTGTTCGGCCCCATGGTCAAGCGGTTAAGACATCGCCCTTTCACGGCGGTAACACGAGTTCAAATCTCGTTGGGGTCACTTTGGAGCTTTAGCTCAGTTGGTTAGAGCAATCGGCTCATAACCGATCGGTCCCGGGTTCGAGTCCCTGAAGCTCCACTGCCCTTAGATTACTAAGGGCAATATTCCTTGATAGCTCAGTCGGTAGAGCATGCGGCTGTTAACCGCAGTGTCGTAGGTTCGAGTCCTACTCAGGGAGCTAAGATTTTATATCTTAATATTTAGGCCCGATGGCTCAGTTGGTTAGAGCGCCGCCCTGTCACGGCGGAGGTCGTCGGTTCGAGTCCGATTCGGGTCGCTTTTTGCCGCAGTGGCGGAACAGGCAGACGCCCGGGACTTAAAATCCCGTGGGTAGAAATACCCGTACCGGTTCGATTCCGGTCTGCGGCAGTTTGAAGTATGGCTTAAATCCTTGATTTGTAAGGGTTTAAGCCTTTTTAATTGCCATTAAAAGTATATGATTTCGTACACATTTAAATGTCTAATATCGGTCTAAAAATGGCCTTAAAAATTAAAATGTCTAATAAATGTCTAAGAAAATTACAGTGAAAATTCATTTGAAACAGCCGTTTGAGCATCTTCTTTTTCCTCGAGTATGTGGCTATAAATATCTAATACCATCTTCTCCGAATCCCCCAAAAGCTTCGCAATCATTTTAGTTGACAGTGTAGGTACCTGATAGCAAAGGCGAGTACAATAGTTATGCCTGAATATGTGTGCTGTCAGTCCTTCAGATGTCGGATCTAATGATTCTATCTTTGCTCTGATAGACTTCCACGTATCCTTATATTGATGAAGCTTGTAAGGCGTACCGTCTTCTCTTTCAAATAGATAGTACCTGCAGCCCTTTAAGTATCCTTGCAGAAATTCTTTTAAATCAGGTGTGAGAGGAACACTGCGATTGCCTCTGTGGCTCTTTGTACCTTTGATGTATGATTTATTACCATCAAACGCTAAAGCCTTATTTACGCTTAAATTAGAGCCCTCCAAGTCTATGTCTGATACAGTCAATGCCAACACTTCTTCACGTCTTAGACCACAAGAGTACAGTATATAAACCAAGCATTTTTCTGTATCAGTGAAGTGTGCTGCTTTTATAGCCGATACTTCAGCTTTTGTAAGTGGTCGGCGTTCTTTAGCTTTATACTTAGGCAGTAGCAGGCCGTCACAAAGTATAAGATACGAGCCTTGAGTAAGAATAGAGTCCTTTATGGCCGACTTAATGATTTGCTTAAAGGTTAAAGCGATCTTTTGACAAGTTCTAGGCTTGTCAGCATTATCATTGAGTAAGTTTTGTATGTGATGCCTTGTGATACTTTGAACTTTTATAATTCTAAAATCAGAAAAGTACTTATTGATTATAGTTTCATACATCTTGTAAGTAGCAAGCTCTTTTGTAGTCTTAAATGTATCAAGCCACATGAGGGCATAATCATAAAAAGTATCATCCGCTTGCGGAGTAAACTCTGCATTTTGAACTTTTAAATTAAATTCATTTACTTTTTTCTCTAAATCAGCACTGGACTTCTTGGATGTTAAGTTTATTCTGTGCTTGGATCCATCAGGGTTGTAAGTGCCGTCCCATACTTTCGCACGGAAGTAGCCGTCTTTTCCTTTACTGTATTTAGCTTTTGCCATATGTACCTCCTTTTTGGGTATAAAAATAACACCTGTTGCAAGGTGCTACTATGCGTGGTACAATATGACTTGTTCAGAGTTATATTGTTTGCAGGCAGAAGCTTGCAACGGTATACACAGCCATTCGGTATTGGCGTACCGGGTGGCTTTTTTAATATAAAAATCTTTAGGTTAGCATATTTAATGTTAAAAATCAAATACTTACCATTTTCACGACATCAGGAAAATGGCAATAATAAAAAATTAATATTCTAAAACTTGACAAAGTATTGTGTACAACATAGAATATAACCATAGATAACTTGTGAAGGATAAACACTGGGTTCCTGAAGTGGAGTAGGCTTAAAGCTTAGAATTCCTATGTGCCTGGGGTTATCTTTTTTTATGCTTTAAAATCGTACAAACAATATTTGAGTCATTCTTTATAGCTTCTATAACAAACTCCACTAATTGACTAGAGTATCTTCTGGTAGATACGAATTGAAAGCAGTACCTTTCATCATCTTGCAAGTTGTAGAAATCCATAATTAGCTTCAGTGCATAGTCATTGAAGACATTATCACCTTTAAAAGATACATAATCAAACTTTATATTTTTGACATTAATTTGCTTATTAACTAAGGAAATAACATTCTTTCTTGATAACGTATATTTATCTTTTGGATCTTGCAGTTTGGTGATGATTTTAGCCGGCATATCAGAGCTTGAATCTACAGAGTATGTAAAATCAGCTTTTGTCTTATCCTTTATCTGAACAAATTCATGCCTGATTGGTATGAATAAATCAGCCGATTGATTAGTACTCTGTAAAAAGTCCAACTCACTTTTGTTTGCAATAAAACGATCAGCCATTTCAGCAGAATACTTTCCCCTAATTTCATTGTTGGTTAGAACATCTAGCGAAATAGAAAGCGTCAAGAAATTTGGAGACACGTGCTCTGACATATCTATTTTATGAAACCTTTTTATTTGCTCACAGAAATTTATAACACAAGCCTGAAAAAATGGGGCATATATAGTTTCATAGTCCTCGGTTATAAAATGAGTACTTGTATCTCTTAAGTCAATAATAGTCTCAAGATTAACCCTGAGAGGTTGTTTTTTGTCTGTATAAACTCTTTGCAATGCGTCTCGTAAAGAAAGGGTTCTATTAGGTGAGTCAGTGAAATATATACTTTCACCTCTGTTCAACAATTCCGCTTTTAACATCAGTTCCCAAGCATTGCAAATAAAGAAGCTAAAACCCTCAATTCTATATCGAATAGTCGGTTTATTATAAATCTCCAGTCCTAAAATAAATGCCTCAATACTTTTATCAACAAGTCTACTTTTAATATCTTCCAATTTCACACTCTCCTATAAATTTAAAACTTCCCTCTAAGCTCTACAGCATTGTGTATGTTTCAGTTGCTCAGTTATCCGGGTGGTTTTTTATTATCTTGTTTAAAAACTTGTTTTAAAATATCTTAAAACGAGGTTTAGTCAAGTTTAAAACAAGAACCAGTGTTATTGCAAATTTAAAACTTTCGCCATTGATTCTTTCAACTTTGCTATATCATCAGAATCTAGGTCATACTGTTTATCGCCATAGACTCTAAACTTTGAGACTTCTCTTATTTTATCAACCATGATGAAAGCCTTGTCATTAGTTGGATTTTGTTGGTATTTGAGGCAATTAATAGTGATTCCGTTCCTATACTTCTTACCAGGCTTTTTGCTTGTGATAGGCGCCACTAAAAATGTTTTACACTCTTTGCGTATATTTGTCAGAACTACAGCGTAATGGTTGCCAGATAGTTCTCCTCCAGTGTTGTTTTTAAAGTTAATTAGATAAATGCCATATACATCATATTTCATGGAAAACTCCTGAATAAAAAAATTAGGTATGCCATAAATGACATACCTGCTCATACCTTAACAAATAAGGTTCTTTTCTCCTTTAAAAGGCCGTGTCCTTAACGAATAAGGCTTTTGGTATATTCATAATACCATAAAGCAGGTAAAAATCAATATTAAAATCAAAAAGTTCACAAATAATTCATAACTTTATATCCATCAATTCCTTGGGATATACAACTTGATATTGATCGCAGTCAGGAATTAACAATTCTGCTGCAAACATATTAGCTTCACGCTCTACCCACGAAGTAAGTAGTAGAGTGTGATTTTTTATAAATGCACATTCCTTGGTTCTATGCAAAAAAGCATGTCCTAATTCGTGTGCGACTACCACTCTAAACATATCTGTATCCATCAGATCCTCATTGATAAATATCCACCTCTTGCGTTTTATCAATTTATAAAATCCGGATAGTTCATTTAATTGGCAAATTACGACTCCTATTCCGGCAAACTTTGCAATCCGGATCGGATCACGACTGCCAGTCATTCTCTCATAATATGCAATGATTGTTCTTATTTTCTTGCGTGTTTTTTCGGTATTCAATTCTATCACCCTTTATTCTTGTTCGGATTATATTTTACCTTATTTTCCTTCTTTGTTTCTGTAAGTGCATATTCTAAAGCATTGCGAAGAAGTGCCTTTGAAGTTTCACTAAGCTCTTGCCCGTTGTACATCAAAGGGCTATCAGTTCCGCTCTCAAGTTGCTCCATCATCTCATCAAGGCTTTTTGCAATGTCTTTGCGATCGGAAGCTGTTAGAGTATCATTTGTGGCATTTACATTATCTCCTAGTAACTCTGATATAGGAACATCTAAATATTTTGAAATTAGAGCCAGCCTATCAGAAGGAAAGGTTCCCTTTCTTAATTGGTTTATGTACCCATTAGAAAATCCTAAATCCTTTTCTAGCCTTGATATGGGTATTTTTCTATTTTTACATATTCTCTTTACTTTATCTACTGTTGACATAGTTACTCCTAATATTTTTAGAGAAAACCCTAAAAAAGTTGTTGACAAATTAGAGATTACTCTATATACTAGGCTTATGACTTAGAGAAAAGCCATATAAAATGTAATCTCATAAAGTACTGACATACATATATTAGATTATTCTCTATTATTAGTCAATAGATATTATGATTTTTCTCTAAGAATTTTATAAAAGGAAAGGATTTGCATGATTTTAGAGAAAATACAAAAACTCTGCGAGGCGAAAGGAATAGCAATTGCAAAGCTTGAGAAAGAAGCAAAGATAGGAAACGGCACTATATCCAGATGGGATAACAGCTCCCCGACAGTAGCAAACTTGAAAAAAGTAGCCGACTATTTTGGGGTAACGATTGAAGAGCTTTTAGGAGAAAAAGAAGCGGTTTAAAAAGGGGGTGAAAATGGAACTTACAGATGAACTTTTAAGCTACTGGGAGCGACTTGCGGAGGAGAATAACAATTATAGGTTGTCGCTCCACATAGAAACCCTAAAAGAAATTAGGGAAATAAAGGCTTTACTTAAAGAACAAACTGACAACAGAAATAATACCGCACAGGGAACTGATAATAGTAAACACTAAAATAGCTATGTTGTATTTATGCTGCTTTTGGTTAGTTTCTTCAAGGTATTCGATTATTTTTATGGATTCATCGAGAGCTGAATACATTATGTCGTCTTTCATCTCTTGATTCCAAGATTCAAAAAATCGATCGTCCATTAAAACCTCCTTTCTTTAACCTCAGGCTTGGCAGAGCCTGTGAGGACAGTTTAAAGGTGGTTAGGAGCAAAGTAAATATATAAAGAGAATTTTAGGAGGTGATTTTATAAGTGAATTAAAAATATCCTTGGCGGCGGCAAGAGTGAATGCAGAGCTTAGCCAAAGGGAAGTAGCTATGAAATTAAAAGTAGGACAGCAAACAATCCTGAATTGGGAAAAAGGCAAAGTAGCAATACCGGCATTTCAACTTGAAAAATTATCTGAGATTTACAAAATGCCGATCGAGAACATAAGAATTAAAAAGAGCTGCACAGATTAGGAGGTGATTTTATTGAATAGATTAAAGATTTTTAAAAACAGCGAGTTTGGAGAAATCCGAACGGTGGAAATTGATAGTGAACCTTGGTTCGTGGGTAAAGATGTGGCGGAGGTACTGGGATACAGTAATCCAAGAAAAGCGATAGGCGACCACATAGATGATGAGGATAAGGGGGTAACGAAATGTGACACCCTTGGAGGAAGTCAAGAGCTGACTGTCATCAACGAAAGCGGACTATATTCCCTTATCTTATCAAGTAAGCTACAAAACGCAAAGGCGTTTAAAAGATGGGTTACATCAGAAGTTCTTCCATCTATCCGCAAGCACGGCTTATACGCTAAAGAAGAACTACTGGATAATCCGGATATAGCCATAGCAGCTTTCAAGGCACTAAAAGAAGAGAGGGAAGCAAGGAAAGCTTTAGAGGCTGAAAATGAAAGAATGCAACCTTTAGCCTTGTTTGCTAAATCGGTATCCGCAAGTGATACATCAATACTTATCGGAGACCTTGCAAAGCTTTTAAAGCAGAATGGCTATGATACAGGGCAAAAGAGGTTGTTTGAGGAACTAAGACAGAGAAGCTTCTTGATGAAATCAGGAAGCAGCAAGAACTTACCTACACAAAAGGCTATGGAATTAGGCCTGTTTGAGGTAAAGGAAAGCACGATAAATAATCCTGACGGAAGCGTGAGGGTAACAAAGACCACAAAGGTAACAGGAAAAGGACAAGTGTATTTTGTAAATCTTTTCTTAGGGAAGCAGGTAGAAGAAAAGGTTAGTTAGGAGGGAAGATGATAACGAATCCAATAAAGATAGAAATAGTAACAAGCCATATCTCTGACATAGAGAGAATAGTGGAAGCAGTTAGAAAGTTAAGAAAGTCCAACCCTGATGAAACGTTGGAGGTTACTATCAGGGTTGAAAATTTTGGAAATGTCAAAAATGTAGTTCACCCTTGGTTAGATGGTGAAACTAATACTGAGGATTTCGCAGAAAAAATCAGTCATCAAATACGACAAATTTTTCTAGTGAATTGATAATCATTTCTTTTGTGATTTCAGCAGACATAAGGATTGACGCAACAATTAGGTTCTCGGTTGATATCTTATTATCACCGCCAGCATGTTTACTAAGAAATTCTTTAACATACTGAGGATCCGAAAATTTAGAAATTGCATTTGTATATCCGTCTTCAATAATTTTGTTGAAATCATTTTTAGTCATACTCATATCCCTCCTTTCGTTTACTCAGCTACGGCAATAGCCTGTAAGGATAGTTTAGGAGAGATTAGAGGGAAAGTAAATAGGAGGATACATAAACATGGGTGAAAAAGAAAGTAGCAAGGAAACCTTAGAAAAGATACTGCTTGGATACATTGAGCGTTTAACTAAAGAAGGAACAGCCGAACAAGTTTCAATAGTGGCACATGAGTTGGTAGAACTTATAAATTACGAAGATACAGGATTAGACAAATTTTCGGATAGAGAGCTGATTAGAGAACTTAAGCAGAGAAAAGGTGTCAGAGATATTGAATTTATACCTTAAGGAGGTAGATATGGAGTTTCCGAAACAAATTATGAAAATGTCAGAACTGAAGACAATGGGATTTCCTATACCTTTGCTTATGGAAGCTTATAGAGATCCGAAGCAGAATTTCGCCACTAAGATAGACCCATCAAAGCCGAATTCAACTATCATATTCGACACGGTTGGTTTTGATAAGTGGATAGCAAAGAGGATAAAGTTACAGACTGCAGAATTTGCAAGTCAGAGAAGAAGGCCTGCAAGGGGAGCAGGGTGGAAGATGGTGAGAGAGGTAGGATAAATGAAAAAGGATTTAAAAGAGGTTTTAGACAACAATTTCGCAAATATGGACCTGAGGGGATGGAACTTTAAAGGGCAAAACCTGACAGGAGCAAACTTTGCAGGTGCGGACCTTGAGGGAGCTTGCTTTATAGATACAGTTCTTGTTAGTGCAAATTTCGAGGGCGCAAATTTAAAGAATACAGATTTCTCATGCGCCAATGCGTGGAGTGCTAACTTTAATGAGACAAACTGCAAAGATGCATTGTTCTTGTCTGCTAATTTGACAGAAGCAAGCTTTGAGGGTGCCGATCTGGACAGTGCGTCATTCGCTTTGGCAAATCTGACTGAGGCAAATCTTCAGGATACAAACATTATTACAGCTGAGTTTGATAATACCATAGGTATTTATCCCGTATGCCCGACGGAGGGAGAGTTTACAGGATGGACGATAGGAGAGGACTTTAAGGGCAATGACTGCTTAGTAGAAGTATCTATTCCTACATGGGCTCAGAGAAGCTCAGGAACAACAAGAAAATGTAGAGCAGAAATGCTTTTTATTGAATCTATAGAAAGATTGAAAGATGGCTATGATCCGATTGAGGTTACTTTAAAAAACAGAAATTACATCTTAACTGAGAATGATGTTGTACGAGATAACGACTATGAAGTAGACAGGTTCAAGGCAAGCTCTACAGACCTTTACTTTTGGATATCAAAAGAGGAGGCACTGGCACATGCGAGGAAAAAGATATGATAGTACATCACAATAATACAATTATACACATAGTTGACGGTCCTAAGCCCGCACTAAGGTATAAAGAGATCCACGAGGCCATACAGCCGGGCGACGGGTTTATGATGAAGTGTGAGCTTTTTATAAAAGAAAACGCCGTGCCTACTGATGTAATCTGTGAGGTTACTGTTAAAAAGAAATACCACAATTGGTGCGAATTAAAGGTTATAGAGGAAAAAGAAGAAGTCGTTTACAGCAAGAAAAAGAAGAGAGCTATCAGGATAAAAAGGATTGAGAGAACTATGTCGGCTACAATTGGTCAGATACTTACGGATAGTACATCAGGAGTGATATTAAGTAGCCCTGCATTAAGTAAAATGTTAGAGACTAAAACACTAAAGGAATTATTAGAAGATAAGGAACTGGGAAGAAAGCTTCTCAGTAAAGGAGGATTTAAATGTCTAGTTTAAAAGAAAATAGCGTAGTTGTGCCGGATGTGTGGACAGGTAGAAAAATAGAGCGAAATATAGATGCCCTTGAGGTTAAGCACGGCAAGCAAGTGAAGATTTTAAGAAAAAGAATTGACGAGCTTGAAGATTCTATAGATGGTATAGAAAGAGCTTTTTGGGCGGGTTTTATAGGGGTAGTAGCACTTAATTTAGCAGTAGTTGCAATGTTTGTTTTTTAAATATAAGGAGAAACTAGAAATGATTAATTTAACTTTTGAAACTTTTGACGAGATGGTAGTTTTTGCAAAGCAGATACTCGGCAATCAGACAGCCGTAGGGGCGTCAGTATCCGCGCATACGGATATTAAGCCTAGTATGCCCGTTATTCCTGAGGCTCCTGCAATACAGCAACCACAGGCACCCGTTACACCACAGGCACCTACCCAAATGCCTACCTACTCTATTGATCAGATAGCTGTTGGTGCAATTCAGCTTAAAGATGCGGGAAGACTGGGGGAGTTCCAACAACTTTTAGCAAGATTTGGGGTAGCGGCACTTACTCAGTTACAGCCGGCGCAACTTCCTGAGATTGCAGCAGAGTTGCAAAAGATGGGGGTAAAACTTTAATGTCAAAGCATGCAGTATTAAGTGCATCGGGGGCACACAGGTGGTTAGAGTGCACCCCAAGTGCAAGGCTTGAAGAAAATTTTGAAGATAGACCGTCGGAAAGTGCAAAAGAAGGTACTCTGGCACACGCAATAGCAGAGGCTAAAGTAAGAAATATGCTTATAGATCCGTTACCAAAAAGGTCTTTTAATAAGATACTTAAAGATTTTACAAACAATAGTATGTACCAAAAAGAGATGGACGCTCTTACAGACGAATACGCAGAGTATATAAGAGGTATCGTGCTTTCATACGCACAAAAGCCTTATATCGCTGTAGAAGTAAAGCTTAACTTATCCGCACATATCCCTGAAGGCTTTGGCACGGCAGATTGCATTATAATATCGGGTAACGATTTACACATAGTGGATCTAAAGTATGGGAAGAATGTTGCAGTCAGTGCAGAAGATAATCCACAGTTAAAACTGTATGCACTTGGCGCTGTTGGGGAATATGAGCTATTTTACAATATTCAGACTGTGCATATGCATATCTTTCAGCCTAGAAACAAAGATGGCGGTGGAACATTTACAACAAGTGTACAGGAGCTAAAGGCTTGGGGAGAAAGCATAAGACCGACAATAGAAATGGCGTACATAGGTGCAGGAGAACAAAAAGAAGGATCTTGGTGTGGTTTTTGCAAAGCTAAACCAATATGCCAGAAACACGCTGAAAAATGCAGAGAGTTAGCAAAGCTTGATTTTAAAAAGCCAGAACTCTTATCTCATGAAGAAATCGGGCAGATATTACAGACGGCAAAAGATGTCGCAAGTTGGGCAAAAGCCTTAGAAGAGTACGCACTGTCGGAAGTATTAAAAGGCAATGATATATCCGGATGGAAGGCCGTAGAGGGAAGAAAAACAAGGGCTTGGACTGATATGGATACAGCCTTTAAAAAGCTTACAGATAGTGGCATAAGTGAAGAAATTTTGTGGATAAAGAGCCCATTGACTCTTGCCCAAGTTGAAAAAGAGATAGGTAAGAAAGAATTTAGCGCCCTTGTAGGCGATATGGTAACAACAAGTACAGGTAAGCCAACATTGGTACCTGATAGTGATAAAAGAGAATCAATTAAATTAAAAGCAGCAGATGAATTCAAGGAGGAATCAACAAATGAGTAAAGTAATAACAGGAAAAGTAAGATTTAGTTATGTGGCACTTTTAAACCCAAGAAACGACAAAAACGGAAACAGTAAATATAGTGTAACAGCACTGTTGCCAAAGTCTGATATACAGACAAAGCAGGCTATTGATGCAGCCATAGCACAGGCTATAGAAGAGGGCAGAAACGGAAAATGGAACGGGGTAGTTCCTCCGGTAGTACCTACACCGATTCATGACGGGGACGGAGTGAAAGACAGCGGAGAGCCTTACGGTGATGAGTGCAAAGGATGCTGGGTGTTTACAGCGTCAACAAATGCAGACCCGACAAGACCTAGACCTGAGATAGTAGGTCCTGACTTACAACCAATAATGAGTGCAACAGAAGTTTATTCAGGGATGTACGGCAGACTTTCAGTGAACTTTGCTCCATACTTTAGTGCAGGAAAAAGAGGAATCGGTTGCTACTTAAACAATGTACAAAAGCTTGAAGATGGTGCACCTTTAGGAGGCTCTAAGGCGTCAGCTTCTGAAGATTTTGGAGGCGCACAGCAACCTGCACAGCCACAGTACGGACAGCAACCTGCACAGCCACAAATTGACCCTATAACAGGGCAACCCATAGTACAGGGCGAAGTTATGGGCCTATGATTAGGCTGTCGATAGACTTGGAAACCTATAGCAGTGTAGATATTAAAAAAGCAGGAGCGTACGCGTATGTACGCTCTCCTGATTTTGAAATAATGCTTGCAGCGTATAGCTTAGATGGAGGGCCCGTACAGATCCTTGATTTTACAGAGTCTGATTTTAAAGCCGGTATGGACTTACTTTATAGTCTGTTACTCTCGCAAGACATAGAAAAATGTGCATACAATGCGACCTTTGAGTGGCTTTGTTTATCAAAATATTACGGGCACGAACTGCCATTAGATGGTTGGGCTTGTACAATGCACCACGGATTATATTTAGGCTATCCCGGCGGATTGGCGACCATAGGAGAGGCTATAGGCTTACCGCAGGATAAAAGAAAAATGGGAGTAGGCTTAAGCCTTATACGCAAGTTCTGTGTACCGCATAAGCCAACAAAAACGGATCCGAGGGTAAGAATACTTCCGCAGCACGAACCTGAAAAATGGCAACTGTTTAGAGAGTATTGCAAGCAGGATGTAGTGACTGAAATGTCTATAAAAAACATTTTAGATAAATACCCGGTACCGACCGACGAGATGGATCTATGGCGGCTGGATTTGACAATAAACAATACTGGTGTGGCTGTGGATGAAAAACTTATTGAAGGGGCTTTATATTGTTCTCAGGCTATTACAGAGAGCCTTATGGAAGAGGCTAAAGAGATTACAGGGCTAAGCAACCCTAAGTCGGTTCAGCAGTTATCTAAATGGCTTGAGGAAGAGACAGGCGAAGAGGTGGACAATCTCAGAAAAGAAACGGTTTCGGGTATGATAAAAGACCTTAACAATGATACCGCTGTAAGAATGTTGGAAATAAGGCAAGAACTATCAAAGACATCTGTAAAGAAGTATGACGCAATGAAAAATGCTCTTTGTGATGACGGAAGAATAAGGGGGCTTTTGCAGTTTTACGGTGGTAACAGAACAGGTAGATGGGCAGGCAGACTTGTACAAGTGCAAAACCTGCCAAGAAATCATATGGATATGATAGAGCTTGCAAGAGATCTAGTTAAGGCTAAGGACTTAGACGGTATAAAAATGATATTCGGGAATGTTCCTGATACTTTATCACAGCTTATAAGAACTACTTTTATTCCTGCACAGGGCAATAAATTTATTGTTGCAGACTTCTCTGCTATAGAGGCAAGAGTGATTGCTTGGCTATCAGGAGAGGGATGGAGGCAAGAAGTATTTGCCACGCACGGCAAGATTTATGAAGCTTCCGCTTCTGCTATGTTTGGAGTGCCTATAGACAGGATTAAAAAAGGTAATCCGGAATATGAACTTAGACAAAAAGGAAAGATTGCGGAACTTGCTCTTGGGTACCAAGGCCACGTAGGAGCCCTAAAGGCTATGGGCGCCGACAAGATGGGGCTTAGTGATGATGAGCTTTTTGACATTGTTGCAAGGTGGAGAGGTTCAAACAAAAGAATAGTTGAACTTTGGTATAGGTGTGAGAATGCAGTTCTTACAGCAGTTCGTACAGGTATGGCACAGAATGTAAACGGTTGCACTTTCAGAAAAACGGATAATTTTATGATAATTACACTGCCTTCGGGCAGAGAGTTATTTTATATAAACCCTACACTTAAGATCAATGAAAAGGGTAAAGACCAGATGTTTTACATGGGTGTGGAACAGGGCACTAAGAAATGGAGCGAAATAGGCACCTACGGCGGAAAGATAGTCGAGAATATCGTACAGGCGATAGCAAGAGACTGTTTAGCGTTAAGTATGAAAAAGACTGCAGCAAAGGGATTTAAGGTGGTAATGCATATACATGATGAAATGGTCATTGACAGCCCTAAAGACAGAGAACTCAAAGAGCTTACGGATATAATGGCTGAACCTGTGCCGTGGGCGCAAGGGTTAATACTACGTGGCGACGGTTTCGAATCAATGTTTTATAAGAAGGACTAAATTATGACGGATAAAAAGCTGACTATTTCCATTGCTGCCAGTCGTTTCTCTACCAAGTGGCAGAGACAGACAATATGGTGGTCGGAATTTATAAAAAAATTAGAGACCCCGGTAAGGTCGCCTGAGACTCTGGAACACTTTTTAAGCCTTCCTAAATCAAAGCAGGATGAACTTAAAGACGTAGGCGGTTATGTGGGTGGTGCTCTCATAAACGGTCGTAGAGGGGCAAGAAGTGTAGAGAGTAGGGATTTAGTTACGCTTGACCTCGATAATATCCCAAGCGGAATGACGGAAGAGGTTTTAAAGAAAATATCCCTGCTTGGCTGTGCTCTTTTAGTGCATAGTACAAGGAAGCACGAACTTGCAAGACCGAGACTCAGAGTAATTATTCCACTTGCAAACACTGTAACAGCTGAAGAGTATGAGCCGATAGCAAGAAAAGTTGCGGAGCTTATAGGAATAGAATGGGCAGACCCGACAACATTCCAAGCTTCAAGACTTATGTACAACTCAAGCTGTAGCAGTGATAGTGTATATGTTTTTAAAGTTCTTGACGGGGGATTCTTAGATCCTAGAGGTGTGCTTGCTATATACAACGACTGGCATAATCATTTAGAATGGCCGCTTGTGCCGAATGAGGCTCAAAAGTATACGCATTTAGCCGACAAGCAACAGGATCCCAGAGAGAAGAGCGGAATAATAGGTGCTTTTTGTAGAACTTATGACATTTACAGGGCTATGGACGAACTTATTCCGGGGGCTTACTTAAGTACAGAACATGAGGACAGATATACCTACTCAGGAGGTTCAACCGCAGGAGGTGCAATCGTATACAACGGGCTGTGGCTATATTCGCATCATGCTACAGACCCTGCAAGCGGAAGACTGTGCAATGCTTGGGACCTTGTAAGACTTCATAAGTTCAGTGACTTGGATGCGGATACAAAGCCGGATACACCGACAAATAAATTACCTTCTTATATGGCAATGGCAGAGCTTGTAAGGGGCATTAAAGAGGTATCTGTACTTTTAACTAAAGAGAGATACGAAGAGGCAAGCGGAGAGTTTAAAACCGACATAACAGATGATAATAGCGACTGGATGTCAGGGCTTAAAATCAATGGCAACGGAGCGGTGGAAAAGACAATAGGCAATATAAGCCTGATACTCGATAACGATCCGTTACTAAAAGATAAAATAGCTCTTGATGAATTCGCATGCAGAGGCGTCGCACTGGGAGCGCTTCCTTGGAATAGTGAAGAAGAAAAAAGACAGTGGAATGATACAGATGACGCAGGCCTTAGATGGTACCTTGAGAGCGTATACGGAATCACGGGCAAGGATAAGATATACGACGCAACCGCTTTGTGCGCTCACAAGCATGCTTTTAATAGCGTTAGAGACTACTTAACTGGGCTTAGCTGGGATGGTATACAAAGGCTTGAGAATCTATTTATAGATTATTTCGGGGCTGAAAACAGCCTATACATAAAGGCAGTAGCAAAGAAATCTTTTGTCGCAGCAGTAACAAGAGTGATGCAGCCGGGGGCTAAGTTTGACAATATGGTTATTATATCCGGGGCACAGGGCATAGGTAAAAGTACATTCTTTGCGATACTGGGCGGCGATTGGTTTTCCGACAGCCTTATGACTTTTGAGGGTAAAGAAGCGGCAGAGCTTATTCAGGGTAGATGGATTGTAGAGGTTGGGGAACTTAGTGGTATGTCCAAATCAGAGACTAATACGGTAAAGCAGTTTCTTTCAAAGACTGACGACATATACAGAGAAGCGTATGGAAGAAGAACAGCGCAGTTTCCAAGAAAGTGCGTATTCTTTGGAACTACAAACGATAGTGAGTACCTAAGAGACCCGACGGGGAGCCGTAGGTTTTGGCCAGTAGATGCGGACCCACTTAAAACCACGAAATCTGTTTTTAATGACCTTCCAAAAGAAAAAGACCAGATATGGGCGGAGGCGTACTTTTACTGGCAGTTAGGTGAGAAATTACACCTACCAAAAGATATAGAAGCTATGGCAAGACTTGTACAAGAAGAGCATAGAGAGGTTTCTATTAAGACAGGAATGGTAAGGGAGTTCGTAGAGAAAGAAGTACCGGAAGGATGGAACACATACAGCCTGGAGCAAAGAAGAGCTTACTGGACATTTGAGTACAAAACATACAAGGGCAATACTGTAAAAAGGGATAGGATATGTGCAGCGGAGATCTGGACAGAGTGTTTTGGCAAAGACGCAAGCACGGCAAGAAGGCAGGATACTATAGAAATAAATGGGATTCTAAGTAGTCTAAAGGGATTTAAATACAGTAACAAGGTTATGAAATTCGGGTGCCACGGAGACCAAAGAGGGTACAAAAATACCGAATTTTAGGGGCAACATTCGGGGGCAACATTAGGGCCTAAGGGCAACATTCTAAAATTTCACAGGGGCAACATTGACGTTTAGAATGTTGCCCTAATGTTGCCCCTTAAAGCCTTGATTTATAAGGGTTTATACAGTAGGGGCAACAGCAACATTCTGTATATAACTATATAAAATAGAGAAATTAGAGCATGTATTTCGCGCCTAATACGCCTAATACGTATATATATAGGGAAAAGCATTAATGTTGCCCCCTAAGGAGAAAAAATGAGAGAACGAGAGATTGAAGAGTATTTAAGACTTGGAGTGAAAAAGCTGGGGGGTATAGCTTTCAAGTTTACATCTCCAGGCAACGCGGGGGTACCCGATAGACTTATAGTAATGCCAGGAAACAGAATTTACTTCGTAGAGCTTAAAAGACCCGGAGGAAAAACAAGCCAGCTACAGGACAGGCAGATAGGCAGGCTTAAGGATTTGGGTTGCAGGGTTTTTGTGATCGACAGTAAAGAGGGGGTAGACAAATTTTTAGATGATATTCAAAGCACATAATTATCAAAGATACTGCATTGAAAAGATAATAGCACAAAAAGAAATCGGGCTGTTTCTTGACATGGGATTAGGAAAAACGGTAATTACCTTAACCGCACTTAATGATTTGTTTTATAACCGCTTTGAGATTTCAAAAGCCTTAGTCATAGCACCGAAAAAGGTTGCAGAAGGAACTTGGGCACTTGAAGCGGATAAGTGGGACCACTTAAAACATTTAAGAATAAGCACCTGCCTTGGTAGCAGCACAAAGAGGATTAGAGCACTTTGCAAGCCTGCGGACATTTATGTTATAAATCGTGAAAATGTATCCTGGCTTGTGGATCATTATAAAAATGATTGGCCTTTTGATACGGTGGTTATTGATGAGCTTTCAAGTTTTAAAAGCAGAGAAGCAAAGAGATTTAAAGATTTGAAAGCTATAAGGCCAAGGATAGATAGAATTATAGGTCTTACAGGAACTCCAGCGCCTAACGGTTTAATGGATCTGTGGGCGCAAGTGTATCTGCTTGATAAAGGGCAAAGGCTTTATAAGACTATTACTCAATACCGTAACAGGTATTTCGACAGCTACACAGCGGATGCATCAGGAAGACAGAACTATACACCTAAAGATGGAGCCAAAGAGCTTATATCTAAAGAGTTATCAGACCTTTGCATATCAATGCAGGCAAGTGATTATTTAGAGCTTCCTGACCTTGTGGTAAATCCAGTGTATGTGGTTTTGGATCCTAAAGCTGATAAGGTTTACAGAGAATTTGAAACAGAATATATTTTGCAAATCCCCGAAGGAGAGATATCCGCTACAAACGGTGCAGCACTTTCAAATAAGCTTTTACAGCTTTGTAACGGTGCAGTCTATGACGAAGACAGAGGGGTTCACCATATACACGATTGCAAGATGGAAGCATTAAAAGAGATTGTAGAGTCTTTAAAAGGGCACAATATTTTATTGTTTTACAGCTTCCAACACGACAAAGAACGAATCATGAAAGAGTTTCCATACTGCAGAGAGTTAAAGACAGTACAGGACCAGAAGGACTGGAATGATGGAAAAATAGAATTATTACTTGCACATCCGGCAAGTGCAGCCTATGGGCTTAACTTACAAGATGGTGGTAACCACATGATATGGTTTGGCCTTAACTGGTCTTTGGAACTCTATCAGCAGGCACTTAAAAGACTTCACAGACAAGGACAAAAGCAAAAGGTTATAGTTCATCAATTACTCGTAAAGGGTAAGCGTGACGAGGATGTGGCCAAAGCACTTGAGGGCAAGAGCGATACACAGCAAGCTTTGCTTGACAGCCTAAAGGCCAGAATACAAGAAGTAAAGGAGAGATTGAAAAAATGATAGATTTTGGAAAAGTACAGGCAGATGCTGTAAAAAATATTTATAAGTCAAAAATTACAGGCAAAGCAGCAGACTATAGAATTTGCAGCACTGTCGCAATAAGCGGAAACACATATACATTGCTTATGTATAAAGGCATATCAATATACCTGATACCGGAGAAGTATAGCTTATTAAATCCTGCGTTTGCAGAAGTTGGTAATCTGAGGGTAGAGAACATATTCAAAAGTGCGGAGACTGCAGATCAGCTGACAGATACAAAGATGATAAAGATTCTGTCGGACGGAAGACAGCTGAAAGAATTTAAGACAAAAGATGGTAAATCAATTTTTGTAGATGAGAAACTTATAAAACCATTCGGGCAGGGTATAAGATATTATGCCTGTGAAAACAGCGACATCGTTTACATAAAAGAAGTTGATGAGTTTTTAGGATTAGCGTTTGCTACACGAGTAAAGGAGAATGAGTAATGACAGAAGTTAGATATATCAGGTGCAAAGATTCCGACGACTTAATAGAGCCGATGCACGAATACGAAGCCGGGGGATATGATACGGATTTTTGCTATGAGAAAGATGGAGTTGAAGGATTTTGGCTGGAGATAAAGGAGAAAGAACAATGAAGGAATGTACAGTTTATCGTTGCGAAATATGCGGTAGCGACTTTAGCGACCGGAAGCAAGCGAAAAAGTGTGAGGAAGGACACAAGACTGATCTTGTGGTTGAAAAAGCGGAGTACAAACCTTGCGACTGGGTAAATCACGGCTTTCCTAGAATGGTTATTTTAAGGTCAAAAGATGGAAAAACAGCAATATACAGGACGGTGATTAACGAATGACAAGAAAAGAGTTTTTAGCAGAAGCAGAAAAATGTGTATGCGGTGATAGAAATTTACAGTACGGAGAGCCAGAAGATAATTTTAACACTATAGCAAAGCTGTGGAGTGTTTTCTTAGATATAAATATAACAGCGCCACAGGTGGCCGCAATGATGATATTGTTGAAGACTGCAAGAATAAAGTCAAGTGAGGGAAGAGACAAAGATAGTTGGATTGATGTTGCGGGATATTCTGCTTGCGGTGGAGAGCTTATGTTCGGAGGTGAAGAGCAGAGAGGGGAAAATGATGGAAGATAAGAGAAGAGAAGAACTGAAAGATATAATAGATGAAATAAATCGCCTTGAAAAAAATATAAGTTTTTACGAAGATGAGATTGATGTTGCAATGGACACACTTGAATTCCTGTATAGCTTTCATTGTCATCGTATATCATTTGACGGAAGTAGCGACGAAGGAGAATTTAGAGAAAACGTTCCTATAAATCTACGTGACAACGATATAAAAGAAGTAGAAGATTTGATTGAGGAAAAGCTCAGAAATCAAATCGAGGAATACGAAAATGAAATTTCAAAAACTTATCAGAAGCTAAGTGAGTTGTTAAAATGAGGCGGTGAGTATGAGAAAAATAGTTGTATACCTGAATGACGAAGTTGTTGGCATATCCATAGACGACAACGCTTCGGACAAAGAAATTAAAGAGCGGGTTCTTGAAGAAGTCATAGATAGAATTGCGTATGACTACGAAGAAGTGGATGAACGGCCGAGGGTCTGCACCCTTTGCGAATGGTATGACGATTACATAAGACTTTGCTTAAACGAAGATGCGGAAGGGTGCAATGACTTGCAGGGTTGCGAAAAGTGGGAGGAATGATGGCGATACAAAAAGACGTGGTGATAAATCGTAAGGAATATCAGAATATTAAAAAGATGGATCACAATCAGATGAACTTATATATACAGAGCATTTACAAGAGTGGCTACACAGATGGAGTAAAGTCTGTGCCTGGAATTGATATAGCAGAAGTAAGAAAAACTCTTTTAAGTGTAAAAGGCTTAGGAGAAAAGAGGGTAGAAGCTATATTGGAAGCGTTGGAAAAGGAGATGAAGAGTGAGAAAAATTAAGGGTGTAATAATGACGGATGTAGTCGGAAGTGAAGTTGAGTTTGAGCTTGAAGTTGAAGATGACGCCACAAAAGAAGAAATTGACAAGTTGGCATGGGAAGAGGCGGCAAACTGGATGGAATGGTACTGGGAGGAGGTAAAAGAGTGACGGCAAAGGAGTATTTAAGACAGCTGAAGACATTAGACAATATGATAAATGCAAAGTTGCTTGAACGAGAGAGGATACAGGCTCTTGCAACTAAAGTGACGGTGAGTAATTCAGAGCGAGTTCAGAGCGGAGGCGGAAGCGGCTTTGAAAATGTCGTGATAAAAATAAACGAGCTGGAGGATGAAATTAATGCGGACATTGATAAGCTTTGGAGCCTGAAACAAGAAGCGAGACACTTAATTGATCTACTTGAGGATGAAAAGCATAAGTGGGTGTTAAGGGAAAGATATGTAGAATTCAAAAGTTTGCGTTGGCTATCTGAGTTTACAGGGTTAACTATCGATGGAGTGAGAAGTTTGTTGAAAAGGGCAGGAAAAAAGTTTAACACTATATATAGTAAAAGTGCTTGACGATGAACCCCCATATGTAGTACAATTAGTATTGTGGAAAGGTGTAAACATAGTGATTTTTAAAGCGGAGATTGAAGATTATTTGGGGCTTGATGTAGTATGTGGAAGAGATGCATTTGGTAGAAAAATGTACAAAATCCCATGTACAGTGTGTGGAAAGCCAGTGTTTAAGCGTTCATTTAGCATTAAGCGTGCGTATAAATGCGATTATTGTAAATTGGTTGAAAAAGAAAAATGGAAGTCGCTAGAAAGAGAGTTGGCGGAAAGGTTATTGGATGAATTGAACCCACAGACTGAAGCAGAGAAAAGGTTTGACAAAGCGGTTCAAAAGATGTTCGTAAAGCGGAAAGACATAGAAAAATACTCGAGGGCAATAAAAGCTGCAAAAACTAGATGTGAGCTATACGATAGTATTCCGGAGATTTTTGTAGCCATAGAGCTTCTGCATCAAGGGTATAGAATCATACCGCAGCAAAAATTAGCGAATTACAGGCTTGATTTTGTCATCCCTGATATTAAAATCGTTATTGAGGTAGACGGAAAAATATTCCACAACAATAGGGACAGAGAAACTGTTAAAGACTTTGTCATAAAAAACAACTTAGGGCAAGACTGGAAAGTTTTGCACATTACAACCGATTACATCATGAAGGATATGGTAAGGGTGGCAAAGTATCTCAGAGAGGTTTTAGGATAGCAAGTATACTTTTTCATATGATCCTCCTTTTAAGGGTATGAGAGCGGTTTGGACATTTTACCGCTCTCAATTTGAGGAAAATCATGTAACAAAACTCCATACTATTTTTCGTTTGAGACAGTCAAGATTGGCTGTCTTTTTTGTATGCATAAAGAGGGATATGAAAGAGGTTAGATAAAGGAGATATTTATGGGCGGAAGAGGTTCAGCAAGTGCAGGCGGCGGTGCTGGAGGCGGAGCAAGTGCGGGGGGGGGCTCTATAAAGAGCCTAGAGGCACGAAAGAAAGCTTTGGGCGATAAAATGGCAAGCTTGGTAAGGCAGACAGATAAAGACGGACAAATGACGAGCAAAGCAAGAAAAGAATATTACGCTACAAAATCAAAGAGAGATGATGTTGTTCAAAAGCTAAGCAAGGCGTATAAAGCAGATGCAGAGGCAAGGTCCAAACAGGCAAAAAGTGAGCCCACAGAAAAGAAAACATTTGTGAACGGATATGGGGAAGCTACAGACAGGGAAATTACATCAACTACTTATGAGAGGGCTCAAAAGAGGTTGACGAAATCAGTTGAAAGATGGTTTACAGGGTACGCTAAAAGAAGTGGTAGGGGATAGATATGCAGGAAAGAAAAACAATGGAAAATCTGCATAAGTTCTACCCTGATGTAGTCGGCAAGTACGACATCCCGGCTATTGAGCCTTGTGGGTATGATAGCGTAAAGAACTGGATATCTTTCAACTATGCTAAAAGCTACAAAGGTGAATTTGAAAGTACGGGACTGCATTTCTTTCTGGACGATTATCAGTTTTTCAGAGTATGGAGAGAACCGGACAAGTACATAAACATCTTGAAGAAATTTAAGTATGTGTTGAGTCCTGATTTTTCACTGTATACTGATTATCCGAAAGTAATGCAGATGTATAACCACTACAGAAAGCATTGGTTGGCGGCGTACTGGCAGAGCTTAGGCATAAATGTAATACCGACTATAGCTTGGAGCGACTACGACAGCTATGAATGGTGCTTTGACGGAGAACCTATTGGCGGTACTGTGGCAATATCAAGTGTCGGATGTATGAAGAATAGAGATGCAAAGAGATTGTTCTTAGACGGGTATAACGAAATGTTAAAGAATTTAAAACCTGAAAAGATAATATTTTACGGAAATGTACCTGACTGGATAGGCAAGAATAACGACAGTGTCGTGGTTATTGGTTCGTATCAAGATAAATTTAGAGTATGAAGGTGAAAGCCTTCTTTTTTGTTGCCGAATATAGACAGATGGGAAGGTGAGGTGAGTGGCAAATGGGCAGGATAACTTAATACCGTTTAGTGAGCGAAGCGAGGACGAAGCAAGGGAAAGTGGCAGAAAAGGCGGTAAAGCCTCAGGAGTCGCCCGTAGAAGAAAAGCGGACTTGCGAAAGATAGCCGAAGGGATGATTACAGGCGATATATCTGAAATGATGATTAAATCTCTGATAGATATAGCGGCGGATCCGGGCAATAAGAATGCTGTATCAGCATTCAAAGAAATACGAGATTTACTTGGGCAGAATAAAACGACACTGGACAAACAGGAGCAAAAGGCACGCATTGCGGCATTGAAAGCAAAGACTGTGACAAGTAGTCCCGAAGAAATTGACAGCTCATACGTTGATGCCTTGAAGGGATTAGCAGATAAGGTGTGGGATGATGAGAACAGTTAAAAGAAACAAGCCTTTTAAGTTTATCCCACCGTCTAAAAAGCAGTTAAAAGTTCAGACATGGTGGATTGCTGATAAAATCAAAGAGCATGATGGAATTATAGCTGATGGAGCAATTAGATCCGGAAAGACAATGAGTATGTCAATGGCCTATATTGCCTGGTCAATGGAATGTTTTGACGGTGAAAATTTTATCATAGCGGGCAAGACAGTAGGTTCTTGCAGAAGAAATGTTATTGGTCCACTTAAAAAGATGCTTGCAACTTTGGGATATTTTGTACAGGACCACCGTTCGGAGAATTATTTAACTATCAGCAAAAATGGTAGAGAGAATGAATACTTTGTATTTGGTGGTAAGGATGAAGCATCGCAAGACTTAGTGCAAGGTATAACTGCTGCAGGAGCATTCTTTGACGAAGTTGCACTGATGCCTGAATCATTTGTCAATCAGGCGACAGGTCGTTGTTCTGTGGATGGCTCAAAGTTTTGGTTTAACTGCAACCCTGGTTCACCTTATCATTGGTTTAAGGTTAAGTGGCTTGATAAGATTGTGGAAAAGAACTTATTGCACCTTCACTTTACGATGGATGATAATCCGTCTTTGTCAGAGCGTATCAAAGCCAGATACAAGAACATGTATTTCGGAGTTTTCTTTAAGAGATACATCTTAGGACTTTGGGTGATGGCTGAAGGTCTTATCTATGATATGTTCGACCGCGAGAAACATACAGTGGAGCTTGAAGATGTTCCGACGATACAGCCAAACAGCTATTATGTTTCCTGTGACTACGGTACTCAAAATGCTACAGTTTTCCTGCTGTGGGGAAAAGGTTTTGATGGCATTTGGTATTGTATTAAAGAGTATTATTATTCAGGAAGAGACAGCGACATACAAAAGACTGATACAGAATATGCAGACGATTTAGGAGAATGGCTTAACGGCATCAAACTACAAAGAATTGTTGTGGATCCGTCTGCTGCATCTTTTATTGCAGAGTTAAAGAAGAGAGGATACAGAGTGAAAAAGGCTGTTAATAATGTGCTTGATGGGATAAGGTTTTTTGCTTCACTACTACAGGAACCAAATGTAAAGATTAGTACAGAATGCGAAATGACTTTAAAGGAATTTGCGTCCTATGTTTGGGATGAGAAGGCGGCAGATAGGGGCGAAGACAAACCTGTAAAGGTATTTGACCATGCAATGGATGCAGTAAGATACTTTGGTTATACGATTATTAGAAAGCCTTCAGGCTTATCTATCATGAAGTGAGGAAGTTGATTGTGGAATTAGAAATTGTAAAAAAACTAATACTTTCATATGCAGGTGTTCATGCGAAGTATCAAGCTGAGGCTTTAAGAGCAGAAAGATACTATAAAAATGAAACGGATATTTTGTCTGAACCAAAGAAGAAGCAGGAAAGAGCTGAAAAAGACCGAAATGGAGAACTTGTTACAAGAGATATAGAGCAACCTATGAGGAATGCGGATAATCGTATTCCTTTTAATTTTCACGGATTGCTTGTAAATCAAAAGGCATCTTATCTCTTTACGGAACCTCCGGTATTTGATATCGGAGCGGAGAGTTCCAATAAGGCTTTGAGTGCCTTCTTAAGCGATAAGTACCCTAAAGTATGCAAGGATTTATGTATTGAGGCCTCTAATAAAAAAACAGGATGGATTCATGTGTGGAAGTCTGCAGATGATGGAAATTACAGGTATGCTGTAGTGCCTTCAGAGCAAATACAGCCGATTTGGTCTAAGTCTTTAGACAGAAAACTACTTGGAGTATTAAGGGTTTATCATGAAATAGATGATGATGGAAATGAGTTTGATGTTTACGAGTTGTGGAATGATAAAGAATGTGCCGCATACAGAGTTATTGCAGGTGGAACGGTAAAGGACAACTTAGAGACATATCCTAAGTTCTTTGCGGAAATCAACGGAATGAGTGAAGCATCAAATGAATACACACACGATTTAGGAGAGGTACCGTTCTTTGCATTTGATAACAACAATGTGCATACGGATGACTTAAAGAATATAAAACCATTGATTGATGTGTACTGCAAAATATTCAGTGGATTTGTAAATGACCTTGAGGATATTCAGGAAGTAATATTCGTACTGACAAATTACGGCGGTACAGATTTGAATGAATTCCTGTCAGACTTAAAGTATTACAAGACTATAAAAGTCGATAATGAGCAAGGCGACGGTTCGGGCGTATCAACATTAACTATTGATTTGCCCGTAGATGCAAGAGAAAAGCTTTTAACTACAACACGCAAGTGTATATTTGAGCAGGGGTTGGGTATTGATCCGGATCCTCAAAATTTTGGCAACAGTTCAGGTGTGGCCTTACAGTTTTTGTATGCGCTATTGGAACTAAAGTCGGGATTGCTTGAAACAGAGTTTAGACCGTCATTTGGTAGATTTATAAGGTGTATATGTAGAGTGCTAAACATTCCGATAAAAGATGATGTTGTGTTGCAAACGTGGGCAAGAACGAAGGTCCAGAACGACCAGGAGACTGCACAGATTGCTCAACAGTCTACAGGTATTATAAGTACTGAAACCATTGTCAGAAATCATCCTTGGGTTAAAAATGCACAGGATGAACTTGACAAGCTTGCAGAAGAAAAAGAAGCGACCGAAATAAATTACAATCCCTTTGACGAAGACAAGGAGCCAATAGAAGCTACGGAGAAGAAGGATGAAGACAGCTGATTACTGGAAGGACAGGTTTGAACAAATAGAAAAGATTTGTCATGACAAAGGAGCTGTATCATATAGAGAGATTGAAGAGCAGTATAGAAAAGCACAAAAAGAGATTGAAAGCCGGATTTCAGTGTGGTACCAAAGATTTGCTGTGAATAACGGCATTACCATGCAGGAAGCAAGAAGGCTTTTAACATCTAGAGAATTGGCGGAACTCAAGTGGGATGTTAATGAGTATATTAAGTATGGCCAACAAAACGCTATTGACGGGAAGTGGATGAAACAGCTTGAGAATGCCTCTGCAAAGGCCCACATAAGCCGTTTAGAGGCCTTAAAACTCCAAGTGCAACAACAGGTTGAAGTTGCCTTTGGGAATCAATTAGACAGCATAGACAGTACTATGAGGGCGGTTTATAGTATGGGTTATATGCATACTGCTTTTGAAATTCAAAAAGGAGTAGGAGTTGGACATAATTTCGCAGCACTCAACCAAAGACTTATTGATGGGGTACTAAAAAGGCCTTGGGCACCTGATGGCAAGAACTTTTCGGACCGTGTTTGGAGTAATAAACAAAAGTTAATTAATGAATTAAACACAACACTTACGCAAGGTATAATCCTTGGTAAAGATCCCGGCAAGATAATAAATGCCATGTCAAAGAAACTTGATGTTTCCAAGACAGCAGCGGGAAGGCTTGTGATGACTGAATCTGCTGCATTTGCAAGTAGAGCGCAAGAAGATTGCTTTAAAGAATTAGATGTAGAAGAATATGAGATTGTAGCAACCCTGGACTCTCATACTTCAGAAATTTGCCAAGATATGGACGGTAAAGTTTTTAAAATGTCTGAAAGGCAAATCGGCGTAAATGCTCCACCATTTCACGTGAATTGCCGAACTACTACAGCACCGTATTTTGATGACTGGGAAGAACTAGGCATTGACAGAGAGCGAGTTGCAAGGAATGCTAAGGGCGATAAATACTTTGTTGATGGTAATATGACTTATAAGGAGTGGGAGAAGAAATTTGTTGAGGTACAAAAAACAGATGTTGATTTCATGGGACAGCCCAGAATATTTGATGGTGGAAATTTCAAGATAAAAGCTTATGAAGTTAAGGGCTTACGTGGGATATATACCCAAACAAATTCAATAGAAGCGCAAAACACAATTAAATACATAGAAAATATGAGATTAAAAGGGGTATTACATAGTTTAGATGGAGTAGTTGTGGCAAAAAATCTTCCTGGAATAGCAGCTTATGACCATGCAAAAAATTTAATGTATGTAAATGAACAACTATGTAATAAGAGTATTGTCCATGAATGGTTAAAAGATGGCTATTTTATTGCTGAAAATGTTGATGATATATTAAAACATGAGATGTTCCATAAAAAGCATTGGGATTTCATAATGACAAAAGGAAATGATTACGGTATAATAAAGAATAAGTTAGAAACAGATTTACACAAGTATGTGGCTGAACAACAAATGTACAACCCATCATATATTACAAGGATTGTGTGTGACAATGCATATAACGGTTATAGAAAAAAAGACAATCTAAATGAGTTAATTGCAGAAGTCCTTTTGCAAGAAGAAAAGGGTATAATCAAGGATAAAAGATTATTAGAGTTAGTAAAGAGGTGTGTAGAATGATGCTGATATTGAGCGAATATGACAGGAAAATGATTAGGGAAACAGATAAATGGATATATCTTGGTGAAGATGGTCATCACCATTTAAGGGAAGATGCTCCACCGGAAATAAAAAAACACCATAAAAAGATAAAAGATTTATATAGTATGTTTGAATAAAGCACCTAAACTAGGGTGCTTTTTTATTGCCCTAAGCATGGCATAAAACCGCTTGTACGACTACACTGGCCGAGTGAATAAATTGGCAATCCTAAGAACCGGAACAGACCGGAATAAAAAAGATTGAGGAGAAGAAACATGTTGGAATGGTTACAAACAATTCTTGAAGGTGCAAAGGTTGAAGATGGAAAGCTTGATGTAACGGCGGTCATGAACGCAGTGAAGTCGGAGTTTCCTAAAAATGCCGTACCTAAAACAGAATTCAATGACAAGGTAAAGGAACTTAAAGCAGCTGAAGGTACAATCGCTGAGCTGAAAAAGAATGCCGGGGATAATACAGAGCTTACAGAAAAGATTAAGAACTATGAAGAGCAAATAAGGACTATGCAGACGGAAGCAGCCAATACTGCTAAGAGCTATGCGCTGAAAGCAAAACTTACAGAAGCAGGTGCTTTGGACTCTGATTACTTAATCTATAAGCAGGGCGGACTTGATAAGTTTAACTTTGATAAAGACGGTAATCCTATCGGCATTGATGATGTACTTAAGCCTTTAAGAGAATCCTTACCGCATCTTTTCAAAACAGAGAACAAGCCGAATGGGTATAATCCTGCCGGTGGTAGTGGTTCAGGCGGTATAGTCAATCCTTGGAAAAAGGAAAGCTTTAACATGACTGAGCAAGGAAAGATTTTGAAGAACGATCCTGTGCAGGCTAAACAGTTGGCATCTGCAGCAGGAATAACATTAAACATTTAAGAGAGGAATTAAATTATTATGGCAAACGGAACAACTTTATCGGATGTTATTGTACCTATACTATTTAACCCTTATGTAGTTAATAGAACCATGGAATTATCTGCGTTATTCCAGTCAGGTATTATAACAAACAATGCAGAATTTGATGCTCTTGCATCAGAGGCGGCACCTATTCACAATATGCCGTTCTTTGAGGATTTAACAGGTGCTTCAGAAGACGTGATTGAGGGTAATGATCTTACAGCAAAGAAGATTAAATCAAACAAGGATGTGTCTACGACTATCAGGAAAGCCAATATGTGGTCAGCAACAGATTTATCTGCTGCATTGTCCGGAGTAGATCCTATGGCAGCTATAGGAGACCTTGTAGCAGGATATTGGGCAAGAGAGAATCAGAGAATACTGATTAAGATTTTATCAGGTGTATTTGGTTCTTGGGCAAATGGAGGCACCACAGAAGTTCCATTAAAGGATCATATTCTTGACATTACCACCGCATCAAGTGCAGCTGCAAAGAATATTTCTGCATCAGCTTTTATTGATGCTTGTCAGCTCTTAGGAGATGCACAGGGACAGCTTACTGCAGTAGCTATGCACAGTGCAACAAAGGCATTTTTAAAGAAGCAGAACCTCATACAGACTGAAAGAGACAGTACTGACGTAGAGTTTGATGTATATCAGGGAAGAAGAGTAATTGTAGATGATGGATGTCCTATTGATAGCGGTACATATACAACATACTTGTTCGGACAGGGAGCGATAGCATATGGAAACGGTTCTCCTGTGGGCTTTGTTCCTACTGAGGTTGACAGAGATAGGAAGAAGGGATCAGGAGTTGATTACTTGATCAATAGAAAGACATTTATTATGCATCCAAGAGGCATTGCATGGCAGAACCTTGCAAGAGCAAATCAGGAGACACCTACAGAAGCAGAGCTTGCAAATGCAAAGAACTGGAAGATGGTATACGAGCCAAAGCAGATCAGAATTGTAGCATTCAAGCACAAGATAGGATAGTCAAAAAAGGAGGGCCGTATGGTATTAGAAGATCTGATTCGTTTGATAGGCTTACGGTTACAAATGTTTGGGTATACCGTCACAGAAGGAGATAACTCTACAATAGAGTATCAAGCCGAAAAGGCTGCGCAATATGTTTGCAATTATTGCAACTTTAAAAAGTGCCCGGATGATATTCCGGGTGCTTTGAAATTCGTGACAGTTGACTATGCTATCGGTGAATTTTTAGAACATAAGAAGACATTTGCCCCGGATACTCTTGCTACGCTTAACCTTGATATGGCTGTGAAACAGATACAAGAGGGTGATACAAATATAGCTTTTGCAGTAGGCGAGGGGAGTAAGACAGATGAGCAGAGACTTGAAGCATTTATTAGCTATCTTATTTCGTATGGGAAGGTGGAACTTATGAGACATAGGAAAATTAAATGGTAGATGCATGGAAACAAGCAAGGAAAGCTGTAGAAAGCAGATACAGAGGACTCTGTGACATACTGGAAAAAGGAAAGGTAAAGGATGAGGTTACTAAGGCTACTGTATTGAAAGATATAGCGGTCTTAAGTAATCAGCCTTGCAGATTATCATACAATAGCTCCGGCACAGCGAATCAGACTGATACCGTATCGAACATAGAACAGACTATTAAGTTATTTATTGCTCCTGAGATTAAGATTGCCCCCGGATCTAAGCTTAGAATTACTCAAAACGGTACAACCACTGACTATATATCAAGCGGAGTGCCTGCTGTATATGAAACACACCAAGAGGTGTGCTTGGAACTTGAAAAGGAGAATGCTTAATGGCAAGTTGGGGCAGAGCGGATTTTGAGGCCTTTAGAAACCTTCAGGAAAAGATACAAAGCCTTAAAGATATTGATATGGATGCTTTTTGTACTGAATGCAGCAAGGAAATTGCAGCAAGGCTTTTAGCTTTGGTAATACAGAGAACTCACACAGGACGGTATCCAGCCCGAAGTGGTAAAGTTGGCGGTACCCTAAGAAGGGGCTGGGGTGCGGTAGCAGATATAAACGTTGTTAAAGAAGGCGATATATATACGGTAACTATTATAAATCCGGTTGAATATGCTTCCTATGTTGAATTCGGCCATAGAACCAGAAACGGCGGATATGTAGAACCACAACTTATGCTCACTATATCTGAAGAAAAGTTAAAAAATGCAATACCTAAGCTGTTAGAAAGAAAAGTAAAGAAAAAACTTATGGAGGCATTAAGTGGCAGAAATTAACTTATCTTTGGTATTGGATGCTATCACAGTTGTGCTTGACAGCGTGTCGCCAGACTCAAGCATATACATAGATAAGGTTGAGCAAGGGCTAAATGACGGTGATTTTTTAGTAAGGCTTATCAATACCGACTATTTAAAAAGGGGAACAGGAGAGCTAAATAGGGTCGTATCGTCATTTGATATTATATATCTCCCAAAGAATGGAAATAAAGATTGTATTTGTATGGGTGATAAGCTGTCGGAATCGCTGTCCGTCATCAAGCTCTCAACAGGAGATACAATACGAGCCGTAGAGAAGTCTTTTGAAATTGTAGACAGTATTTTGCATTTTAGAGTTTCATACAACTACAGCACAATTAAGTATCAAAACGCTGATAGCATGGGACAAATATCTTTGAACAGAGGTAATTAAGTTGGAAAAAGAAAAGATTGATTTAACTAAACACACAAAAGAGGCTATTAAAGCATCTTCAAGATACTTGGGACATGGAGATGTACTTGATGTAATACTTGACGATGATACAGCTTACACGATAGGTGAAGTTGACGGCCTTATTGATGAATTTTTGAAAAGAGAGGTGGAATAATGGCATTAGGTGGTGGTATTTGGACAAGGCAGGATAAGGTATTGCCCGGAGCTTACACAGTGTTTTCAAATGCTAAAAAGGCGAATGCCGCACTTTCAAGTAGGGGCATTGTGGCACTGCCGATAGCTCTTGATTTTGGAGAAACGGGAAAAGTTTTTGAAGTAAGCAGAGAAGACTTTATGACAAAATCAAAGGAACTCTTTGGATACAGAGTAGATGACGATCGCATGCGTAATCTTAGAGAGGTTTTCTTGCACGCGACTAAGGTACTTGTATATAGGCTTGTATCTGCCGACGCAACGGCCGCAAGTAATACACTTGCTACGGCTAAGTATGCAGGTAAAAGAGGTAATGATATTAAGATAGTAGTAGGTGCAAATGTTGATAAGCCAAGCGCCTTTGATGTGAGCACATATCTTGATAATGCTTTAGTGGATACACAGACTGTCGATAATATGGCAGGGCTAAAGGATAATGCATATGTAACTTTTAAAAGTTCCGCTACATTATCTGTTACAGCGGGAATGCCACTTAGCGGAGGTGCTAATGGAAGTAATCTTACAGGAGAGATATATACAAAGGCATTAGAGAGTTTTGAGGCATATTCATTTAACATTTTGTGCTGCCCCGTTATTGACAGCACCATAACAAAGCTGTTTGTGGCGTATACTAAGCGACTTAGGGATGAAGTTGGGCTAAAGTTTCAAACAGTTGTATATAAGTCTGATAGTGACTATGAAGGAATTATATCTATAAACAATGATGTAGTTGGAACGGATAAAAATTCTTTGGTGTATTGGGTATCAGGAGCAGAGGCAGGATGTGAAGTAAATAAGAGCCTGACAAATGCCGTGTATGACGGAGAATATGAGGTTGTCACGGATTATAAGCAGTCACAGCTTGAGACAGCTATTAAGCAAGGTAAGTTCACTTTACACAATGTAAACGGTGATGTGAGGGTTCTTGAAGATATCAATTCATTTGTGTCGTTTAAGGTCGATAAGGATTCTATGTTCAGTTCGAATCAGACTATCAGGGTAATAGATCAGATAGCAAATGATATAGCTGCACTATTCAATACAAGATATTTAGGCGTAGTGCCTAACGACAATGCAGGAAGAATCAGTCTTTGGAATGATATTTGCAAGATACATCAAGAACTTGAAAAGCTTCGTGCTATAGAAAGCTTTGATACTAAGTCGGTTGATGTGGTTCAGGGAGATGATAAGAAGTCTGTCCTTTGTACCATAAACGGAATAGATATTATAAATGCTATGACAAAGCTTTACTTGAATGTAATCATAGCGTAGAAAGGGAATACAGATGAACGATTCAATTATGAATGCTTTGGATGCCTTGGCAGGAGCACAGGCCAGCGCATATGTAACGCTTGCAGACGGTAAAAGATATAAATTTATGCAGTTATATTCTTTTGAGGCAAGCATGAAGATAAATCTGGTAGAGGTGCCTATTCTTGGGAAGACAGGCAAGGGAAATAAGCCTAGTGGATGGATAGGAGAGTGGAAAGGTACAGCACATTTCAACCAGTCAGTGCTTAGAGATATGTGGCTTGAGTATAAGAATTCCGGAAGACTTCCAAGCTTTGATATACAGGTTACAAATGAGGACCCGACGGCTTCAGTAGGAAGACAGACGATTGTCCTTAAAGGATGTCTCAGTAAGGGCGGAATACTTACAAAGTTTGATGTGGATTCAGAGACACTTGATGAGGATATTGAAGGAACATTTGATGACTGGGAAATGCCTGAAAGCTTCTCATTGCTTAAAGGTATGCAGTAAAAGGAGATTTAGAACATGAGTAGAGATTTAAGTGCTTTTTTAGCGCAAAATGTAAAGAGAGTTGAGAATACCCTATATCCTGCTACAAGCAGAATTGTAGACGAGAAAGGCAAACCGATCCCTTGGGAAATTTGCTGCATTACAGCAACTGAGAATGCAAGAATAAGAAAAGGGTGCATGACAACAGTTGCGGTAGCAGGCAAGAAAGGGCAGTATACGCAGGAATTTAACTCCCAGCTATATCTTGCAAGATTGTGTGTAAGGACTACGGTATATCCTGATTTGCAGGACAAGAAGCTACAAGACAGCTATGGTGTTATGAGCGCAGAAGAGCTTATATCGACTATGCTTACACCGGGAGAATTTGAGGACTACGCAACAGCAGTCATGAAAGCAAACGGCTTTGATGATGAAGAAAATTTGGTTGAAGAAGCAAAAAACTAATTAACGGCGGTGATCCTGAAGCCAATTACGCTTACTACTGTCTGCATAAATTCCACTGGAAACCTACGGAATTTATAGAGATGTCGGAAGAAGAAATGGCTTTTGTGATTGCCGCCATTGATATTAAAGCTCTTAACGACAAGAAACATGCGGATGAGCAGAAAAGCAAAATCAGGAGATAGGAGGCTGAATAATGGCTACAATACAATCACAGCTTGTACTGACAGACGGTATGTCAAGTGTGTTAAGGAGAATGAATTCAGCCTTACTCACTTGTATTGATAGCTTTGAACAAATGCAATCCACATCAACAAATCAAATTGATACGACGGTATTGAGAGAGACAAGAGCAAGCCTTACAGAGCTTAACAGTGAGCTTAATACATCTGTAGAAAGCCAAGAAAGTGTTAGTGAAGCAGCTAGTCAGACAGATGCGGTAGTTAAGAAATTAAGGGAAAGCTTTTTAAAGCTTGCAGCTGCAGCAGGGCTAGCTTTTTCCGCAAAGGAGATCATAGGATTGGCTGATACCTATACTGAAACACAAGCAAGACTTAATTTGATTACGGGAGATCTAGAGAAGACAAAGAGCTTGCAAGATGCAATTATGGACTCGGCGAACAGGTCAAGAGCGGCTTATCAATCTACGGCAGATGCAGTATCTAAGATGGGGCTTATGGCGAAGGATGCATTCAGCTCGATAGACGAAAATGGCTATAAAACTCTTAATACATCTGAATTAGTAGCTTTTACAGAACTTTTGAACAAGCAATTTGTAATTGCGGGAACATCTGCACAGGGTATGGATGCAGCTATGACACAGCTTACTCAAGCTATGGCCTCGGGAGTGCTGAGAGGTGACGAACTTAACTCAATATTTGAGCAGGCACCAACTATAATTGAAACAATTGCTAACCATTTAGGTGTTGAGGTAGGTCAGATTAGGCAGTTGGCACAAGAAGGAAAGATAACAGCAGACGTAGTTAAGAGTGCAATGCTATCGTCAGCAGATGCAATAAATGAGCGGTTTAATTCAATGCCTTACACATACTCGCAGGTAGCTACTATGATTTCAAATATATTGTATGAAACTTTTCAACCAGCAATACAGATGATAGGCCAAGGGGCTCAATTTATAGTTGATAACTGGGATGATATAGAACCGATACTTGTAGGAATTGCGGGGGGCGTAGCAATAGCAACCGTTGCTTGGGGTGCTTGGACAGCAGCTATGTGGTTAGCTGATGCAGCAAATAGAGCTACAATTGCAGGTATGCTGGCCAACCCGTTTCTATGGATTGCAGTTGCAATAGGAGCAGTTGTTGCGGTTGCCTACAGGTTCATTCAGTCAGTAGGTGGGATGAAGAATGCCTGGACTCTTGCTCAGATGGCGATAGGTGTGGGGGTTCAAGTGCTTAAGGTAGGATTTTTCACGGGCATATACGCTATTATGGATCTGTGCGGAAAGCTATCAATGGCTTGGCAAAAAACAGGAGTTTCGGTATCTAACCATATTGGTCAAATGCGAGTAAATGTGCTTAATACTATACAAAATATGGTGAATGGTGCTATTGGATTGATAAATGGATTTATCAATGCTTTAAATAAAATACCAGGAGTAAGCATAGAAGCTATATCGCAGGTTACTTTTGCAAGTACCGCACAAGCAGAATTTAATGCTGAAAAGACTGCAAGAGCAAACGAGCTGGCAGAGGCCCAAACTGTCGAAGATGCTGCTAAAAGAGATAGGCTTTGGAAGCTCATGGGAATGAAAAGTGAACTAGATAGCAAATCTGCGGATTTAAGAAGTAAGTATACTGAGTTTAAGTCTGACGCGATTGCAATGAAAAATGGAGACGGAATTGACTCTTTGGGATTTGATACGGGAGCAGGGGCAGGAGTTGCAGACAACATAGGAAAGACGGCAGGGAACACTGCAGCTGCAGCAGGTGCACTTGCAGAAACAAGAGAAAACCTTGAATACTTGAGAGATATTGCAGAACAGGAGGCCATTAACAGGTTCACTACTGCCGAGATAAAGATTGATTACTCAGGAATGACTAATCAAATAAGTTCAAATATGGACTTGGATAATGTGTTGGATACTCTGACTGTTAAGTTTGTTGAGGCGGTCCAGATGGGAGCAGAGGGGGTGCATAGTTAATGTATAGATTCTATTTAGCAAATATGCTGTTACCTGTCACACCCTCAAAATTAAGTGTAAAGACTAAAAATATGAATAAGACAGTAACTCTTATAAATGAGGGCGAGGTCAACATTATAAAAACAAAGGGTTTGAGGGAGTTCAGTTTTGAGCTCCTTTTACCTTTTGACAGATATTCCTTTACAACTATGAACAGGCCGAAGAAACAAAAAAGCTATTTGGATAAATTAAATAGACTTAAGATAAATAAGAAGCCGTTTCAGTTTATAGTAAAACGACCAAAAGGGTTTAAGACAAATATAAAAGTTACCTTAGAGGACCTCAGTATCACAGAGGATGCAAAGGAAGGCAGGGATATAAAGGCAAGTGTCACCTTAAAGGAGTACAGGCATTACGGGACCAAGAAGGTTGTGTTTGTTCAACCGACAGCTGCAGTAGGAGAGCAGCCTAAGCAGGAAGAGAAAAAAGAAGAAGCCAAGGTGGCAGAAAATAGGGATGCTTCCACCGCACAAAAACCTAAAACACACACAGTAAAGAGAGGTGATACTCTTTGGGGGCTTGCCAAGAGATATTATGGGAACGGTGCTTTATATCAAAGAATAGTGAGTGCGAATCCTAAAATAAAGAACCCAAACTTGATTATAGACGGATGGGAGCTTGTAATACCATGACAGTAGATATAATGATTAGCAATGGAAAAGAGGCTTATATACCGCCACTCAAAGAAGGGATTCAGTTGGATTTGGAGCGCAAAGGCAGTCCGGGAAAATTAAAGTTTTCATATTTTAATGATGGAAACATTAAGGCTGAAGAAGGTAATCAGGTAAAACTCACAGTGGACGGGATGGATGTGTTTTTCGGATTTCTTTTCAGTAAAAAGATTTCAAGTCAGGATAGTAGCTTTGTTGAGTGTACGGCATATGATCAGCTTAGATATTTAAAAAACAAGGATACTTACGCATATAATAATTTGACTGTCGGTGAAGTTATAAAGCTTATCGCCGAAGACTTCAGACTTAATATCGGAGAACTTGAGGATACAGGATATAAGATACCACGCAGAGAAGAACAGAACAAAACTCTCTTTGACATTATCCAAAATGCTATAGACGAAACCTTGCAGAATACAGGTAAACTATATGTATTTTATGACAATGTTGGCAAGCTTACACTTAAGAATATCGACAGTATGAAGCTTGACCTGCTCATAGATATGAGTACGGCTGTAGGATATGAGTATAACAGCTCTATTGATAGCAATACCTACAATCAAGTAAAGGTTGTATATAAGAACACGAAGGATAAAACGAATGATATCTTCCTGGTAAAAAGCGGTGAGAATATCAATAAATGGGGTGTGTTGCAGCTTAATGAAAGCGTAGAGACTAAGGAATCAGGCACAAGAAAAGCTGAAGCTTTACTTAAGTATTATAACAAGGTATATAAAACGCTCACAGTAAAAGATGCATTTGGTGATGTAAGAGTTAAGGCAGGTTCATCTATGGTTGTTATGCTGCAGTTTGAGGATGTAAAGATATCAAACTATATGGTGGCCGAGAAAGTAACTCATACTTTCAAAAATGATGAACATTTGATGACTTTAAAGCTGAGAGGAGGACTGTTTAATGTATGATTTTGTGGAAGCGGTAAAGCAAGCCGCGCTTGAAGCCGTGGAATCCAAGGATCCTATGCGGTTTTGCTTTGGGAGAGTGAGTAAAGTAGATCCGCTTGAGATATGGATAGATCAGAAGCTTACGGTACCTGAGAGTGTTCTCATTCTTACAGGAATGGTGAGTAAGCACTCGGTAGAAGTCGAAGGGCAGGGTAAGATTGCTCTTGATAACAGCTTAAAAGTTGGGGAGCAGGTCATTCTTATCAGAGTTGACGGCGGCCAAAAATACATAGTATTGGACAGGGCGAGGTGAGAATATGCTACCTGTAATTGCTAAAGATATTCTGAATATAGAAAATAGAGCCGAGCCAAGTAATACATTTTATATAGATTTTGACAGAGGAAGAATAACGGGCTTTGTAGATGAAAAAGAAGCATTGAAGCAAGCTATAATGCTTATCTTGAATACTGAAAGATATAAATTTCTAATTTATTCGTGGGATTATGGGGCAGAGCTTGAGGCCCTCATAGGTACTCACCCGGATATAGTAGAGGATGAGGCGGAAAGGCTTATAAGTGAAGCACTCCTGCAGGATGACAGAATTACGGCTGTTTATGATTTTGAATTCAGTAGAAACAGGGATACTCTTCTTGTAAATTTTAAAGTCGACAGTGTTTATGGCGATATAGACATAGAAACGGAGGTTAGATAGTGTTTGAAGAGAATACATATGAAAACATATTAAACAGAGTCCTATCAAGAGTTGATAACAGTATCGACAAAAGAGAGGGCTCTGTTATTTATTCTGCTGTTGCTCCGGTATGTGCGGAACTTGCACAGGCTTACATAGCACTTGATAGCCTTATAGATTGCACTTTTGCTGATACTGCACCTAGAGAGTATTTGATAAGAAGGGCTTTAGAGAGAGGCCTTGTACCGAAACAGGCAACGTATGCCAAGGCTATATCTGTATTTAACATAGATGTGGAAATAGGTAAAAGATTTTCAAGTTCAAGATTTAACTGGATCGTATCCGAAAAGATAAGCGCAGGAAGATTTTATATCACTTGTGAGACTGCAGGAAGAGCTCCGAATGCTGAGAGAGGAAGCCTTATACCTATAGAGTATATAGACGGACTTGAGACAGCAAATATAGAGAGCATAGAGATATACGGAGAGGATGAAGAAGGTACTGAGGAATTCAGAAAAAGATACTATTCGTCCTTTGATACTCAGGCGTTTGGCGGAAATAAAAAAGACTACTACCAAAAAATCACAGCTATTGAAGGTGTAGGCGGTTGTAAGATTTTAAGGGCAAAAGACGGCAATGCTCATAATTTGCCAGGCCATATCCTTGCAATAATAACAAATTCTGAGTATGGGCAAGCAAGCCAAACACTTGTTACGAATGTGCAAAAACTGATAGATCCGAAAGGAGACCAGCTTGGTGATGGCCTTGCTTCCATAGGTCATACCTGCCATATACAATCTGTAAAAACAAAGAACATAAATATAGATACTAATATAGTTTATGACTCAGGATACAATTTTAATGCTTTGAAATCGCATATCCAAAACGCTATTGACAGCTACTTTTTAGAGCTTAATAAATCTTGGGATACTGTAGATGGTATAGTGGTTAGAATTTCAAATATAGAAAGCAAGATTCTTGCTATAAATGGCATTAAAGATATAGCAGATACCAAGCTGAACGGTACTGCATCTAATGCTATATTGGATCCTGACACCATAGCTGTAAGAGGTGCTTTCAATGGATAGGAAATTGATAGACTATCTTCCAGATATTCTAAAAAATGTGACGGAATTCAATCAGATGATGACCGCCGAACAACCCGAACTTGAACTTTTTTGGAGTAAAGGCAATAGCTACTTAGATAACGGATTTATATTAAGTCAGGATACTGATACTGCTGCAAGATGGGAAAAAATATTAAAGGTATCAAGTAAGGATACAGATGAACTTGATGTAAGAAATCTTAGGATTCTTGGAGTAATGCAGGGTAGACTCCCTTACACATATAGAACTTTTTACCGTAGCCTTTTGGCTATGGTAGGCTCTGAGAAAGACTTTAAGCTAAATGTAGATATGGAGCATTACAAGGTCAGCGTGGTAGTGGCTTTATCATCAAAAGAGCTAAAGGAAGAGATTGAAAGACTTGCAGATGAGGTAGTGCCGGCAAATATGGAGATTGAAGTATCGTTGTGGTATACAACTCACAGGATGCTTGAGATAAAAACTCATGAGGAATTGGAGCAGTATACTCATGAGCAAATGACGGAGCTTGATTTAAGGTAGGTGATTTATGAGAGAAACGGATAATTTAAAGCTGAAAATGCCGGACAGGACAGATAATTACAATGTCGAGGACTTTAACAGCAATTTTGCAAGGCTAGATAAAGCGGTAAGCGGTACAAGGCAGATACAAGTACCGGCTTCAAGGTTTAGCGCTCAGGGGCCTTACACACAGCGTATAGATTTAGCAGGGATTAAGAGCACAGATGTACCGGAGATAGCTCTCATAATACCGGATGGGGTTACTGACAGTGCGAGAGTAAAGGCTATAAAAAAGGCTTGGAGTTGTGTAGACAGGATAGATACATATGATGGTTATATAGTGATAAGTTGCTTTGTAAAAAAGCCCGAAACGGACATTTTGCTACTTATAAAGGGGGTGTAATATGGCGCAGGCGATACTTTTAAGGGGTGGAGTAGGTGGAGTTACATCAGATGATGTTACAGCCGGCAAGTCTCAGGTCTTGCAGGGCTACAGGACAGTAACGACTGACAGTGATGACGAAGTTGTCGAAGGAACTATAAAATCAATTAACACAGCTGACGATAACTATAATATTAACAAATCTAATGCGTTTGGGATTGATGAGTTCGGAAGAATGTGGATAGATATGCCACATGGAAATGGATATTATCACCGATATGATAATAAGCCTCATACATGTATAGACTCCGCAAAACTTGGAGATGCTACAGCAGATAAGGTATTGCGAGGCTGTACTTTTACAAGCAAGACTGGAGTAAAAGTGGAAGGTGAGATGGTCAACCGTGGAAACGGAATGGATGCGATAGAGTTTTATAATGCTAACTGGGAAGGCAAATTTGTAGCAAGAATGGAGCCGGGATACTATGGCCAGAATGGACAGTGGAAGCCTTATGTATCCATACCGTACGCAGTCCTTGCTAATGTGGTCGGGGTAGATCCAAATAAAATGCTTTCAAATCTTACCATAGCAGGCACTACAGGTAACGTCAAAATGATTAACACCCAAGATAGTAATTACAGAATCAACAAATCTACTGCATTTGGAATTGATAATTGGTCTGATAGAAATAACACGGTATTTTGGATAGACTTCCCACACGGTAATGGGTACTATCACAGAGCTGATGGTCATCCTCATACGTGTATAGATGCAACTAATCTGGGCACAGCAGGAGCGGATTCAGTTCTGCAAGGACAAACAGCAACTTCTCAACACGGAGTTAAATTTGAAGGTTCTATTCCAAGATGGATTTGCAATACGGGTGATGTTATAACAGCCCTTGGCGGTGAAGGTTTTGCGTGGGATGATACTCACGCAAGTAGGGGAAGGGGTATTGTTGTAAAAATCCCGAATGGGCATTATATACAGGGTGCTAACTGGGCGTTTTTACCTAGTCCCAACCTGCTGCCTGGAAATATTAGAAAAGGCGTAAATATAAATGGAGTCACAGGCACTATGGAAGACCCCAGTGTAGGAAGAGTCCCTTTTAGGAATGCCACCTTTGACAATGTACTAATTTCAGGGGTGGCGAACATAGGGTTGGGGAAAGATTTGAACAACTATAGTATACCCTCAACAGAAATAAGAGATGGTATTATAAGATTTGACACTAGATATACAGGGTTACACTGGTATGCTCCTATGAGTACACTTAATGAGTCAGTCACTTTGGCACATTCAGTGAATTTATCACCTTTTAAAACCATAAGATTAGGTCTTAAATTCCCATATGGAGGTGACTGGGGGGCTGTAAATAGTATGGGGGATTTAGTAGGTGTTGTATGGGCATTATCAACGAATCACTATGCTGAATACAACCCTTATACAAAAATAAAGGTAAATCCTAATATGGTGAAAAAAACAGGGACTAGTAGAATAATACCTCAAGTCTCTAAGGTCTTATTGGATACCAGAGGATTGGATATACCCACAGGTGCTGAGTATTTCGTTGATGTAGATGTATCAGATTTGCAAGGACATCATAGAATTGTACTAGGCTTTGCTGTAATAAATCCATCTGGGGATAAGGTTACGTCAAGAACTATTGTGAGGGCAACTAATGATATTTTTGGAATAAGTCATATAGAATTTATAAATTAGGAGGTTTAAATGAGCAAATTAATATTAAAGGACAAGACGGAGATAGAGTTAAGCACGCACTATGGCGACACGTATGTCACAGTAATAGAAAATTTTGCAAAGCTTGATGAGCTTAAGGACAAGCTTACAGATGCAAATACTGTAATCATGACAGTACAAAGTGATGGCAGCGAGGAGACTGTAACAGGCCTAAAGCTGCAGGGCATCACTATAAATTTTGTAAAGGATGAGACAGGAGTAATTTCTCAGATACAGGCATTACTCATGTTCAGGGCTATGGATAAAGTGGAGCAGGTAGAGGCAACATTGACAGGACGTATAGATGCCCTATCAAATATGCTTGTTGAATTGATGAGTTCAGATGAGGAAGGAGAAGGAAATGAGCAGTAAAAGAAAGTTAAAAGTGTATGTGAGATTTTATGCGTCAAGGATTAAGTATGGACTTATGTCAATTGATGAAGTACCGGCAAAATACAAAGAAGCGGTAGAAGAGTTCATGAAAACGGATGAGTATCTGATGATGTAGCTTGATAACAAGAAAAGTATTTTTGATAACATGAAGAGGGGAAACCCCCTCTTTTTTATTGCAAGAAAGGAGCATTTGTAATGCATTTTGATATTTTTAAACCTGTTTTTGAAATTATGAGAGACAATACATTATTCAAGTTAGTTATAATAATGATTGTGATGGATGTGGTATTTGGAAGCCTAAGAGCAGCGAAGGAAAGGGACTTTAATTCAAGCATAGGTATTGATGGGGGCATCCGCAAAATTGGTATGCTGTTATCTTTGGTATGCCTGGTATTTGTAGATATTTTATGCCCGGTGAATCTAATAGGTTTTGTTCCTGGCACTATAAGAGAATATATACACTTACAAGATATTACAGTGATGGAGTTTTTTGCGTTACTTTATATAGTATATGAGGTTTTGTCAGCACTTAAGAATATGACCTTATCAGGCTTACCTGTACGCAAGGTATGGGTTACAGTAAAGAGCTTCTTAAAGAAGAACACAGGTGAATTTATAGAGATTGAGGATAAGGAATAATTTTTTACGGCAAATAAAGTTTTAATATTTCTTATAAATTAATAATTTTGTTGATATTCTCATATGTTTTTGATAATATTCTAAATAAAAGGAGGTTAGCAAAATGGAGGCTTGTAGAAACAACAGTTTATTAAATTCATTTATAAAAGGTATACAGGATATTAAAATGCCAACCTTTTACGATAATGGTAATATTGAACCTGTCAAAAGCCAGGATGTTTCCGGAAAAGAGAGGATTAGAAAAGATTATAAGAAATCTCTCGTTGAGATAAGGAAGGTTGCAAATGGATTCGCCGTTAAACAATGAGTACGAGATAGACAATATAGTAAGTCAGGTGGAGAGTCTTCCGGAAGCAGAGAGAAATTTAATATATCAGAGACTTGAAATATATCAAGGAGATTTACCACATCCCAAAATACTTGAAGGATACAACGCACTGTATCCAGATGCAGCCAAAAGAATAATAGAAAATGGTATTGCAGAAACAGAACACCGCAGGGAGATGGAGAAGAAGTATCTAAACGCTAATATTAAGGCACATAATTTGGGGCAGGTTTTGGGGTTTATAATAGCAGTTTTGATAATTGTTGGTGGCATACACTTGATTCTTAATAATCATCAAGTATCAGGAAGTATATTATCCGGAGTGTCTGCATTGGGTGTTATAGGCATGTTTACTGGGAATAATAAAGATAAAAACAATGAAAATAGTAATGATGTTTAACATGTTAATGTATTTAGAGAGCCGATAGGTTCTCTTTTTTAGTTGCGTTGAGAAAAAAGCAGAAGAGTTGAGAAAGGAAGAAATAGAATGAAAAGAATTTTTATTAGCCAGCCGATGAAAGGCTTATCTGATGAGCAAATAAAGAAGGAAAGGCAAATCATTGTCGATAGTATTGTCGCGGAATATGGTAGAGATATTGAAATAATTGACAGCTATTTTGAAGGTGCTCCAGCTGATGCTAAACCTATGTGGTTTTTAGGAAAGTCTTTAGAGTTATTATCAACGGCTGATGCAGTATTTTTTGCAAAGGGATGGGAGTCGGCAAGAGGCTGTAGAATAGAGAATATTACAGCAGAAGAGTATGGAATAGAAGTTATTCACGATTAGGAGAAATCTATGATTAAAATTGGACAAGCAAGCAGAGACGAAAGAGGCAGATACAGCGGTGGCCTTGCAGGCGATCAGGACGGCAAAGAAGTCGCAATTAGGGAGTGGTATGATCGCCCCTGGAACAAAGTTCTTAGACCGAAAAATTCCGCGATTGCAGGAAGAATTGCTGCTGCTATGGAGGATGCATGCAGAAACGACAATATTGGATATGATCAATATGAGAGAACTACTTTATATGATCTTTGCAAGGCAAATGGCTGGAATATAAAAGCTGTAAATAGGCCTTGTGAGACTGACTGCAGTGCTCTTGTATCCGTATGTGTAAATGCCGCAGGCATAAGAGTATCAGGAGACATCTACACAGGCAATGAGGCTAGTGCGTTGCTCAGAACAGGAGAATTTGAACTCTTAACCGCTCCTAAGTATTTGCTTTCTGACGAATATTTGAGAAGAGGCGATATCTTACTGTATGAGTTCCACCACACGGCTATAGCCCTACAGGACGGTAGAAGAGCGGAGGAAAGCAGACCTGCACAGGTAAAGTATCCGCTTGGCTGGAATGCGACAAAAGATGGCCAGTGGTGGTATGCTGATACTCCACACAGTTATATTGCAGGCAGGTGGGCGTACATAAATGGTCGTTGGTACGTCTTTGACCAAAAGGGCTTTATGATTAGAGGATGGTTCAAGCAGGGGTATGACTGGTATTATACGAATCCTGCCGACGGAGCTATGCTCAGTGGCCAATGGGTGGATGTTGACGGCAAGTCTTACTATCTTACTCAAAGTGGATTGATGGCCAGAAATGGCTATATAGAGGACGCAAGCGAAAAGCTGTACTTCTTTGTAGACTCTGAGGGCAGATATGTAAAAGAGCTGGATACCGATACTCCAGATCTGAGCAAGTATGAAGTTATAGAATAGAAGAAAAGGCAAGAGAGTTACATCCCTTGCCAAAATTTTTGCTTTTACTATAATGTCTAATGAAAGTCTAATAAATAGGAAGAAACTAAGTATTTGTGAGCTATTTAATACAAAAAAGAGGGGACTTAAAATCCCGTGGGTAGAAATACCCGTACCGGTTCGATTCCGGTCTGCGGCAGTATTTTTGTTCAAATCCAAGTAAGGGTTTGGACTTTTTTTATTTTAGGATAAATTAATGGAGTTATTGGTATATTAGCATTGATTTTATTTTGACTATTGCTAATACTATTTCTCCAGATTATTTGGTTGTGGAGCTAACAGGTGTGGCTAAGTTGGGAAATATATTAAAAAATCTTCAGAGAATAGAATATGAAAAGATTAGACTTTTATCTCCATTATGTATTCTGGATATAGAGAGTATGAGGAGCTATGGAAATGAATTCCCGGATATATTTAGAGATCAGATATGTAGTGCCGGTCAGGTAATTCTTTCAAAAACTGAGAATATGTCTGAAAGAGAAAGAGGTGAATTAATTTCTGAGGTACAAAGCATTTCTCCGGATGCAGTGATTACAGATAGGCATTATATGGAGTATCCTGACAAGTGGTGGAATGATATACTTTGTACCTACCTGGATGGAAGTAGTAAAATTCCAGAGAACCTAAATAAATCAACAATTGCTCTTGATACATTTTCTTTATCAGATGTCACAGTGGGTGGTATAGGTAGCTTTATGTGCTTTATGGAAAATATTATCAGAGGTGAGTATGGTGATATAATTCGTTCCAAGGGGAGTATTCCTCTGAAGAATGGGAGTATTATCTTTGATGTAGCAGGTGGAAAGTATTCATTTCTTTTAACAGATACATTTGAAGATGCTAAAGTTATATTTATAGGAAATCGAATCAGAAGACAGAAGATTAGAAAAATACTTTTTAATAACTCTGAAAAAATAAAAATACTACCATTTAGCGGATATAGGAGAGAGAGCTCAGTATTATAAAATGATTTATTAGATACCGAAGTAGGTTAATTATCAACCGACTTCGGTATTTTTTATTTTTAAAACTAGATATTTATTGTATTATATGGTTATTTTAGTATCTTTAAACTAGACACTCATTGCATTATGTGATTATTTTTGAGAGTTGAAAGTATACATTTGTTGTATTATTTGATGATTTTACTACACTATACTATTGTATGGTAATAGTGATTCTTCCAAAAATTATTAAGATTATCTTACGACAAAGCTTTATTTTTTATGCACTACTAATAAAAACAGCAAAATTTATTATGCAGTACTAACAATAAAATAATACGTCATAAAAAAACATTCACAAAATTAACATAGGTATATTGACAGTCATAGTTTAGGCAGATATAATCGTGCCATAAACTTTTGTTACAAATTGTGGGTATTACACTTGGTTAGTTAGATATAATTTATATTATGTTTAAAGGAGAGCAACATGAACGATTTGGAACGCAAAGCTTTTTTATATCAATCAAGAGAATACATATCTAAATATTTTGATCTAAGTAAATTAAATGATGAAGAGCTTTACACAAAAATAGAAAAACTTGTAAGCGAGCAGTTAGGCGATATCTATATTTCAATACAGGAAAGAGTGAATTTAACGGATGAACTTTATTCATCTATAAGAGGTCTGGGGCTTCTGGATATGATTATAAAAGATGACGATATCACAGAAGTTATGATAAATGGAACAGACGAGATTTTTATCGAGAAGAACGGAAGAATTGAAAGACTAAATCAAAGCTTCGATAATCAAAGAAAGCTGGAAGATATAATACAGCGTATTGTAGGCAGGGCCGGTAGAGAGGTAAATCAATCAAACCCAATCGTGGATACCAGATTACCGGATGGCTCAAGAGTGAGTGTCGTACTGCCACCGGTAGCATTAAAAGGTCCTACTTTAACCATTCGAAAATTTTCAAAAACACCGATGACGGTTGAGCAACTCATAAAGTATAAATCAATTACCCCACAAATAGCTAAAGTTTTAGAAACATTGGTAAGAGCAAAATATAATATTTTTATAAGCGGTGGTACGGGAAGTGGAAAGACTACCTTTCTTAATGCATTATCTAATTATATCCCCAAAAGTGAAAGAGTAATTACTATAGAGGACTCGGCAGAGCTTCAAATAGTAGGCATAGATAATCTGGTAAAATTGGAAACTAGAAATTCAAATTCTTCAGGGAAAGGTATGATAACCATTAGAGATTTGATAAGAACATCTCTTAGAATGAGGCCTGAAAGAATAATAGTAGGAGAGGTAAGAGGTGCAGAGACGCTGGATATGTTACAGGCAATGAATACCGGACATGATGGTTCACTTTCTACCGGGCATGCCAATTCCACCAGAGATATGCTTAGCAGGCTTGAGACAATGGTACTTATGGGTGCTGAGGGATTACCATTAGAGGCTATAAGGCAACAGATATCTTCTGCAGTAGATATAATAATCCATTTATCCAGACTGAGAGATCATAGCAGAAAGACTATGGAGATATCAGAAGTTATGGGATTAAATGATGGAGAAATAGAATTAAATCCACTATATGTTTTTGAGGAAAGCGAAGACAGTACTATGGATAGAGTGGTAGGGGAATTGAAGAGAACAAAAAATCCTTTAAAAAACACATTCAAGTTAAGACTTATGGGCTATAAAGGAGTAATTTAATGCTGGAAAAAAATTTAAAGAAAAAGTCAAATTCTTATATTGAAAGACATGGACTTATGGGAAATGCTGATGATTATCAGCTGTATCATATGAGATTAACAGATTATCTTATAGGTTTCTTATCGGGATTCGTACTTGGGTTTCTAGTAAATATGATTTTTTTTAGAGTATTCATATTATCAATAATAGTTGGAATTATTTGTGGAATTCCAGCAATACATTTCTATAAAAAATACCGTAAAGAAAAGAGACAAAGGGATTTACTTATAGAGTTTAGGGACTTGTTGGAAGCTTTGACAACATCATATTCTTCAGGGAAAAATACTATGGAGGCATTTGCGGAGAGTTATCAAGATCTACTTAGTTTATATGGTGAAAAATCAGATATAGTTAATGAGACAAGAATTATAATAGCAGGAATGACGAATAATATAATTGTCGAAGATTTACTAAAAGATTTTGGAGATAGATGTGGATTGGAAGATGTAAAAAGCTTTGCTGCAACATTTGAATCAGGACTTAGACAAGGTGGAGATATAAAACAGGTTGTATGGGACAGTAGAAAAATAATCAGTGACAAGATAGAAATAGAGATGGAAATCAAGACCATGCTTACAGAGAAAGAAAATGAACTAAATATTATGATGGTAATGCCCTTGATTATAATGGCTGCAATGAGTGGAATTGGATCTATGTCAGCAGTAACAAATACAATATTTACAGTAATTGTAAAGCTGTTTGCTATTGGATTGTTTGTAGCAGCATACATGATGGGAAGAAAAATAGTTAGTATAAGGATGTAAAAGAGATGATACTTATGATATTAGCTACGATATTTGCATTATTCGTATTATATTTGCACTATAAATTCAAAGAAAGATTTAATGATGTATTATCCGGAATACCACAGGGAGAATATCCCATGTCAGATATTTATTATATTGGATTTGGTTTTATGGAATTGATACATTTTGATATGAATAGTAAAAGTTCCAAGGGTAAAATAAAGCTTATTTCTGAAATATATGGAAAACAGTATGGTCCGTATTATTTTTATATATTAAGAGGCGGACAGATAACATTTGCAGTAGTATTTATATTATTGATGTTTCTGATAACAGGAATAAGTGGAAATTTCAAATTGGTGATTGCAGGAGCAACAGTAAGTGCCATGATGATTTGGTACTTAGATGAGCTGTTAAATGACAAGATAAATGCCAGGAGAGATGAACTGCTTAGAGACTATCCGGGAATGCTGTCAAAGCTTACATTACTGGTAAATGCAGGTGTACCTATAAGAGAGGCATGGATAAAGGTATCTGCCACAAATGAAGGTACACTATATCAGGAAATGAGAAATACAGCTATGGAATTAAACAATGGTACTCAAGAAGTGGAGGCTTATAAAAACTTTGGGGAGCGTTGTTCTATAAAATCTCTAAGAAAGTTCTCTACAATGATGATACAGAATTTACAAAAAGGTAGTAATGAGGTGGTTATATTTCTTAGAGATATGAGTGCTGAAGCCTGGGAAGAGAAAAAACATGAGGTTAAAAGAAAAGGTGAGAAGGCAAGTAGTAAACTCATTTTACCTATCGGATTGGTGTTTTTTGGTGTGTTGATTTTGATAATAGTGCCTATATTTGGCAGTCTTAAATTTTGATGTTTGAGCAAAGGTCGACCAAGCTTTTACATAATAAACTTTATTGATTTTTTAAAAGAGAGGAGCAACAAAATGGGAAAAATGTTTGAACTTATTGATCTGTTCTTTATGGCACAGGTGATGAAAATTCAGGGAGCAGCTAAGGCATTTAAGGAAGAGGAGCGTGGAGCTTCAGACATGGTAGCAGTTATGGTACTTATAGTAATCATAATAACATTGGCAACTGTATTTAATTCAAGACTTTCAGAAATAGTTGGACAGATACTTGATAATTTAGGTGTTTTTGCAGGTGGTTCACAGTAAAGCCAATTAATTAATCAAAGGAGGAGATATGCGTATTGAAAATAATCGTGGTGCATTAATGGTAGAAGCAGCATTAATATATCCTTTATTTATGCTTACAATAGTAGCAATGTTGGTATTGGGGCTATTGAAGCTGGAACAGAGTCTTATACAGTTTGGAGCAACAAAGATTGCTTCACAAGCTGCAAGAGAGGCTGCATATCCTGGGTATGAAAAATATCTGGCAGCAGTAAGTAATGGGATAGATATAGATGTGATAAGTTTTCCAAACACATCGGGAGTTGACAGCTTCTATAAAGATCGAGAACTTTATGCAGGTTTTTTTAGAAGTAGAGATGCAATTGGAAATAACTTTGAAGAAAAGTTAAATGAACTTTTACTAAAATACACCATGGTTAGCGGTATAACCGTAGATTCAGATATAGAAATTACAGGGATAATAACACCTACAGTAAAAACTAATGTCAAATATGGCATCAGATTACCTGATGGATTAGGAAAGGTATTGAGTTTGGTAGGAGTTCCATCAAATTTCAATGTTCAGGAATCAAGTTATGCATTCTCCTCAAATGCAACAGAATTTGTTAGAGACATCGACCTTGGGGCAGACCTTATAGACTTTCTTTTGGAGAGATTTAATCTAAAAGAAAGGGTCGATGTCTATGTAAATAAGTTAAAGACATTAAGAGACCGATTGGGCGGAACAGGAAGGTGAGTAATATGAAAATCTTTTATAATAGACATGGTTCGCTGACCATATTTATGTCTTTAATTCTGACGGTAGTGATGATATTTACTACAATTTTGATAGATGGAGGCAGGATAATACTTGCTAGAAATATAGTATCCGGTGCAGGAGATATGGCGTTGAATGCAGGGCTTACATATTATAACTCAGTCCTTCAGGATACCTATGGGATATTTGCTATATCAGCTAACATGGATGATTTAAGAAAAAATTTGGAAGTATACTTTGATGCTACATTAAATAGTAATGGTCTAAATGATCAGGGACTGGTAAAAGAGCTTGTTGATATAGCTCTATCTGGAAGCAGTGGAAGTGAAATCTCAGATATAATGAAAATGAAGTTGGCTGACGATGGATTTGAAATAAGTCAGGCAGCAGGTGCAAATCTTTCCAATGCAAATGTGCTTAGGGCACAGGTACTTGACTATATGAAATATAGAGCACCGGCGGTCATTGGATATGGATTCCTTGAAAAGATGAATATATTGAAATCATTACCAGACCAGCAAAAGGCATTGGAGGCTAAGAGGGATTACGAAAAGAAACTAAAGGACGTTCAGGATCTGTGCCTAGAGATATATGCACTTTCTAGAGATTATGAGGATTATCTTATAAATACAAACGGAAATTTTAAGACTCCTTTTGAGATCAAGGAAGGTGTATACAGATGGGGGAATAATAATTTTCAATATGCTACAAGGGATGCAATAGCATATGTACAGGTGGAAAAATTGCCTAAACTTAGGGAAGATAAATATTGGAAACATAATTCTCACAATCCTTTAGGTGGAGAGTTGAAGGATTCTGTAGCCGGATTTGATAGTGAAATAAGTGAATTGAAAGATGATTTTTATTCTGTTACAAGTTCTCTTTCATATGAAAGTACTATAGGAACCTTAAGGGGGGATGCTTCTTTAGAATATAATAGATTTGATAAATATGTGAGATATTATCATGAATATGAAGATAATGTTTATAAATTTCATACAGTTAATGCAAGGTATGATTATTCATTTAAATTATATAACGAAAGAATAGTAAAAATTAATGAAGATTTAGCTAGTCTGAAAAATAATGATGGTGGAGAAAATGATAACTCAAATAAAAAACAAGAATTAGAAGCAGAAAAACAGGAATTAGAGGACGAATGGAAACGAGTAAAGAAATGGTATGATGAAAGTTTTATCGGTGATTGGGGTGAAAATGGTGTCAATGAAATAATCCCTGAACATTATGGTAGTACAGAAATATCTAATGTACCTTTTGGACCAAACTATAATATTAATAATCTCAGAGATAAATATATGCAAGATCTAAAAAAAGATATAGAACTTCTTGCTATACCTCAAATGCGAAATGCAAGAGATTATTATGTGTGGTTTGCTGAATTAAAGAGTAAGGCATCAGATGTAAGGGAAAAACTTTTAGAACTAAAAGAAGCCTCAGAGATACTACAAAAAATAGCTGATAGATGGGATATTAATATCGGAAATATGGCTGAGTCAGGTGTAAAAAATGATATGCGTCAAGACTACAATGTCAAGACGAAAGCGGTTATAGAAGGATATGTTGATGAAATGACAAAAATATTTGACAACTCCATAGACTATTCAACTAAGGTCATGACGGATCTTGAAAAGTTCAAATATGCAGGTATAACACCGGCTACATCATTGGATTCTGATAAACAGTGGGTGGAAAATATAATATCTTATGTATCTGTATTGACAAACACTGATACCTTGGATACAAATTCACAGATTGAATCAAAGCAGAATGCATTAAATAATTTGGGTATTTATGAAAATACTGAGAGCAGCAGTTTATCATTTTTTGACTTTGAGAAGAATATACCCGGTAAGATACCGAAAGTAGTGGAGATGGATGGAGGCTATAAAGTAGTAGATTCTGAGTTTGAATATAAAGATCCAAAACTGAGAAACTTCCTTGGAGTAGAGTGTTACGATATTGATGCTACATATGATTGGAACGCAGATAATGATGGAAAATACTATGTGGATTCACTTTTTGCTTTTTTTGAGAGAAATAGTGTGGCAACTAAGCCGGATGGAGATTCAGAGGAGAAAAGTAAGAGAGATAAGATGATTAATGGCTCAAATGTGTATAATACTCCGGAACCGGTGCAAATAAACAACACGAATATAGCCAATGTAATGAATACAAGTGCAAAGGCAGCACAGATAATGGATGAAAACACATTGGAATCATTACAAAATGGAGAGGCAGATGAGCTGGTAGATCGTACTTTAAATACATCAAATGAAGCTATTTCAGGTTTTGATAGAATTGAAGATATACTTGTGGGTGGAAGAGATAAGCTATATCTTATGGCATATACTACTACGATGTTCAGCTGCTATACCACAAACAGAGAGGTGGGAGGTAATACAAATGAAAAGACTCTATCAGGTATACCTTTTAGTGAGAAAAATAATGCAGCCTATAGAGCGGAGCAAGAATATATACTCCTAGGGAATCCCAATCTACGGAAAAATGTAAATGGAGTATATAATAGAATTCTTGGGATAAGAATATTGTTGAATGCTATATATGCTTATACCAGTGACAGTGCTCTTAGAAATGAAACATTTGTTATGGCTACTGCAATAGCAGGCTGGACAGGTTTCGGTATTCCAATAGTGCAAAATGTATTGTTACTCGCAGCGGCATTGACCGAGAGCGTTTTAGATACAAATGATCTGCTAGCGGGGAAAACAGTACCACTATATAAGAATCCAAATGTATGGAGATCAAGATTTAGTGGTATGGTTGAATTTGTTGCAGAGACAGCAGCAGGTGAACTCTATAAGAAAATGAATGAGTATACAGATGAAACTAAAGAGAGTTTTAATCATACATTAGATGATTATGTAGATAGTATGGTAGAAACATCTACAGAGTCCATTATAACATCTATACAGACTCCTATACAGGAAAAGATAGTGTGGTGTTTGGCACAGGTAGGAGATGCCAGAGATGGAATGGAAGAGCGACTTAGAACATCTATAAAGGAGAGCTTTGATCAGATGCAGGCTGATATAGAAGCTGAGGTGACCAATGGTGGTCTGGTAGCTAGAGCAAAGCTTGAGGCATTTAAGGCTATAAATAATAGTGAAAGTCAGGATAGACTTGTTGAGGTGGTAATGCAGGCAATCGGTATTACAAAGGAAAATATTAATGAGGTAACAAAGACTGTAAGTGAAAAAATAGATGGTTTTTTCAAGGAGAGAAAAGAAAGGCTAGTAAATGCTATAAATTCTGTGATAAATAGAAGTCAGCTTAAAGAAAAGCTAAAGACAAGTATAGGATCTGCCATTGATACTGCCAACAGTAATGCTCAGGAAGTTATTAATAATAAAATAAATGAGTTTAATAAGGAGTTTGAAGGTGCAGGTGGTGATGCTCTTACAATAGGAGAGGGCAGGGATAAGCTGGAATTAAACGGTTTTGATAAGACTAAGGCAAGTACATTTAATATGAGCTATAGAGACTATCTGATGGTGTTTTTGGCTATACAGTATTTGATAGATGAACAAGGCGTTATCTGTAGGATGGGAAATCTTATACAGACAAATGCAAGCAAGGAAGGTTCACTCTACTATGCCGGAAAGGAATTTTCTATGCAAGAAGCTACAGTACTATTGCAGGTAGAAGCTAAAGCGGAGATAAAACCTATATTTATCAATCTGGAAACAATTAATAATAATAATGAGATATTTAAATTAGAGGATGCATTCGGATATCCGATAAATTATAAGGGTGTACTGGGATACTAAATATGGAGGTTGCCTTATAGGCAGTAAAGAAAATGAAAAATATAAAGAAAATATTAGTTATAGGTGTATTAGTAACAGCAAGTTTAATTATTATTGGATGTGGTAAGTCTGATAATGGCACAAGTAGTACTGTAAATAGTGATAGCACTGCAAATGAAAGCAAGGTAGAGGAAACTACTAAAGTACAGGCAAATAAGACTAGGACTAAAACATCTGATTTTAAACAAGGGGAAACGCTAGGTACTATAGGAATGATAGATTTAGATGAAAATAGTTTATTTCCAAAAGCAGGCTTTATTGAGGCAGGTGGCAGTAGTATTTTAGGATTTGATGAAAATAAAGGTGAACGTGCAACTTGCTCTTTTAAGCAAGAGTGTGTTGATAAAAGATCAGCAGAGGAAATATGGCATGTAGAATATAGTGAAGATTTAGAGAGGATTCCTGACATACTTAAAGGGTTGACACTTATTTGGGATTCTTTTTTTGAAGATGGAAGAATGTATAAAATGTATTCTGAACAGCAATATGAGGTAATAGTAGATAATACAGAGAAGATAAATTATAGTGGTGTTGATTTTATAAAAGAAGAGGGACATATAGATATTACAAGAAAAGATCCTTCAAATACTTATGATCCTGAATTAGTAAGGACAGGATATATTGCATACTATTATTTTAGTCCGGAGGGAGCAGGATCAAGTGCTGCCGATGATGTATTTGGCTATGGAATGGGTATGGCCGTATGGCTCATTAGACCGGCAGATATGTCAAATACTGAGGAGGCAAAAACTATGGAAGAGAATTATGAGAAGCTAAAAAAATCTTCAGAAGCATCGATGAATACACTTACAAGTTATAAAATAATATATGGAAGTGGAAAGTAATGGATATTGCATAATTTAGTATCCAATATATGCTGGTCAAAAAGAATACTGGAGTTTAGGCAAGTAAACTGTAGCGAACAACCACACTACAAGGAGCAAAATTATGGATAGAGGTAGGCAACGAGGTTTTATAACAGTAGAGGCCAGTCTTATTTTGATGATATTTATTACAGCTTATATAGCACTTTTGAGTATGCTGAATGTGTATAGGGCATATACCGGCATACAGAATGCTATAAATCAGACTGCAAAGCAAGTATCTGAATATGCTTATATAGCAAAGAAACTTGGAGTACACAATATAGGGCAGACTGCATCAGATAATGCAGGAGAATTTGCTGAGAAAACAAAGAAAATGTTAAATACAATACAGGTGTTTTTCGAAGCCAGTGCAAATGGACTGGAAAATGCAACAGATGTAACTTCGAGTATATTGGATGAAGGCTCTGAACAATATCCGGAAGATATAATATCTCAAATGAGTAGTGTGGGCAAAAGTGCACAAGAGATATATGATGCAGGACAGGCAATGCATACTTCGGTTACAGACTATTTTTCAGATGAAAAGGCTATTTTTAATGGAATATTGGCAGTAATAAAAGATGGTGCATATGATGCAGTGAAGCTTGCAGTAGCGATGCCCATAAGTAGAACTGTAACCAATAAGTATTTGCAAGGATTTCCGGAGGGATATTTTGAAAATCTGGGAGTGCAAGGTGGAAAAAATGGAATAAATTATTGGGGTTCAAGTTTCTTTTTGGATATGCAAAGTATTGAGATAAGTGCAACATATAAGATGAGAATACCTTTGCCATTTGTAGATAAGGTGAATTTTACATTAAAAAACACTGCATCTACAAGGGCTTGGATTGGAGACGGAAGTTTCAATGAGCCAAATGAGGCAGGAGGAAATGTAGCAGGTGCAGCATTAGAAGATGGTGCAGATGAAAAGCCGGGAATTGAGGATAAGTTTGATGAAATAGTTCCGGTGGCTACACAGGGAAATAAGCTTAACATACCTTCATCAGTATGGGATATGAATACCAAAGAGCGTGGAGAAGCGATAAGTAATTATGATAATACTGTAGTAAAGAGAAATCTGGATTCAAATGAATTTAAAGATATAAGTATATTCAATGAGAGTGAAAAATATATAGCAAGAACTCATAGCATGGATACAGACTTGATACAGTACCAAGATGGAAGTAAGTTTTTAAAAGCTATAAAAAAGGATATGAAACAACTGGAAGACTTCAGTGGGCAGGGAGATGTTACTAGTGATAAGTATAATACAAAATATTATTATCTTGTTGTAAAAAATAAAGATCTTACTTTGGACCAACAAAAGGCAATAGTGGCTGCAACTGAGTATGCAAGTGAAAATGGAATAGTATTAAAACTATATACTACAGAATAGGAGGTGAGTGATGGTAAATTTGATACTATGTATATTGTTTATGTTGATAGCATATGCTATGACAGAATATATATACAAAAAAAGATATAACATATCAAAGCAGAATATATATTTATTGGTCATATATCTATTGATAGGTGTAGCTATAGGGATTTTATATAAAGTGTATGAGTATGATATCTTAAAATCACTTAAGGCTCTAACTATAATTTCTGTAGTATTGATCGTTGCAGGTATTGACTATAGAGAAAAAATAATACCAAATGAAGCCATTATATCTATTCTAAGTATTGCAAGTATACTTATATTAATAAATATATTTAAAAACAAAGTAGAAACATTGGCTATCTTTATAGATTCTACTGTGGCAATGATTCTAGGTGCTGGATTATTTGCAATAAGTAAGGCGGTGAGTAAGAATGGTGTAGGTATGGGTGATATAAAGATTATAGGAGCATTAGGATTTTATCTAAGAACCTATGCACTGATTGGCGTATTGATGGTGTCGTTGGTATCTATTGCTGTTTATGGAATGTTTAAGATATTGACTAAAAAGGCAACTACAAAGGATGAGATAGCCTTTGCTCCATTTATAGCTTTTGGAGTGACAACTTGTATGATCCTTGGATTTTAGGAGCGATATATGACAATGAAGAAAATACTTTCACCTACAATAATATTATTATTGGTACTTGGCTGGGGCAATATAATAGGCGGAAATGCCAGAAAATATAAGAATTATAAAGATTATATGGCAAAAGCAAGAGAACTGGATGAAAAGGAAATTTATATTGATGCAGTTGAACAGTATAAGAAGGCAAGAGAATTTACAGAGGATAAATTACCTATAGAAGAAGCAATACTTGATGATTATCTAAAATTAGAGAAGTACAAGGACTTTGAAAAGCATGGCAATATGATTTTAGAAAATTATAATTATCCAAGAAATGTAGCAAGAAAGATGACTGACTACTATATGGATAGGAAACAAACTGCTAATGCTCTCAAACTTGTAAATGCATATTTGGAGAAAGATACAAATGATGATGAATTTCTGGAGATGCAGGGTAAACTTAGAGGAACATACACTGAGATATACTTTGGTAAGGACTCTATAAGTGGATATTATAATGGCTTTTATGTATTTTCGCAGGATGGAAAAGAGGGGCTTATAAAGTCTGATGGAAGCGAAAAGATAAAAGCTATATATGAGAAAATATATCCCTATGGAAAAGAACCAAACTATGCCGCAGTTTGTGAAGATAACGCTTGGTACTATATTGATAAAAATGGATATAAAAAGCTAGCTACTGATTTTAAAGTAGAGACTCTTGGAGTATATGGAAATAATTTAGCTCCATATTGTAGTGAAGGAAAGTGTTCTTATATTGACGAAAATGCTGTTAAGGCAACAGATAATACTTACGAATTTGCAGGCAGTTTTGCAAATAAGAGAGCAGCAGTAAAGCAAAATGGAAAATGGGCTATTATAAAAAATGATTTCTCACAAGTTACTGATTTTATATATGAGGATGTGATAATGGATGATTTCGGATTTGCAACATCACAAAATGTATATATTGCAAAATTTGAAGGTAAGTATCATATTTTCAATTTAGACGGAAAGATAAAAGGTAATGCAGGTTTCGAGGATGCAAAGGCATTTATAGCAGATGAATCTACAGCAGTAAAAGTAGATGGTAAGTGGGGATTTGCAAATAAGAACGGTGAAATTGAATTTATTACTGAATACAAGGATGTGAAAGCTTTTTCAAATGGATTTGCTGCTGTATACAATGGAGAAAAATGGGGTTATATAAACAATAATTCCACAGTAGTAATTGATTTTGAGTTTAATGAAGCATATAGCTTTAATAATAGTGGAATAGCGGCTGTTAAAAAGCCGTCCTGGAAATTTATAAAACTTGCAAAATAGGAGGTTTTAATGAAGATCAGATTAGCTTTAATAGACAGTGATAAGGATTACAGAAAAAGATTATCGGATTTTTATATTAAAAATTACCATGACAGAATAGAAATATTGACTTTCTCTTCTTTGGATTCATTTGAAAATAATAGAGGAAATAAGACTATTGATGTAATGCTTGTAGCTGAAGACATAGAAGAGGATCTATCTCTATATAATGGAAAGATAAGTATTGCATATTTATCAGATAGAGATTTGATAGAAAGAAAAAACAATATAAAAACGATTAATAAATTTAAAAAGCCTGACAAGATATATAAAGAAATTTTGAATATTTTGGCAGATGGAGCAAATGGTGATATTGCATATAAATTCAATGATGGGAATCATACTACAGTAGAGGTGTTTATGTCAGTAAATGGAGGTGCAGGTGCTACTTCTTTGGCAATAGCATATGGAAAGAAACTGGCTATGAAAGGAATACCTACTTTGTACTTAAACTTTGAAACATTGAATTCATCAGGTATATTCTTGGAGGGAGAGAGTAATGTGGGATTTGATGAAATAATATATGCAATAAAGAGTAAAAAGCAGAGCGTTTCGCTAAAAATAGAAAGCAATGTTTTACAGACTGTAGAAGGATTAGATTTTTTTAATGAGGCAAGAATAGCACTTGATATGCTTGAGATGAATGATGATGATATAGCAACACTTATTCAGGAATTACAAAGTATGGGTAAGTATAAGCATATAATAATAGATAGCAGCCTAAATATAGGTAGTAGACTGAATGTTTTTTCAAAACTTGCACATAAGATTGTTTTAGTTTTTGAGGAAACCAAGTTTGGGATAAAGAAAATGTCGGATTTGAATGAAGCATTACAGTTGTTGGAAAATGGTGGAAATATTGATATAACAAATAAACTTACTATTATATGTAATAAGGTAAGTGATGTGAATCATGTATCTATACCACCAAATCTTTATGTAAGAGAATTTATAAAAAACTATAGTGTTGAAAATAGTGACTTAACAAATATATTGGCACAAGTTCCTTTTTTGGAAAACTTGAGATAGGAGGAGCGAATGTTTATAAAAAATGAAGCGGATAAAGGTGTCGAGCTAATATATGATGTCGGAGGTACTGATAAAATAGATAATGTAAGTATAGGTATAATGCAAAACAATGATATTCCGGGTTTATTTCCGATAGATATAATTACAAATGATAAGAATATAGAGTTTAAGTATAAGGTAGGATTTATAAAAAATATTAATGAATATCTTTGTGAGGAACTTACAAAGGAAGATCTATTAGGTATTTTTGAGAATATCTGTAAAGCTATAAGCTGTATTGAAGAATATATGCTTGGAGAATCACAGATTATTTTAGAAAATGAATATATATTTGTAGAGGATGAAGGAATACGAATGATTCTTTTACCGATACAAAACAGAAGAAATAGTATAAGTATATCAGCATTCTTTAAAAATCTATTGTTGGATATGATGGTAAAAAATGATAAGGCAGCATATTTCGCAGCTGATATAACAAAGCAACTCTCAGACGAAGAAGACTTTTCTTATGATAAATTTTTGCATTTATTATCTGAATTAAAGTATAAAAATCATATTGAAAAACCAAGTGTAAAAAAAGTTGAACTCAAATCAGATCTAAAGGAAAGAAAAGTCAATAACATAGAAGGAATTGTAAAGCCTATGTCTTCAGCACCGGCATATCCCCAATATAATATCAAACAACAAGAAATAAAAAGTATTATTACTCCCGGTATTGACAATGCAATACGAAATATCAATGGAAATCAGGTAAAGGAGGAGAAAAAGAGTATTTTTGGATTTGCAAATTTGTCAAAGAAAAAAGAAATTGAAAATAGTAATCAGACGAGTAACAGCTTTTTGATTCCTGGGAGAGATGATCCCATAAATATAGGTGCAAAAACTACGAAAGAGAAAAAGAAATTTTCTTTATTTGGTAAAAAGAAGGAAAATTCTGCAGTTGAGAATAATATTAAGGCAAATGATTTGAATAGCAGTGGCTTTGCAGAAACTACAGTATTACAAAATTTTTCTAATATGGGCGAAACGACATTGTTGGGATTACAAAAAAGTATAATAAATTCATTCTTGATATGGAAGAGAACCGGGGAGAGAATTGTAATAGATAAGTCTGATTTTAGAATTGGTAGAGAAAAAAATTATGTAGATTTCTGTATAAATGATAATACTTCTGTAGGAAGAAATCATGCAGAGATCATACGAAAAGATGGAGCTTTTTTTATCAGAGATTTGAAGTCGTTAAACTTTACCATGGTGAATGGCGAAAAGATATCACCAAGTCTGGAAGTGGAGCTTTGGGACAATGATATTATCAGTTTGGCAAATGAAGAATTCGAATTTCACATAGGATAATATATGAGTTATGTTTTTGCAGCACAAACTGAGGTTGGATTAAAAAAGAATTGTAATCAAGACAGTATTATTCTAAAAAGAGCAAGATTTAAGGGTGAAGAGGTTTGTATTGGAGTAATCTGTGATGGAATGGGTGGTCTATCTTGTGGAGAATTTGCAAGCAAGAGCATTGTAGAAGCATTTTCTGATTGGTTTACAAATCATTATAGTAATTATGAAAATATCTGGGATGAAAAAAAGATAGGTATTGATCTTGGAAATATTTTGAGTTCTGAAAATGAAGGATTACTATACTATGGGAAAGAGCATGGTATATATCTGGGTACTACTATAACAGCTATTCTCTTGGTAGGAAGAAAATATTTTGTTTGCCATGTAGGAGATACAAGATTATATAAGATATCATCATCTAAAATAAGTAGACTCACAAATGATCATACTGTTATTGCAAAGGAAATAGCAGAAGGAAGGCTAAATGATGTAGATGCAAGAAGAGATCCTAGAAGAAATGTACTTTTGCAATGTATAGGAGCTACAGAAGATGTAGAGCCAGATATGTTTTGCGGTGAAGTGGTCAAAGGTGATATTTTATTACTTTGTAGTGATGGATTTAGACATGAGATATCTGAAAAAGAGATTTTAAACACATTGTTAAAATGTGATAACACAGAGCTAAACAAGGGATTGCGTACATTGATAGATCTAAACCTCAAAAGAAAGGAACATGATAATATTTCAGCAGCTTTGATTAAGATACAGTAATAGGGGAAATATGTTGGAGATTGGCAGCCTTTTAGATGGGAAATATAAAATTTTAAATAAAATCGGTCAGGGCGGTATGAGCATTGTTTATTTGGCAATGAATGAAAAGGCAAATAAACAATGGGCCATAAAGGAGATGAGAAAAGAAAAAAATAAAAACTATGAGATTATGAGACAAAGTCTTATAACTGAAACGAATCTCCTAAAAGAGCTGAAACATCAATACTTACCAAGTATTGCGGATATAATTGAAAATGACGATACAATAATAATTGTAATGGATTATGTAGAGGGTAGACCACTATCTGATATTTTGGCAGAGCAGGGAACCATTGAAGAAGAGAGAGTAGTTGAATATGCTATACAGCTGTGTGATGTACTGGATTATCTGCATTCACAAAAACCACCAATAATATATAGGGATTTGAAGCCTGCAAATATAATGCTAAGACCTGACGGTAAGATAACATTAATAGATTTTGGAACGGCAAGAAGATATAATTATGACAGTGTATCAGACACCACCTGTCTTGGTACACTAGGTTATGCAGCACCGGAGCAGTTTGCCGGTGGAACTCTAAGACAAACTGATGCAAGGACTGATATATACAATCTTGGAGCTACTATGTATCACCTTTTGACCGGAGTAAATCCTTCAGAGCCTCCATATGAGTTATATCCTATTAGAAAATGGGATGAGAGATTATCAAACGGACTTGAAAAGATTATACTTAGAGCTACAAGAAAGGATCCTGAAAAACGATTTAATGATTGCAAGGAAATGTCTTATGCATTACAGCATTTTAGAGATTTAGACGATTCATATATAGTAAGACAAAAACAAAAAATATTACTTTTCGCTACAACTCTTGTTCTGTCAATATCCTGTTTTTCACTGTCTTTTATAGTCAATGGTATGGAGAGAAGAGAAATATCCAAGCTTTATAATAATTATCTGTCAGAAGCAGCTCTAAATATAGCATCTAATAGTGATGAAAACAGTATTGATGGAAATGTTTTGAGTTATTTTCAAGATGCTATAAATATAGCACCACAAAACACAGAAGCATATATAAGGATGTTAGATTATTACTGTTATATGGGACAAACAAGGAATGGGCTGATGGTACTTTCAGCTATGATTGCTTCAGGTGAAGGAGACTTGAATAAAAATGATGACATAATGATGAAAATGGGACAGATATATTTTCTTGGAAATAACAAGGACACAGATTTTGATATTGATTATGGAACTGCTGCGAGATATTTCGATAAAGTGAATACAAAAAAATATCCTCAAGCAAAGTATTATTCCTCCCTTTCAAGATCGTTATCAGAGATAGGTACAGACTGGAAGGTTATAGTCGAGGATATGAATCATGTAGATGAGTATCTAAATACAGAAGTGAATGAGGAAGAAAAAGTAGAGATATATATTACACTTTCAAAGATATATAGAGCTAATGCTTTTGGTATACAAAAGGTAGGTGAACAGCCTTTTGATAAGGCTATGGAGCTTTTACTTAAAGCAGATGAAATATTGAAAAGTCCTTATATAGACAAAGATTTAAAAGAACAATATTTACCGGAAGTATACTTTGGAATGGCTGATGCACATTATAGAAGGGCCAATACCAACTTGGAGGATAATGAAGCCAGAAATGATTTGTATGAAGCTATCTCATACTATGAGCAATATCTAATATTTGAGACATCTTCACAGAATATTCTTTTTGAAAACAGAATAGGTGATATATATAGAACGTTGGGGGAATACGACAGAGCAAAGTCAGAATATGAGGAACTTATAGAAAAGTATCCTATGGATGCTACTGCATATATAAGTTTATCTACAATGTTACTTATGGACATAAAAGATGTAAGTGCTTCCGCTAAAGTCTATAAAGATGCAAGCAAATTACCGGGAATAGAATATAATTCAAATTTTGTTTCATTAAAGAATAAATTACAAAATATTGGAGGTATATAATGCACAAAATATTATATTTTGGTGGGATTTTTACTGGTGGAGGTATGCTGATAATAAGTGTAGTGATATGGTTTGGCTTTGGTATAAAGAAAGCATTTAGAGATATCTTAAGCTATGGTTCAAAGAAAAAATGGTCAGTAGATCAAAGAATGCAAAATAAGACAATGCCACTTAGAAAAACAAATTCCGGAAAATTGATGAGTAGTAGATTAATAAAAAGGACGGCACATACAGACAGTAATATCGAAAATACTGAAGAAACTATTCTTTTAGAGAATTACCATGGTCAGACTCTGGAAAACTATAAGAAGAGCGTTGATTTTGAAATTATTGAAGAGATTAATTTGATTGCGGGAGGTAGATAGTTTTATGAATATTCAAAGTAGGGAAAAAAAGTTAATATCGATACTGATTTGTATATGTTTTATGCTACAAATTATTTTTAGATCTTTTTGTTTTGATGCTATGGCTATTCAGTCAAATACTGTTATAGGATTGATATTTAGGGATAGTAGAGGCTATCATATAAGAAATGTTTCATCATTTCTTGATATAGACGGTACATTGACATTGCCTACACCGATGGATCTTGGAGATACAAATGATGAGAGTTATTCTAATTGGAGTCCAATATTGGTGAAAAATTCTTTTGATAATATCAAAAATGTTATAAGAAATGGCGGAAGTATTGAAATTGAGGATTATGATGTGTCAAATCCGCCTACTCTTGCCACATCATCAGTTGCCACTCCATCAACAGCAACAGCTACAAATTCAATCAGAGAGGACTTGGTAATAAGATCCGGGTTTTTGCCGATTAGCAGTGAGGAGAGTCAAAATACAAGTATCACATTGTATAGAAGTAATGTATATTTTGCTATTGGAAGTAGAGTACATATTGCAAGAGAGGATAGTTTGAATACTATAGCTGATAATATGCAGCAGTTTGTGTCTAAGAACGGGAATAGAAATCAAATATTTTTCTTGGCTGTGCAACCACCTGTAGAAGATACACCGGATCCGGAAATAGTTACCGAAACAACCATGGGATTGAATACACAGATTGAGATAAATGAACAAGAAAGCTTACCGGTTAATTCAAATACAGTTGAAAGCGTGACGGATAATTCAAATATTGTTGAAAGTATGACCACAGATTCAGTTACAGCTGAAAGCATAACTGTTGATTCATATAATGAAGGAAATAGACCCAATAATGGGAATACAGGAACAACTGTAAATAATATCTCAGTTGTAGATGTAGGAATAACTAATACCCAAGATCGTATTACATCAAATACTAATGACATAAGTACTATATCAATCGTAAATGAAGGGGAAAACAGCGGTATAACAGGTCAAGTTTCAATAAACCGTGAAGTAGAACCTCAACGAAATACAAGAACTTATGTTCCCTCAGGCACTGGAAATAACAATAGAAGTGAGAGTACAAGTACTGTTAGCCCAAGAGTAAGTATAAATTCGGATACTTCAAATAATAGAGTAAATGGATTTATAAATACCAGAACTACATCTGTAAATGTAGAGGACAATAATTTTGATGCAAATAATTATTCTGTATTAGTGTATAAGAATATAGGTGGAAAAGAAGTATTATCAGATGTAAATTATTCGTGGAGCTCAAATGGTGAAAATCATAAGGCAAATATTTTATTTGATGATGATGGTGAATATAGAATTTCAGTAGTAAAAAATGGTAAAAATTCATTTGAAGAAAAAGTAAATGTTGACTCTGTAGCACCTTATATCACAATAACCGGAGTAGAAAATCTTACAGCAAATGCAAGAACGGTGTCACCGGTAGTAAGATATAGTGATGTAAACATAGATTTATCTAAGTCAAAAATAAACCTTGAATCTGTTACGGATGGAAAATTTAGAGAACTTATATATAAGGCAAAGAGACAGGATGGAGGCTATATTCTAAAGCTTGATCCTATATATATTGATGACAACTACATTCTGACCGTTACTATATATGATTTGGCAGGTAATGTTACCAGGAAGCAGGTGAATTTCTCCGTAAATAAGAATGGAGCAACGTTTAAATTTAAACCGGAAGAGCTTGTAGGAAAACATACAAATAAAGTATTTACTCCAATCATTGAGGTTTGGAATACTGATGAAATATCTATAGTATCAGCTACGATAAATGGAACTGATGAGCCTTATGATTTTGTAGATGGCGAGTTGAGATTTCTAAAAACTGTTGATAAAGACGGCAAATATATTTTTAATCTTGAAGTAATAGATACTGCAGGAAATAAGTCTACTATGAAGCCGGTAGAGGTCATTTATGATGCTACAAAGCCTGTAAATATAATTTTGGGAGTAGAAGATGGTAAGAGCTATGAAGGTAGTGTAAATATTATCTTAAGTACAGAGCTTCCTGGAGATTTTATAGATTCAGTTTGGCTTAATGACAGACTTTTAAGTAAAAGAGAGTATACTGTAAATCAAGATGGAAAGGCTACTCTCAATGTTGCTATTGAAGGTAAGCATAGCATAAAGGTGCAGGCAAAGGATCAGGCAGGTAATTTAAGTGATATTGTTGAGGTAAACTTTGATATAAAAGCTCCAAATAAGAAACTATTATCTACCGGATATATTCCGCTGGCAGTGATAACGCTTGGACTTGCACTTGGTCTGGGTATAGCTTTTATGTACAAAAAGCGTAGAGAAGAAGAATAGAATGAATATATTTTAAGCGGCCACAATATTGTGGTCGTCTTTGGGTTGACGATAATAAAATATATTTATTGAAAAAGATATATACTTATGCTAAAATAGTTTCGCATAAAGCTTGTTGTCGCAGTATCGACATAGAAGGAGAATGTATATGAAGCATGTTGTTACATTAAATGAGAAAACTCTTAAAGAGAGCCTAAAGCGTGGTGGTTGTGGCGAGTGCCAGACTTCTTGTCAGTCAGCTTGCAAGACATCTTGCACAGTTGGAAATCAGGGCTGTGAAAATCCTAACAGATAAGACGCTTGTATCAAAACCCCCTTTGCGGTCTTTGACTGTTGAGGGGGCTTTTCGTGTTGTAATAGAAAGAGGAATAATTTGTTACATCAATATAAGAATAATGGATATAATATAGTATTGGATGTGAATTCAGGTTCTGTTCATGTAGTGGATGAGCTGCTGTATGATGCAATGGAGATTGTAGAAAAGCTTATAGGAGAGCTTGATTCACCGATAAAGCTAGATAGCGAAACAAAGACCGGTTTGAAGTCGGCTTTGGAGGGCAAATACAGTGATGAGGAAATAGATGAAGCTATAGCTGACATACAGGAGCTTATAGATGCAGAGGAGCTTTATACAAAGGATACTTATGAACTGTATATAAATGACTTTAAAGAGAGGGAAACAGTAGTAAAAGCACTCTGCCTTCATATCGCCCATGATTGTAACCTAGCTTGTAAGTATTGTTTTGCTGAAGAGGGAGAATATCATGGAAGAAGGGCTTTAATGAGCTATGATGTCGGCAAGAGAGCATTGGATTTTCTTGTGGCCAATTCAGGAAACAGAAGAAACTTGGAAGTAGACTTCTTTGGTGGCGAGCCGCTTATGAATTGGCAGGTGGTAAAAGACCTGGTAAAGTATGGAAGAAGCTTGGAAGAAACTAATAATAAAAAGTTCAGATTTACTATCACAACAAATGGTATGCTTCTAAATGATGAAGTTATGGATTTTTGTAATAAAGAAATGTCAAATGTTGTACTCAGTCTGGATGGTAGAAAAGAAGTGAATGATGCTATGCGTCCTACAAGAGGAGGCAAGGGCAGCTATGATGTTATAGTACCGAAGTTCTTAAAATTTGCCGAGTCAAGAGGTACTAAGGACTACTATATCAGAGGTACTTTTACAAGAAATAATTTAGAATTTTCTAATGATGTATTGCATTTTGCAGATCTTGGATTTAAACAGACCAGTATGGAGCCTGTTGTAGGTGAGGAAAGTGAAACCTATGCAATTAGAGAAGAGGATATTCCAAAGATTATGGAGGAATATGATAAACTTGCTGTTGAATATATTAAAAGAAAGAAAGAAGGAAGAGGATTTAACTTTTTCCATTTCAATATAGATTTAACTCAGGGACCTTGTGTTGCAAAGAGACTTTCGGGTTGTGGCTCAGGAACAGAATACCTTGCGGTAACACCTTGGGGAGATTTATATCCATGTCATCAGTTTGTAGGTAAAGAGGAGTTTTTACTTGGAAATGTGTTTGATGGACTGGAGAGAAAAGACATTAGTAATGAGTTTAAGTTATGCAATGTTTATGCAAAACCAAAGTGTAAGGATTGCTATGCAAGATTTTATTGTAGTGGAGGCTGTGCGGCAAATTCCTATAGCTTTCATGGCTCTATTACAGATACTTATGATACCGGTTGCGAACTTCAAAAAAAGAGAATTGAGTGTGCAATAATGATAAAAGCAGCGTTAGCTGGGTAAAATAGGAGAAGATAATGGAGAACAATAAGCAAAAGGGCTTAGCCTCTCTATTTATCACATTTGTGGTTTTGGTATTTTTAGGTTTCCTTGTCTACAATGTGTTGACAGGAGGCAATAGTAAAAGTGCTGATAGTTTGGCACAATCTACTGAGACAGCTGTGACAAAACTAGGACTTGATTTGGCAGATGGTGTAAGTATTACTTATCAGACAGTGGATCCAAATCCATCAGATGAGGATATGGCAGATACTATCTATAAGTTACAACAGAGAGTTCAAAACTATTCAACAGAGGCAGAAGTTTACAGAGAGGGTGACAATAGAATAAATATTGATATCCCGGGTGTATCAGATGCCAATGCCATACTTGACGAACTTGGAAAACCGGGTTCATTGATCTTTGTAGATCCACAGAGAAATACTGTACTTACAGGTGATCAGGTGGCAACAGCAAAGGCAGGTATTATAGATAATAATGGCAATAGTGAGTATGTAGTATCACTTACATTTACTGAAGAAGGATCAAAGGCATTTGCAGAGGCAACTGCAAGACTTATAGGTCAGAGGATTGCCATTATGTATGACAATATAATTTATTCAAATCCTACAGTGCAAACTGCAATAACAGGTGGTACAGCACAGATTACAGGTATGACATCTTATGATGAGGCAGAAAAACTTGCATCCAATATTCATATAGGTTCACTTTCACTGGAGCTTGAAGAACTTAGAAGTCAGAGGTGGAAAAGGAAGCTATGATGTAATAGTACCTAAGTTTTTAAAATTTGCTGAGTCAAGAGGCACTAAGGGATTACAATTTGTAGGTAAAGAGGAGTTTTTACTTGGAAATGTGTTTGATGGACTGAAGAGAAAAGACATTAGTAATGAGTTTAAGCTATGCAATGTTTATGCAAAAACAAAGTGCAAGGATTGCTATGCAAGATTTTATTGTAGTGGAGGATGTGCGGCAAATTCCTATAGCTTTCATGGCTCTATTACAGATACTTATGATATCGGTTGCGAACTTCAAAAAAAGAGAATTGAGTGTGCAATAATGATAAAAGCAGCATTAGCTGGGTAAAATAGGAGAAGATAATGAAGGACAATAAGCAAAAGGGCTTAGCCTCTCTATTTATCACATTTGTGGTTTTGGTATTTTTGGGCTTCCTTGCCTACAATGTGTTGACAGGAGGCAATAGTAAAAGTGCTGATAGTTTGGCACAATCTACTGAGACAAGTGTAGATGCTTCTGCATCAAGTGAGGCAATTGAGAGTTCATCAGTTGATGAAAGTAGTGGTGAAACATCAGTGGATGAGAGTACTATATCTGATGAGACAGCTGAAGAGAGTGGTAAAACTTCCAAAATAAGTACAGGAAAGATAAAACTAGGACTCGATTTGGCAGGTGGTGTAAGTATTACTTATCAGACAGTGAATCCAAATCCATCAGATGAGGATATGGCAGATACTATCTACAAGTTACAACAGAGAGTTCAAAACTATTCAACAGAGGCAGAAGTTTACAGAGAGGGTGACAATAGAATAAATATTGATATCCCGGGTGTATCAGATGCCAATGCCATACTTGACGAACTTGGAAAACCGGGTTCATTGATATTTGTAGATCCACAGGGAAATACTGTGCTTACAGGCGATCAGGTAGCAACTGCTAAGGCCGGTATTATAGATAATAATGGAAATAGTGAATATGTAGTATCTCTTACATTTACAGAAGAAGGTTCAAAAGCATTTGCTGATGCAACTTCAAGACTGATAGGTCAAAGGATTGCTATTATATATGACAATATAATTTATTCAAATCCTACAGTGCAAACTGCAATAACAGGTGGTACAGCACAGATTACAGGAATGACTTCATATGATGAGGCGAAGAATCTTGCATCTACTATTCGTATAGGTTCACTTTCACTTGAGTTGGAAGAGCTTAGGAGTAATGTGGTAGGAGCAAAGCTTGGACAGGAAGCTATATCTACAAGTATGAAGGCTGCTATAGCCGGATTTGTTGTATTGGCTATATTTATGATTGCAATATTCCTACTTCCAGGTGTTGCATCAGTGATTGCACTTGCGCTCTATGTAATACTTGAGATTTTACTCTTGTCAGCATTTGAGATAACACTTACATTGCCAGGTATAGCAGGTATTATCTTGTCAATAGGTATGGCAGTGGATGCAAATGTTATTATCTTTACAAGAATAAAAGAAGAAATTGGTCTTGGAAAGAGTGTATATGAGTCCATAAATACCGGATTTAAGAAGGCATTATCGGCTATTATTGACGGAAATGTTACTACACTTATAGCGGCAGCAGTGCTGTATCTGCGTGGTTCAGGTACAGTAAAAGGCTTTGCACAGACCCTTGCACTCGGTATTATGCTGTCTATGTTTACAGCATTGTTTGTAACAAGATTTGTATTAAAGTCTTTCTATAATGTGGGACTTGATAATGAAAAGTTGTATGGAAAGAAGCTTGCTCGTAAATCTTATGATTTTGTAGGAATGAAAAAGTTTACTCTTGCTATAGCCGGAGTTGTAATAGCAATAGGTATTATATTTATTGGAGTTAACAAGGTTAAAACCGATAATTTCTTTAACTATGGCTTAGATTTTAAGGGTGGAACATCAACTAATGTTACATTTGATAAGGACTATAGTTTAGATGAGATTTCAAAGGAAATCGTACCGGTTGTAGAATCTATAACAGGTGAGGCAGGTACTCAGACTCAGAAAGTACAGGGTACGAATGAAGTAATTATAAAGACCAGATCTCTGAATTTGGAAGAGAGGGAGAAACTCAATGCCGCACTTGTGGAAAAATTCGGTGTAGATGCAGAGAAGATTACTGCAGAGTCTATATCAGGTGCAGTCAGTGCAGAGATGAAGTCAGATGCTGTGATTGCAACAGTGTTGGCTACCATATTGATGCTTATTTATATTTGGGTTAGATTTAGAGATTTCAGATTTGCAGCAGGTTCAGTGCTTGCACTTATACATGATGTGTTTGTAGTTATAACATTCTATGCTGTTTTGCGTTGGAGTGTGGGTTCAACATTTATCGCATGTATACTAACTATACTTGGTTATTCAATAAATGCTACAATAGTTATATTTGATAGAATAAGAGAGAATAAGGTATTACTTCCAAGAGCTACTAAGGAAGAGATAATCAATACCAGCGTTACTGAGACTTTGACAAGAAGTATCTATTCATCACTTACTACATTTATAATGATTTTCATATTGTTCTTGATGGGAGTATCTTCTATCAGAGAATTTGCATTGCCTATTATGGTTGGAATAGTAGCAGGTACATACTCTTCAGTATTCCTCTCCAGTATCTTCTGGTATATGCTTAGCAATAAGTTTGATAAGAAAATAGAAGAGAAAAAAGCTGAAAATGCAAAGAAGAACAAGAAGACCAAAAAGGTTGAAACAAAAAAAGACAGCAATGGAGCTGTAGTTTAGGTATTTTATGAAATATGAAATAAAGGCTGTGGATAAAAGAGCAAAGAGTGCTACTATGGAAACTGTTCATGGCACTGTTGAGACACCGCTCTTTATGAATGTCGGTACTGTTGCTGCTATAAAGGGAGCAGTATCGACTGATGATCTGAAGGAAATAGGATGTCAAATTGAACTTTCAAACACGTATCACCTGCATGTAAGGACGGGCGATAAGCTTATAAAAGAGTTTGGTGGTTTGCATGAATTTATGAATTGGGATCGACCTATACTGACAGACTCCGGGGGTTTCCAGGTGTTTTCACTTGCAAAGCTTAGGAAAATCAAGGAAGAGGGGGTTGCTTTCAACTCTCACATTGATGGTAGAAAGATTTTTATGGGACCTGAGGAGAGTATGCAGATACAGTCAAATCTGGGTTCCACTATAGCTATGGCATTTGATGAATGCCCACCTGCACTTGCAGAAAGAAAGTACATAGAGGATTCGGTGGCACGTACTACCAGATGGCTCCTAAGATGTAAGACAGAGATGGACAGACTCAATTCATTGGAGGACACTATCAATAAGGAGCAGCTTCTCTTTGGAATAAATCAGGGTGGTGTTATTGATGATATAAGAATTTCACATGCCAAGGCTATAAGTGAAATAAATCTTGATGGATATGCTATAGGAGGTCTGGCAGTTGGTGAGAGTCATGAAGAGATGTATCATATCTTAGATGTGACAGTTGAGCATCTGCCAAAGGATAAGCCGACATATCTGATGGGTGTAGGAACTCCTATAAATATACTTGAAGCAGTGGATAGAGGTGTAGATTTCTTCGACTGTGTTTATCCAAGTAGAAATGGTAGACATGGCCATTTGTATACAAATTATGGTAAATTAAATCTTTTTAATAAGAAATATGAGTTGGATAAGAGACCTATAGAAGAGGGGTGTAAATGTCCGGCTTGTAGATCATATTCCAGGGGATATATAAGACATCTCTTAAAAGCTAATGAAATGCTTGGTATGCGACTTTGCGTATTGCACAATCTATATTTCTATAATACAATGATGAGTGAGATTCGCACAGCTATACGCGAAAACAGATATACAGAATATAAAAATAACAAAATAAGAACTATGCTTGAAGGTTCTAAATAGGAGGACTATGAATATTTTGGCAAATGCGAATGCAGGTGGTGGTATTGGAGTAGGTGCGATTTTAATGTATGTAGTGTTTATAGGAGCTATATTTTACTTTATGGCCTATAGACCTAATAAAAAAGAAAAGACTAAACAGGCTGAATTGTTTGCCAGCTTAGAGGTTGGTGATACAGTAGAGACTGCATCAGGTTTTTACGGTGTATTGATTGATATTACAGATGATACTGTGATAGTCGAGTTTGGAAACAATAAAAACTGTCGTATTCCAATGAGAAAAGATGCTATTGTAAAAAACGAGAAAAATGAGTAAACTCTAAGCACATCTTCGGATGTGCTTTTTTTGGAAAGGTGGATATGGATAGTTATATAGTACTGGATTTGGAATGGAATCAAAGTCCAAATGGTAGAGAATATAGTAATAAAGATCTTCCCTTTGAAATAATAGAAATAGGAGCGATAAAGCTTGACTCAAATCTTCATGTTGTAGATGAGTTTCACAGAGTAATAAAGCCCACAGTATATAAGAAGATGCATTTTAAGGTTCATGAGGTAGTGCAAATAGGCATTGGGGAGCTGAAGAAAAAAGGAGTTCCTTTTGTAGAGGCAATACATGATTTTTTTGACTTTTGTGAGATGAATGATATTGAGAAAAAAAAGATATTGTGCACCTGGGGTAATCTTGACCTGGTAGAACTTCAAAGAAATATGAAATTTTATGAGGTGGAAAATGTTTTTGAATATCCATTGTTTTATTATGATGTTCAAAAACTTTTTAATATTAGATATCCAAATGGTGAACAGGATCGCATACCACTTGAGAGAGCTGTAAATATGCTAAAAATAGAAACAAAAAGGCCATTTCATCATGCCCTTGAAGATGCTCTTTATACAGCAAAGATAATGCAAAAGATGGATTTTGATTCAGTAAGAGAATATTATTCATTGGATTATTATCGTGTACCTAGAAATAGTGAAGAAGAGATATATTTGCATTTTTCTGGTTATTCAAAGTTTGTATCCACTCTGTTTCCTACAAAAGAGGATGCTATAGCGGATAAGCACAATTCTGATTTGATTTGTGATAGATGCAATAGAATGTTAAAGAAAAAGGTGAGATGGTTTTCTACAAATCAAAGAAATTATTATTGCATAGGGCTTTGTCCGGAACATGGATATGTAAGGGGTAAGATTAGAGTGAGAAAAAATGGTGAAGAGTACTATGTTATAAAGACCACAAAGGTAGTAGATACAGCGATATATGAGGAAGTTAAGGAAAAGTACGAGGAAAGCAAGAAAAAGAAACTTATTAGAAATAAAAAGAAGCATTTAAATGATTTGGGAGAAATGTAATTGAAGCAGGAGATAAAGGAAACTATTGTAAAAAAAATAGAAAAAAAAGATCTCAAAGAATTATATCAAGACAGTGATATCAAGCTGGCAGCAGATATAATAAAAAATGGAGGTCTTGTGGCTTTTCCTACAGAAACTGTATATGGTCTTGGAGCAAATGCCTTGATGGAGGAAGCTGCGAAAAAGATATATGCTGCAAAGGGTAGACCAAGTGATAATCCTTTGATTGTACATATTTCAAAGGTAGAAGATGTTTGGCATATTGCAAAGAGAATTCCACATATATTTTATGAATTGGCAAAAAAGTTTTGGCCAGGGCCTATGACCTTGGTTTTAAAAAAGAAGGAAATTGTACCGGATGCTACCAGTGGAGGCTTAGATACGGTGGCAATCAGACTGCCTGAGAATAATATAGCAAGATCCTTGATAGAGGTAGCCGGAGTACCTGTAGCAGCACCAAGTGCAAATACTTCAGGTAGACCTTCGCCAACTAGAGCATCTCATGTATTTGAGGATATGAATGGAAGAATAGATATGATAATAGACGGTGGGGCTGTTGGAATAGGTGTAGAGTCTACTATAGTGGATCTGACAGGAGATATTCCAACATTGTTAAGACCGGGTGCGATAACTTTGGAGATGCTTATAGAGATTTGTGGTGAGGTAGAAGTAGACCCGGCTATAGAGAATTTGCTCTCAAATAGTGAGGCACCAAAGGCTCCGGGCATGAAATATAAGCATTATGCACCAAAGGCTGATATGAGACTGATTAAAGGCAATGAGAATGATGTTTTAGATTATTTAAGGTCAAAAATTAAAAAGGCGGATCATGGGATTGCAATACTTACCATAGATGAACATTTGAAGGTTTTGCATTCGGAAGGTAAGAATAATAATATAAAGATTTTGAGTCTTGGAAGTATAATGGATATGGAGAGCATTGCCCATAATCTTTTTGATGTGCTTAGACAATGTGATGAACTTGGAGTTAGTGAAATTATATCAGAGTCGTTTGATGAAAGTGGCATAGGCAGAGCGATAATGAACAGGCTAAAAAAGGCTGCCGGCTTTAATATAATAGATGTTTAGGTGAATTATGAGTGAGAAAAGAGAAGATTATATAAATTGGGATGAATATTTTATAGGTGTGGCAAAGCTTAGTGCAAGAAGATCAAAAGATCCAAACACTCAAGTGGGAGCCTGTATAGTAAGTGAAGATAATAAAATACTTTCTATGGGATATAATGGATTTCCAAGAGGATGTTCGGATGAAGAATTCCCATGGGGCAAGGAGCTGGAAGCTACTGATCCATATAATGCAAAGTATCTTTATTCCACACATAGTGAATTGAATGCCATATTAAATTATAGAGGCGGTTCTTTGGAAGGTAGCAAGATATATGTAACCCTATTCCCATGTAATGAGTGTGCCAAAGCAATAATACAGGCCGGAATAAAAACTATAATATATGAAGAAGACAAATACGCTGATAGCCCTTCGGTAAGAGCTAGTAAAAGAATGCTAAATGCTGCAGGAGTAAGATACTATGAATATCAGCCAAGTGGAAGGAAAATAGAGATAATGGTATGATGAATAAACGACTTGAGAGAATATTAGCTAAGCTAGATGCAACATATGGTACAGAAAAAATTATATATCTAGAGTATAATACTCCCTGGCAGCTTCTATTTGCCACCATACTTAGTGCACAATGTACAGATGCCAGAGTAAATATGGTGACAAGAGACTTGTATAAAAAGTATGATAGCTTAGAAAAGTTTGCGGATGCAAGCTTGTCTGAAATGGAGAAAGATATACATTCAATAGGATTTTATCACAATAAAGCGAAGAATTTGATCGCCTGTGCCAGAAAGCTTTTAACAGATTTTGGAGGTGAGGTCCCAAGTAGTCTTGATGATCTTTTGACCTTGCCCGGAGTAGGTAGAAAGACAGCGAATGTTATCAGAGGCAATATATTTAATATACCAAGTATAGTGGTAGATACTCATGTTAAGAGAATTACTAAAAAATTGGGCTTTACAGAGAGTGATGACCCTGTAAAGATAGAGTTTGAACTTATGGAGATACTTCCAAAGGATCATTGGATAGTTTGGAATACAGATTTGATAACTCTTGGAAGAACTATATGTATTGCAAGAAGAGAAAAATGTGATATATGCTTTTTAAGAGAGGATTGTCCAAGTGCCAAAGTATGAGTATTTCAAATTATATAACTATTGATCTTGAAACTACAGGTATAAAGCTTGGCAGGGATAAGATAATAGAGGTAGGACTCTTAAAAATAAAAGATGCTCATATAGTAGACACTTTTTCATGTCTAATAAATCCACAAATGCATATAGATGAAAAGATTTTGGAACTTACAGGTATAAAGAAAAGTGAACTTGAAAGAGCAAATGAAATACATGATGTGATAGGTAATATAGTGGATTTTTGTGAGGACTACGATTTATTAGGGCATAATACGATTTTTGACTACAGTTTTATAAAAAGAGATGCAAAAAGAGTGGGCATAGATTTTGAAAAAAGAGGTTTTGATACATATAAGCTGTGCAAGAAGATATTGCCTGCAGATATAAAAAAAAATCTAACTGATGCCTGTTGTTACTTTGGTATAGAAAGAAAAAATGCACATAGAGCTTTTAGTGATGCTTATTACACTCATAGACTATTTAGAGAGATTCTGGAAAGTCATAACAGTTTGGATATAGAACCTGAGGATATGAGAGTAAAACTTAAAAAATTCATTCCGATTAGAAAAAGAACTAAAGAGGACTTGCAGAAATTACTAAATTGTCATAGAATTGGTTGCAAGGTAAATATTGACCTGCTTTCAGAATCTGAGGCTAAGAGAATGATGGATAAAATCAAGTCCGGAAGCAGGGATTTTGCTCTATAAAGCGTAAATACTCCGGCTTATCAAGCTGAAAAGATTTCACTAAGGTTACGCAAAGTGTATTTATCTCAAAAAGAAAAGAGGTTTATATGGATAGTAAGAAGAAAAGAAAAATAGTTTCAATAGTTATAGTAACAATTCTAGTTCTGTCAATGGTAGTGCCACTAGTGGCGGCTATCAAAGGGTTTTAAAATAATATTGAGAGGATAAGGAGACAGTTGAAGAAAAACATAGTGAATATAACAGTTTCAATGGCTGTTTTTATGGCTATTTTGGGACTTAGTGTAAGCACAGGGGCAGGTAGATTTGATATTAGTGCAGCCAATGAGGAGACGCTTGCTGATGATGTGATTTTGGAAGGTGGGCAAATATCAACGGATAGTGATGCTACACCTGAGAGCCAAAATGAGGTTGCTGATGATGGTATAAAAGCTGAAAAAAGGCTTCCACAGGGATTTAGTGTAACGGGTTTTGATGATATTAAAACAATGTATGCACTTGAAGATGCATTGACAAATATTCAAAATAGAATTAATGAAAAGAATTTTATTTTGGAATTTAATGGAGAAAAAGTAGAAGCAAGCTATGCGGAGATTGGGACAAATATAGAAAATAAAGATGCCATATTAGAGGAGGCACAAAAATATACCTCCGGAAATATGATTGATAGATTTGCAAAGAGTTCGGTTCTCTTAGAAACTCCTGAAAGTATTACTCCAAATATCTCTTTTGATGAGGATGCATTGAATGCATTCTTGGAAAGAGCAAACAGTACCAATCCAAATGCACCGGCAAATGCTACTATAAAAAGAGTAAATGATGCATTTGAGATAACTCCGGAGCATGACGGATATGCTATAGATAATGAATCCACTGTAGCAAAACTTAAAGAAGCAGTTTTAAAGGATGGAGAAGAGACTATAGTTGCAGAGCTTACAAAGCATACAGCTACAGTAAAAGCGGAAGATCTAAAAGATATTAAGGATGTTTTGGGAACTTTTACTACAAATTATTCATCATCATCATCTGAGAGAGCTACAAATATTGCAGTTGGTACGGAAAAGATGGATGGTGTGCTTTTGATGCCGGGAGAAACTTTGTCAGGCTATGAAAAAATGCATCCTTTTACAATCAAAAATGGATATAAAATGGCAAAGGCATATGCAAACGGTTTAGTAGTGGACAGTGTAGGTGGTGGAGCTTGTCAAATTGCTACTACCTTGTATGAGGCGTCATTGAGAGCAGAGATAACGATTACAGAGAGAAAGAATCACTCTATGATAGTTGGTTATGTACAGCCAAGTGGTGATGCTGCGATAGCAGGAGACTATAAGGATATAAAGGTGACAAATAATAGAAGCACACCGATTTATGTGGAGGCTATTACATCAGGAAGAAATGTAACATTCACTATTTGGGGTAAAGAAGACAGACCTTCAAATAGAAGTATTGAATTTGAGTCTGAGGTAATCAGTGAGACTGCTAAGGGTAAAACATATATAGATGATCCTTCAAAGCCTAGCGGCTATTTAAGAAAACAGTCAGATGGACATAGAGGAAGAGTCTCAAAACTTTGGAAAGTTGTCAAGGAAGACGGTGTTGAAGTAAGTAGAGAGCTTGTATCAAGTGATACTTATATGATGGCAAATGATGTATATATAAGGGGAACAGGAGCAGCAGCAGCACCACCACCTGCACCGGCTGAAACAAATCCTGAGGAACCAACAGAGAATACAGCTCCTACAGATTCTGTACCGGAAGAGACAACGCCTGCACCGGATGTAAGTTTGGGACCCGGTTTTAATCCGGATATAACTCAAGGTCAGTAATGAAAAAATATATAGTATTTTGTGGATATGCAGGATTAAAGGGTACTCTTAGATTAATAAGAGAATACTATGATGATTTAAGTAGGTATTTTAATAAGATATATTTAGAGAGTATATTAGAGCATATTGAAAATAGAGGTTATTATGGGAGATATTTATCTCCCATATCTAATGATAGATCAATTAAAGGGCCTGTAGATATAAATAGTATATTTGCAGGCTTTAGTGATAGAATATCGGATGTAAAAGAGGGAGGTATATTAAAGTCAATATATACACTTGCCAAATCCTTAGGTTGCGGTTTCGAAATAGAGATAAAAAAAATAACTGCAATTCAGATTTGTATTGAAATTTGTGAGTATTTTGGACTTAATATATATAGACTTTTAAGTGAAGGAAAACTTATTATAACTGAAGATCCTATATCAGTTTGTAAATTTTTAGATGAAAATGGGGTCGCTGCACAGATAATAGGTCATCTAAGTGATACTCCGGATAAAATAATAGTTGATAAAGAGGCTATTGAGTATGTGAATAGGCCTACAGATGATGAAATTTTTAAGGTGATAAAAGATGAGAGAGAAAATACTGTCAATAATTGAGAAAAATTCTAGAATTGATATTGTAGAACTTGCTATTTTATTGGGTGAAGATGAAGTAGCTGTTGCAAATGAGATTGCAAATATGGAAAAGGAAGGTGTGATATGTGGTTATCATACTTTGATAAATTGGGAAAAAACAGCTAATGAAAAGGTTAATGCACTTATTGAGGTAAGAGTTACTCCACAAAGGGGAATGGGTTTTGATAATATTGCGGAAAGAATTTATCAGTTTTCAGAAGTCAGTGCAATATATTTGATGAGTGGAGCATTTGACTTTACAGTATTTATTGAGGGCAGAACCATGAGAGAGGTTGCACAATTTGTCTCAGATAAGTTGGCACCTATGGATTCCGTACTTTCAACTGCAACACATTTTGTATTGAAGAAATATAAAGACCATGGAACAATATTATCTGCAAAGAAAAAAGATGAGAGGCAGCTGATAACACCATGAGAGACCCGATATCAAAAAAAATAAAATCAATAAAACCTTCAGGTATCAGAAAGTTTTTTGATATAGTAAATACTATGGAGGATGCTATATCCTTAGGTGTGGGTGAGCCTGATTTTGATACGCCATATTTTATAAGGGATGCAGGTATATATTCTCTAGAAAAGGGAAAGACTTTCTACACATCAAACTCAGGTTTGATGGAGCTTAGAGAAGAAATCAGAAAATATCTCATTAGAAAACTTAATGTAGAGTATGACCCAAAAGATGAAATGATTATTACAGTGGGAGGATCTGAGGGTATTGATATAGCCCTTAGAGCAATGATTGATAGTGATGATGAAGTGCTGATACCACAGCCTTCATATGTATCCTATGAGCCTTGTACAATACTTGCAGGCGGAAATCCGGTAATAATAGATTTAAAAGCAGAGGATGGCTTTAAATTAAAGGCAGATCAGATTCTTGAAAAGATTACTGATAAAACAAAAATACTTATTTTACCTTTTCCCAACAATCCTACCGGTTCTATATTAAATATAGATGAATTAAAAGACATAGCTAAAGTATGTATAGAGAAGGATTTATATGTGATTTCTGATGAGATATACTGTGAGCTTACATATGAGGGAGAGCATGCCTCAATAGTACAAATAGAGGGTATGAAGGAAAGAACTATTTTGATAAACGGTTTTTCAAAATCATATGCTATGACAGGTTGGAGACTTGGGTATGCCACAGGTCCAAAGGAAATAATTGCTCAGATGACAAAAATTCACCAGTACGCTATAATGTGTGCTCCTACTACAAGTCAATATGCAGCAGTGGAAGCACTGATACATGGTGATATAGAGGTAGCAAAAATGAGAGAATCTTACAACCAAAGAAGAAGATACTTGCTGCACCGATTCGAAGAGCTTGGTATGACCTGTTTCGAACCACAAGGTGCGTTTTATGTATTTCCAAGTATAAAAAAATTCAATATGACATCAGAAGAATTTGCAACAAAACTTTTGGAAGAACAAAAGATTGCCATAGTACCGGGAACAGCTTTTGGCGATAGCGGAGAGGGATATGTAAGAGTATCGTATGCTTACTCCATGGAGAGACTTAAGGAAGCAATTTCAAGAATTGAAAAATTTGTAAGGAGTCTTTCATGAATATAGTTTTACTTGAGCCTGAGATACCTGCAAATACCGGTAATATTGGTAGAAGCTGCGTTGCGACAAATACAAGACTACATCTTATCGAACCTCTAGGTTTTAGAATCAATGAAAAGCAGATAAAGCGTGCAGGTATGGACTACTGGGATAAGTTGGATATTAATATATATTCAGATCTTGAAGATTTTTATGAAAAAAATCTTGCGGCAAAGGAGCATATGTATTTTGCTACTACTAAGGCACATCATACCTATAAGGAAGCTAAGTATAATCCTGATGATTATATAATGTTTGGAAAGGAAAGTGCCGGTATACCTGAGGAGATTCTTTCAGATAATGAGGATAAATGTATCAGAATACCTATGTGGGGAGATATCAGAAGTTTGAATTTATCAAATTCGGTAGCTATTATTCTATATGAAGCATTATCGCAAAACGGATTTGAGAAGATGCAACTGACAGGAGAATTACATAGACTGACATATAAATAATAAAAAACTCCAGACCGTTTGGAATGGAGTTTTTATTATATTAATGTTTTTCATATAGATAGTCATCATTTTGCTTTGGTGGTTTCTCATTTAGATTTCCAACATCAAAAGTAGTTTCATCAGAAAGATCGTTCTGATTATTTTCCTGTTCTTCAACCGGAATATCATTTATTTCAGTACCTTCAGCAGAAACAAGTTTGGTTTGATTTACTTCACTATTGTTAAATTCAACCTCACCCTCATTTCCGGCAGTATCGGAAACATATGCTTTTATAGAATATGTATCAAATTCAAATGTTGCTCTACCGCCTTCCTCATCTATTTTTGAAGGCTTCAGCTTTTTATCATTACTGTCTATTGCATATATGCTATCATAGTCAATATCGGAGTGTCCGTCCTCAAAAGTTATATTTAGAATCCCCTTTTTTACCAGTTGAGCAAATATGGTTGGTGCTGTAGAGTCAATACTGTCTATTCTATCATATATGGTTTGAGACATAGTATTAAGATTTGTAGCTACAATCTCTAATGTACCGTTATGTGTTGCTGTAGCCACATAGGTATTACCATTTTTGGTATAGGAGAGAGGTGCCTCATCAAGAGTCATTGTAAAACTCTGCAAAGGAAAGAAACTCTTTTGAGTAACTCTGATTTCTACAGACCTTGAATCAGGATTCTCCACTATAGAAAGTTCAAACTTCGGCTGTGAGGTTACAACAAAAAATATGATTACATTTACGAATATAAATGCTATTATATACTTGAGTTTTGAAAACTTACTTTTTTTAGGTTTTTCATTTACATTAACTTCATCTGACATAGATTTTCCTCACTTTCACTTGTACAAGCAATCTTTGACTAGAATAACAGACTTAAAAAGAAACTTCAAGTTAAAATTGCACATAATATAAATATAATAGGGCAAAGGAGTTAATATGATAGAAAAAGCAGTAGAATTTGCAATAAAGGCACATGAAGGTCAAGTTAGAAAAGGTAGCACAGTACCATATATCAATCATCCTCTTGAGGTATGCACTATAGTATCTCTCATGACTGATGATGAAGAGGTAAGAGTAGCAGCCTTACTGCATGATACTGTAGAGGATACGTCTGTAACTATAGAGGAAATCAAGAGAAATTTTGGTGAGAGGGTTGCATCTATGGTAGCAAAAGAATCAGAGGATAAGTCAAAGTCATGGATTGAAAGGAAGATGAATACATTAGATACTTTGATAAATGAACCGATAGAGGTTAAGATGATAGCTTTAGGAGATAAATTGTCGAATATCAGAAATTCTGCAAGAGATTATCTAAGCTTGGGAGATGAGTTTTTATTAAGGTTCAATGAAAAAGACAAGGTAAAGCAAGGGAAGTACTACTATGGAATTTTGGAGGCATTGAAAGACTTGAAAGATAATGTGTTTTACAAGGAATATGAAGGACTTTGTAATTTTGTTTTTGGAGATGTGAAAGAGAAAATATGAAAGACGGTTTTATAAGAGTTTCAAGTGTGTCACCTGATATTAAGGTAGGTGATGTAGAGTTTAATAAGGAAAGTATAAAAAAAGCTATAGAAAAGGAATGGGAAAACAAGAGTGGTATAATAGTTTTTCCTGAGCTTTGTTTGACGGCATATACATGTAATGACTTGTTTTTTCAAGATATACTCATTAGAGAGGCTAAGAAGGCTCTAAAAGAGATAGTTGATTTTACAAAGGGACATAAATCACTTGTATTTATAGGTTTGCCTTGGGATTATAGTGGAAAATTGTATAATGTAGTGGCAGCAATATCAAATGGAGAACTTCTTGGACTTATAAATAAGATTAATTTGCCAAACTATGGAGAATTTTACGAGGAGAGATATTTTAACAGAGGATTTGAGAATCCTGTGTGGGTAGAATTATTTGACGATGTAATTCCTATGGGATCAAAAATATTATTCCATTGCTCAAATATTCCGGAACTTGTTATAGCAGGTGAAGTATGTGAAGATCTTTGGGTTGCGAATCCCCCAAGTATAGCACATGCACTTGCAGGTGCAAATGTTATTATCAATGCTTCCGCATCAAATGATATAGTTGGTAAAAAGTCATATAGAGACAGTTTGATAAGCAATCATTCAAAGAGGCTTATATGTAGTTATATCTATGCAAATGCCGGTGAAGGTGAGTCAACTCAAGATTTGGTATTCGGAGGACAAGGAATAATAGCAGAAAATGGTAAGATTTTGGCGGAAAGTACCAGATTTAAAAATGAGGCTGTAAGGATAGAGATAGATGTAAATCGACTCAATATGGAACGAAGAAAACAGACCACATTCAAAATAGATGATGACTCTGATTATTATAAAAAAGATTATTTTAAAATGGAGTTTGAGCTTGAGAATGAAGAATTTGAGCTGATAAGGACATTTGATCCAAAACCATTTGTACCGGATGATATATCAAAGAGAAAGGAAAGATGTGAGGAAATTCTTACAATACAGGCACTTGGATTGAAAAAGAGAATGCTGCATACAGGAGCAAAGAATGTCATTCTTGGAATCTCAGGAGGTCTTGATTCAACTTTGGCACTGCTTGTATGTGCAAAGACATATGAGATGTTAGGATTTGATAAAAGTGGTATAAAGGCTATTACAATGCCGGGCTTTGGAACTACAGACAGAACCTATAATAATGCTTGTGAACTTACAAAGAGTTTTGGTGCTACACTTGAAGAGATTTCTATAGTAGAGTCTATAAAGAGGCATTTTTTGGATATCAAGCATGATATAACTGTAAAGAATATTACATATGAGAATGCACAGGCAAGAGAGAGGACACAGATCCTTATGGATATTGCCAACAGAGACAATGGTCTGGTGGTAGGTACCGGTGATTTATCAGAGCTGGTACTTGGATGGGCAACCTATAATGGTGATCATATGTCGATGTATGGTGTCAATGCATCTATTCCAAAAACATTGGTGAGACATCTGGTTAACTATTATGCAGATACTACTGAGGATAAGAGGATAGCGAATATATTGTATGATATTTTGGATACACCGGTTTCACCTGAACTTTTACCGCCGGAGAATGGTAAGATAGTACAAAAGACAGAGGACTTGGTAGGACCTTATGAGTTACATGATTTCTTTTTATACAATGCACTGCGTTTTGGCTTTATGCCTTCTAAGATATATATGATGGCAAAAAGGGCATTTAAAGATCAGTATGATGCTGAAACAATAGCTAAATGGTTAAATGTGTTCTATTCAAGATTTTTTGCACAGCAGTTTAAAAGATCTGCATTGCCTGACGGTCCGAAAGTTGGAAGTATAGCAATATCTCCAAGGGGAGATCTTAGAATGCCAAGTGATGCCAGCAGAGCATTGTGGCTAAAGGATTTGGAAAATATAAATATCTGAGTGGAAGTATATAGGAGAAGATAATGATTACTTCATCAGGAAATAAAAAGATAAAAGATTTGGCGGCATTGATAAAAAAAAGTAGTGCCAGAAAAAAGCAAAATGCCTATATTATTGAGGGTATTAGAATGTTTAGAGAGCTGCAAAGAGATGAGATATTGGATGTTTATGTAGGCGAAAACTTTGAAGCTGAAAATAAGGACTTACTATCTGAAATATACCCTCAATATGAAACAGTAAGTGATAGAATATTTGAATCAATATCTGATACCAAGACGCCACAAGGAGTAATGGCTGTTGCAAAGAGAAAAGAATATACACTGGATGATATTTTGAGAACGAAAGATGATCCACATAATCTACTTATATTGGACAGTTTGCAGGATCCGGGCAATTTGGGAACATTGGTCAGAGCAGGTGAGGGAGCCGGAATTACTGGAATTATAATGAATGAAACTACTGTTGATATATATAATCCCAAGGTTATTCGTTCTACTATGGGTTCTATTTTTAGAGTTCCATTCATATATGTGAAAGACTTAAAAGAAACTGTAGCAAAGCTTTATTCGAAAAAAATAGATATTTATGCAAGCAGTCTTGAAGGAGCCATAGAATATGATTGTATGGATTATACAAAAGATACTGCATTCATAATAGGAAACGAGGCAGCAGGAATATCAAAGGAAATATTGGATATTGTGGAAAACAAGGTGAAAATTCCTATGCTTGGCAAGGTTGAGTCTTTGAATGCAGCAGTGGCAGGTAGTATACTTATGTATGAAGTTTTTAGACAGAGAAGAAAATGATTTGAATTTTTATGCAGACAAATTAATATTTATATGATATACTGTTGAAATATCAAGAAAGGGGTATATTTATGAATTTATTTGGAAGACATTTTCTGACTTTAAAGGATTTTTCAAGAGAAGAGATAGCGTATTTACTGGATTTATCAGCAAAACTTAAGGCGGATAAGAAAAAAGGTATTAACGGAGACAGATTAAAGGGTAAAAATATAGCTCTTTTATTTGAAAAGCCCTCAACAAGGACAAGATGTGCCTTTGTTGTAGGAGCAAGAGATGAGGGAGCATTCCCTGAGTATCTTGGTAAAGATGATATACAGCTTGGACATAAGGAGAGTGTTGCAGATACTGCAAGGGTACTTGGAAGGATGTTTGATGGAATAGAGTTTAGAGGCTTTAAACATTCCACATTGGAAGAATTGGCAAAGTATGCAGGTGTGCCGGTATGGAACGGACTTACAGATGAATATCATCCGACTCAGATTTTGGCAGATCTTCTTACAATGAAGGAGCATTTTGGAAAGGTAGAAGGACTTAATTTTGTGTATATTGGAGATGGCAGAAACAATATGGCAAACTCTCTGATGATTGGAATGACAAAGCTTGGTGTAAATATGACAGTATTAGCACCAAAAACACTTTGGCCGCTTAAGGAACTGGTGGATTTATGTGAGGGCTATGCGAAAACTTCCGGGGCAAAACTCACTATAAGTGAAGATATAGATGCTGTTAAGGATGCTGATGTAATATATACAGATGTTTGGGTGTCAATGGGTGAAGAGGATAAGGCGAAAGAAAGGATTGAGCTTTTGAAACCTTATCAAGTCAATATTGATTTAATGAATAAAACAGGAAAGGAAAGTACGATATTTATGCACTGTCTGCCAGCCATAAAGGGATATGAGGTGACTGAGGATGTCTTTGAAAGTGCAAAATCAGTAGTATTCGATGAGGCTGAAAACCGTATGCATACTATTAAGGCAGTGATGGTAGCTACATTAGGTAAGGGAGATGACAAGTAGAAGGAAGCAGGGTTTTCTTTTTATCAGGGATGTACTGCATGTTATTTTGGCATTTGTTATCATTATAATGGTTGTATTTGCTTTTTTATCACCAAGTAAATATGCAATATTTTTTCCACTGATTTTTTTACTGTTTTCCATCAGTTGTTTATTGGATGCGGTAAAATACTTTAAGAATGAAGAACATCTAAAGTGTAGTTTTTTAAAAGCAATGGGAATGTTTCTATTATTTTTATTTATGCTTTTGATGTCTACTGTAGGATTTTTGAATCTATAAAGAAATGCACTTGAAGATAAGGTTTATTTTCAAGTGCATTTTAAATTTTAGCTGAAGTGTAAATGTTAATTCAACTTAAAAAAGTAAAATCATGTAAGTTGCATTTAGTGTTACAAAAGCAAAGAAATATAGCATTTATACTACTATAAAGATGCAATAAGTGTTACAATATAAGTGTTATATGGAGCTATTTAGGTGCATATAAGTCGTTTTTTTGAATGACAAGTAAGCGGACTTTAGTCGATTTTTTTTGAGTGTAGGACTAAATTCCACTTGTAAGATACCATTATGAGACACCCTGACAGCTACCTATAATTAGAGTTATCTATTTTTCAGAAGATAGGGTTTTAAAATAATCCTATCTTTTTCAATTTCTCTGATACCAAATGTCATCAGCTTTTCATAGAGATCATGGTACATGAAGGATGCCACCTCTAAAGGACTCTTGCCACCAAATTTTTCAACAGGTGCAGAATTTATATGGCTTATAACAAGATTAAGAGAATGTTGATCCGTTAAACCAATAGATCTCAAATCTGTTTGTTTTGGAAGGATATAGCGTAGTTGAATGTGATTGTTTTCAAGAGAACCTTTCTGCCCTGATTGCATAGGATCACAATAGAATATCCTAGTGCGTGTGGAGCCATCCATATCTGTTTCCATATCCTTTGCTGCATAAAATTCAGAACCTCTATCAGTTAGTAAAACATTTACATATTTTCTAAATACATCTTTGCCAAGAATAGTCTCTAATGTATTTACTCCATCTTTCATAGCAGAGGATGTTTTTTCAGTTTGATAGAGTGCGAATAAGATGCCTGATGGAATAAATTTGAAAGTCTGAATAAATGGTCCAGTGGTTTCGTCGTTATAGACTGTATCCATTTGAGTTATAAGAGCATTCGGATTGTCATCAATGTATATCTTATAATCATTATATGTACGTCCAATCAGATGTTTATTATCTGCTCTTTTTTTAAATTTCTTTGATTTCTTTTTTGAAGGTTTTCTTGAGACTTGTCGTCTAAGGTCAAGGACAGTTATACCGGCTATCTCATGAAACACCTCACCTTCTATGTAGTTGTACAGTGTTTTCTCAGATATACCAAGTTCAGGATGTGAAGCAAGTATCTGATATGGAGATAGCCCTTGTTTAAGTAGAGGAGCTATAGTATTGGCTAGATCTTTAGCCTGCTTTGCGGTTAGATTCACACCCTGCCTAGAGTCTACTAGTGTATATCTATAATCTAACCAAGCATCTTGTGGGGAATAGTCATACTTATCGAAGCGACAATGCCTCCGATTACTACAGCCATTGCAGGCACCGGGAGAGCGGTCACGCCTCTTGCAGTAGAATGGAGAAAAAAGTATACATTCAGTAGTACATTTACGTCCAAAAGGGCATTTCTTGTAGTTATTACATTCAAGAGGCATACTACATCTGTGAGTCAACTTACGATGCAACTTAATTTCCTTACAAACAGTAGACTTGTTTTTACCTATAGTTTTAGCGATAGCAGTTTTAGTGGAACTATTAGTTATGCCGGCGAGTATAATGTGTCTATCTTCGAGTGTTAAGTGATAAAAAGAATTTAAAGATTTTATATTAATACCTACCTTTCTGGTAGCTGTCTTACATAAAGTGTACTACTAAATGCAACTATTGTAAAAGTTGAAATATGTGTAAGACTAAATGCAACTTTAATATAGGGATAGTGGAAATAAACTTTTCACCCTAGGATTTTAAATTTTAAGAATATAAAAACTTGATTTTTTTAGCCGAGTAGTCTAATATTCTTATAGTGCCTGATTCATGTTTTTTACAGGTTCGGCATAAAATTAAAAGGATGAGGTTTAGTTATGGCTTTTAACCATAAATCAGTGCTTTTGGATGAAGTGATAGAATCTTTGAATATAAAAGCTGACGGATACTATGTAGACTGTACTTTAGGCGGTGGCGGACATGCCCTAGAGGTGGTTAAAAGACTGGATAATGGCAAGCTTATAGGTATTGACCAAGATGCAGATGCCATAAAAGCTGCTACACAAAGATTGATTGATTATAGTAAACATGTTATTATTATAAGAGATAATTATGTCAATATACAGTATATATTAGAGAGAGAAAACATAAGCCGGGTTGATGGTATATATATCGACCTTGGCGTATCATCATATCAGTTGGACACTGCTGAGAGAGGATTTACCTACAGATTTGATGCACCGCTTGATATGAGAATGGATGATAGAAATGAGCTTAAGGCTTCGGATATTGTAAATAACTATTCTGAGACTGAGCTTTTTCATATTATCAGAGATTATGGAGAGGACAGATTTGCAAAGAATATTGCAAAGCATATAGTAGAATATAGGGATAAAAAAAGAATTGAAACCACATTTGAATTGGTGGATATTATAAAATCTGCTATTCCTATGAAAATACAGATTACAGGTGGTCATCCGGCAAAAAGGACATTTCAGGCTATAAGAATTGAATTAAATAAAGAGCTTGAAGTGCTTACCGAATCTATAAATGTAATGATTGATTTGTTGAAACCGGGTGGTAGGCTGTCTATTATCACATTCCATTCACTTGAGGATAGAATAGTGAAGCAGGCATTCAAAAAAGCGGAATCACCATGTGTCTGTCCAAAGAAATTTCCTGTCTGTGTTTGTGGAAACAAATCAAAGGGAAGAGTGATTACGAGGAAGGCTATATTGCCCGGAGAGAATGAGTTGGAAGAAAATTCCAGATCAAAGAGTGCTAAACTTAGGGTATTTGAAAAGGGAGTCTAAATGAAAGAAGTTAATAAGAAAAAGCAAGGAATTAAGAGAAAGACCGGAGTAGGGACAGAATATTATATTGAAGGTAATGCTGTAAGAAAAGTGGAGACACAAATTCCACAAAGAGAAACGGATGGTAATGAATTTTCAAAGAAAAAGAAATCAATAAGGAAAAGGCAAGAAAATACTACTTCTATGAGCTTTTCTCATTTGATGACGATGTCAGTAGCTATGTTGGTAGTACTTGTATTATGTGTAAATTATATTTCAATACAATCCAAGTTGACTTCTACTATTAGGCAGACGCAGATAAAGGAGTCAGAGCTTGAGAATCTGAAAAATGAAAATGATGCTGCTGAGGCTGATATTGCATTATATGTTGATTTGGACCACATATATGATGTGGCTACAAATAGGTTGGGTATGATTTATGCAAAGAAGAGTCAAGTTATAACATACGAGAAAACGGAAAGTGAATATGTCAGACAATTTGAAGACATCCCCAAATAAAAAGGGGACCAATAAAAAAGGTGGGGACGGAAATATTTCAATACCTACGGATGTTTTGCAGGGGAGGCTTACAATTATCCTGGTGTTAATAGGGATAGCCTTCGCTGCATTGTTTTTTAAAATCCTTATGTTACAAAAAAACAATGCAGTTGAATATAATAAAAAGATACTTTCACAGTTTAAATATGAATCCAAAGAAATACCCTATAAAAGAGGGGATATTCTGGATAGAAATGGAACATATATTGCTACAAGTGAAAAAGTTTATGATTTGATTTTGGATGCAAAACAAATAAATTCAAATCAGGATAAGTATTTGGAAGCTACAGTTAATTTGCTTAGTGAATTTTTTGGATATAGTACAGATGAACTTAGAAATGTTATTGCAGAAAAATCTGATAATTATTATGTAGTATATGCAAAAAATATTTCATATGAGCAAAAGATTCAATTTGAAGAAAAAGTAGAAGAGTTTAGAAAAACACAAAAAGAGGCGAAAGAACCTAAAGAGATAAAAGGAGTATGGTTTGAAGCAAAGTACAAAAGAATGTATCCTTATGGTTCTACAGCATGCAATGTTATAGGGTTTTCCGGAGATGAAAGTTCGAAGGGATATGCAGGGATAGAGCAGTATTATAATGATACATTGACAGGAATATCAGGTAGAGAATATGGATACCTAAACGACAGGTCATCTCTTGAAAGAATCTTTAAAGATCCTATTGATGGCAATATGGTGGTTTCTACAATAGATTTAAATATTCAAAAGATTGTAGAGAAATATATCAATGAATGGCAAAACTCAACAGGCTCAAATATGACTGCTGCCATAGTTATGAATCCTAATAATGGAGAGATACTGGCAATGGCTACAAGCAGAACTTTTGACTTAAACAATCCAAGAGATTTAAATCCTTATTACTCTCAAGAACAACAGGATGCTATGGATGATAAGGCAAAAGGGGAGGCACTTAATAATATATGGAGAAATTACACAGTCAGTGATACATATGAACCTGGTTCACCGTCAAAGGTATTTACAGTGGCATCTGCTATGGAAGAGGGCGCAATAAATGGAAATGAAAGCTATAACTGTAGAGGATTCGAGGAAATAGGTGGCTGGAAGATAAGATGTGCAAACAGGAATGGACATGGTGATATTAATGTTACAGAGGCACTTATGGAGTCATGCAATGTGGCTATGATGGACATTTCCAGAGCAGAGGGTGGTAAGAAATTTTATGAATATCAAAAAGTGTTTGGATTTGGACTAAAGACAGATATAGATTTACCGGGAGAAGCTGATACAAGTAGCTTGGTACATACAGCCGAAAATGCAGGTGCAACAGATTTGGCTACCAATTCATTTGGACAGAATTATAATACTACAATGATACAAGTTGCAGCGGCATATTCATCTGTTGTAAATGGAGGTTCATACTATAAACCTCATGTGGCTAAACAGATTTTGAACTCTAAGGGTGCAGTAATAAAAAATATAGACCCTGAGCTTGTAAGAGAGACTGTATCCGCACATACCACAATATTTATAAATGAAGCACTTAGAAGAACTGTAGCAGAGGGTACAGGTGGTGCTGCTGCAGTTGCAGGATATGATGTAGGTGGAAAGACCGGAACTGCAGAAAAATACCCAAGAGGTAATGGAAACTATCTTGTTTCATTTATAGGAAGTGTACCTGCACAGAGTCCCGAGGTGGTATGCTATGTGCTTGTGGATACTCCACATGTAGCAGACCAGGCAAGATCAGCATATGCAAGTTCTCTATTTTCAAAAATTATGACAGAGGTATTGCCATATATGAATATATATTCTAATGTGGATGAGGGTATAGATGTTAGCTCATTCCCTTCAGCAGAGGGTATTACCGACAGTTCTACTCAAACTGAAGCTGAAACGAAGGTATACTCCAGAGAGGAAGTAATACCAAATGATGGAGAAAACGACTTGCCGGGAGCACCTGCAGGGGAGACACAAGAATAAAATATTTGGAGATATTATGTTAAAAGATACATTGATAGCATTATTGATAGGATTTTTTGTTACAACCGTAGTTTGTCCTTTTTTTATACCGATTTTACATAGATTTAAGTTTGGACAGATGGTAAGAGATGATGGGCCGAAGGACCATTTGAAAAAAACAGGTACTCCTACTATGGGAGGTATAACCTTCATCATAGGTATACTGGCTGGAAGTGCTTTTCTAATATCAAGGTATAGAGATGTAGTAGTAGTATTTTTATTTACAGTATCATATGGTATAATAGGGCTTTTAGATGATATGCTGAAGATAAAGAAAAAGCAGTCTGAAGGTCTGAAGTCATCACAAAAATTTATACTTCAACTTGTAGTAAGTGTTATTTTTATAATATATCTTTATAAAATATACGGTTTTGATTATGGTATTTTAATCCCGTTCACAGGTTCATTTGATAGCGGTATAATATTAAAGCTGGGTATAATATGGATACCTTTTGCATTATTTGTAATACTTGGTACAGATAATGGAGTTAATTTTACTGACGGACTGGATGGTTTATGCTCTTCAGTTACTATTATTGTAGCAATATTTTTTATGCTTATAGGACTGAAGGGAGGATTTAGTGTAACTCCGATAACCGGTGCAGTTATAGGCAGTCTTATGGGATTTTTGATATTTAATGCTTATCCTGCAAAGGTATTTATGGGAGATACGGGATCGTTGGCATTGGGAGGATTTGTGGCATCATATGCTCTTATGTGTCAAATACCTGTTTTTATTGCGATAGTTGGCTTTATATATATGATAGAGGTAATATCAGTTATAATACAGGTGGGATATTTTAAGGCAACCAAGGGTAAAAGGTTTTTCAAAATGGCACCTATACATCATCATTTTGAACTTTGTGGCTGGTCTGAAACAAAGACTGTAACAGTGTTTAGCATAATTACTGTAATACTTGGTATTTTAGTTTATCTGTTTATGTAGGAGGCAATATGATTGGAGTTGCAGGCTTAGGCAAGAGCGGAATATCCGCAGCCAACTTGCTTTTGAAAAATAATGAAGAGATAATGCTTTTTGACAGCAATAAAGAGCTTAGCAAAGAAGAAATATTGAATAAATTTGAAAAGAGCTGTCACAATAAGATAAAAATTGTTCTTGGTGATTTGAAAAGGGATGCTCTAGAAGATATATCATACTTCGTTATAAGTCCGGGAATTGATTTGGAAGTGGAATTTGTAAAGATTTTAAAATCTAATAACATACCGATATGGAGTGAGATAGAACTTGGATATAAATACTCTAAGGGGGATTTGATTGCAATTACCGGTACAAATGGTAAGACTACCACAACATCACTTGTAGGTGAGATAATGTCAAACTTTGCAAATAGCAGTTTCACAGTAGGAAATATAGGTATACCATATACGGATATAGCTGATAAAACAGATGATTCTTCGGTTACTGTACTTGAAACATCATCATTTCAGCTTGAAACAATTATTGATTTCAGACCGAAGATATCGGCAATACTTAATATAACTCCGGATCATTTAAACAGACATCATACAATGGAAAACTATATAAAAGTAAAAGAAGATATAAGTAGAAATCAGAATGAAAATGATTTTTGTGTATTGAATTATGAGGATACTGCTTTAAGAAAGTTTGCAAATGAAGTAAAGGCTAAGGTTGTATTCTTTTCAAGTAAGAGAAGGCTTGATAAAGGCTTTTATTTAGATAATGACTATATAAAGATGGCTGATAAAGGAACAGTTTTTGAAATATTAGATACAAAGAAGCTTAATATTCTAGGACGACATAATCATGAAAATGTAATGGCTGCTGTGGCTATAGCATATTCATATGGTGTTCCTATGGATATTATTGTAAAAACATGTTACGATTTTCAGGCTGTAGAACATAGAATAGAATTTGTGAAAGAAGTAAATGGAGTAAAATATTATAATGACTCCAAAGGTACAAATCCGGATGCAGCAATACAGGCTGTACGGGCAATGCCTGCAAATACATATGTTATAGCCGGAGGATATGACAAGGGTTCTGAATATGATGAATGGATAGAGAGCTTTGGTAATAAAGTAAAGAAACTTATTCTAATGGGAGCTACGGCAGAGAAGATAGCAGAATGTGCTAATAGGCATGGCTTTTATGATATAGAGATAGTGGACAGTATGGAAGAAGCAGTAAATCACTGTGCAATATTAGCAAAACCTGGAGAATATGTACTGCTTTCACCTGCCTGTGCCAGTTGGGGTATGTTCAAAAATTATGAGGAACGAGGAAGAGTATTTAAGGTCTGTGTTAGGGAATTAGGATAATATGTCTGATGATAAAAAAAACAAAAAATCTACAAATAGAGAGCTGATTAAAAAAGTAAAAAAGGAAAATATAAAAGTAGAAAGACCGGATAAAAAGAATAAATACAATAAGCCAAATAAGGAAAATAAACAGAAGAAAAAAGTATATCATGATTATAGCCTTGTATTTGCTATTTTCTTTTTGATTGTTTTTGGTCTGATAATGATATATTCTGCAAGTTTCCACTATGCAGATAAGACTTTTAAAGATGCCGCCTATTTTGTAAGAAAACAGTTTATATACTCTATGATTGGTATAGTTCTTATGTTGATAATAGCATATATACCAAAGGGATATGTATACCTCATAAAGCTTTCATATGTTATTTATGGAGCTTCTGTATTTTTTGTTGGATTGGTGCTGGTACTTGGAAGGGTTACAAAGGGCTCAAAAAGATGGCTTAATTTTCGCGGTGTAAATGTTCAGCCATCAGAATTTGCTAAAATAGCGATAATTATTTTATTCTCCTACCTGATAGTAAAGTATAAGAAAGATCTCTACTCAAATGATAAAAAGGTTGCAAACTTTAAATTGTTTATACTATTTCTATATGCGTTTTTTCCTACAATATTAGTAGTGATAGAGAATCTAAGTACTGCTATAATTATTTTCATGATAGCTTTTTGCATGAGCTTTTTGGGAACATCAATGAAAAAATGGCACGCAATAGGTGTAGCAAGTATGTTAGGCTTGATGTTGTTTACAAAAAAGTTTATTAAATTAATATATGGAATTGGATTTAGAGGTTATCGTTTTCAGAGATTGCTTGTTTGGATTGAACCAGAAAAGTATAGTAGAGATGGCGGATATCAAGTAGTACAAGGCTTTTATTCTATCGGTTCAGGTGGACTATTTGGGAAGGGACTTGGTCAGGGCTTACAAAAATTTTTTTTACCTGAGTCACAAAATGATATGATTTTTGCTATTATAGTAGAAGAATTGGGACTTTTTGGAGCTTTAATTCTATTATCATTGTTTACTTTTATAATAATTAGGATGATGAAAATAGTTTCTGAAGTGAGAAGTTCCGAAGGACGCTATCTTGTTATAGGAGTAATCATACATATATCACTACAGGTAATAATGAATATAGCAGTTGTTACAGGAGTACTGCCAAATACCGGAGTATCATTTCCGTTTATAAGTTATGGAGGTAGTTCCATAGTTGCATTATTGATTGAAATGGGTATTGTACTTAATGTGGCAAGGACAATAAAAGTGGATTAATGATATGAAAAAGTTATATGTTGTTTTTTTCTCTATTGCTTTTATAATGGTATTTATATATTCTGTTAGATTGACAAAAATAAATTTTGGGGGTAATACCAGATACAGTGATGAAGAAATGGAAAAAATACTTTTTCCAAATGATTTTACGAAGATCACGCTTTATAATTTTATTAGAAGTAAATTAAAAAAAGACTATAACATACCATTTATTCAGGATATAGATATTTATGTTACAGGCTTGAACAGTGCAGATATTATAGTATATGAAAAAAGTATTGTGGGTTGCGTAAGATATATGAGCTCATATATGTACTTTGATAAAGACGGTATAGTTGTAGAAAGCTCAAACAAACTTTTAGAAGGTATTCCGATAATAGATGGTTTGGACTTTGGGAGAATAGTTCTTTATGAGAAATTGCCAATATCAAATGAGAATGTATTTAATGAGATGCTTGATATAACACAAGTTTTGGTAGGCTATGGAATAACTGTTGACAGAATTACAATTTCTTCAGATAATAATATTACATTATATATGGACAATATTGAAGTTTATCTGGGAGATTCAAGTGAATTAAATGGGAAAATAAATGAATTGAAAGATATATGGGGTAAAATAAAAGATCTATCTGGTATATTATATTTGGATAATTACAATCCTATAAGGGATGACACTACATATACTTTTAGAAAGCGATAAAAGTATTGCTTTTGTTTTTATACAATTATTACATTACACTTTAAGGGAAAATGAGTTGATATTTAAATAAAAAACCTTTATTATAAGATGAGAGTTTGCTTAAGCGTAGGGGTACAGGAGGAAAATATTTGTGTTAGAAATAAATAAACCGGTAAATGAGAATGCAGCGAAGATTATAGTAGTTGGAGTCGGAGGTGCAGGAAATAATGCCGTAAACAGAATGATTGATGAAAATGTAGAAGGGGTGGATTTTATCGGAGTTAATACCGATAAGCAAGCCTTGGTAAATTGTAAGGCCGGAACTATCATACAGATAGGAGAGAAGCTTACAAAGGGACTTGGTGCAGGAGCAAAGCCTGAGGTAGGTGAAAAAGCTGCAGAAGAGAATATAGAAGACATTACAAACAAGCTGAAGAATGCAGATATGGTTTTTGTTACCTGTGGAATGGGTGGTGGAACCGGAACAGGTGCATCACCTGTTATCGCAAGAGCTTCAAGAGAACTTGGAATACTTACGGTAGGAGTAGTGACAAAACCTTTCCCATTTGAGGGTAGACAGAGAATGAAGAATGCTCTTGCAGGTATAGAAAATTTAAAGCAGTATGTTGATACTCTGATTGTAATACCAAATGAGAAATTACTCCAGATAGTTGACAGAAAGACTACTATGCCTGATGCTCTTAAAAAAGCGGACGAAGTGTTACAGCAAAGCGTACAGGGTATTACAGATTTGATAAGCGAGACAGCTATCATCAACCTTGACTTTGCAGATGTTCAAACAGTAATGACAGGAAAGGGACTTGCACATATCGGTATAGGATATGGAACAGGAGATAATAAGGCACTTGATGCTGTTAAAGCTGCTGTATCATCACCACTTCTTGAGACAAGCATTAATAATGCAACTCATGTACTTATATCTGTATCAGGTGATGTCAGCCTTATAGAGGCTTATGAAGCGACAGATTATGTACGTGAGTTGGTAAGTGAAGAGGCTAATATCATATTCGGTGCATCATGTAATGATAATGAACCGGATGCTGTAAAGATTACAGTTATAGCTACAGGTGTTACTGCAGCAATGAGTGAGACTCCGGTGGGTGAACTTATAAGAGATGTGAATGCAAAACATCAAAACAATAATGTTCCGAGGAGAAAAGACCAATATATTTACAATTCAAACAATGATATTGAAAGAAACACACCTGCTCAAGTAGAATCGACACAGAACAATTTTACAAATAATGGTGGAATTTATAATACGGACTATACCGGAGGTATAGGCAACTATTCAAATGATTATAGTGTACCCAATTATTCTAATCCGATAAATAATAATGGAATGAGTAATCAGGGTATGAATGTTCCCAGAATGAATAATACAGGAATGGGCAACCAAAATCCGAGTGAGAATTCAATGTTTGGTCAGCGACAGCCTATTAGATCTGTTATTAGATCACAGGAAAAGATAAATGTGCCGGATTTTTTAAGAAATAATAATAAAGATAAGAAATAATTATAAAGCCTTGGGATTACCAAGGCTTTAGCTGTATTTATTGATTCTTTATATAGAGTTTTAATAGTCCTTTTAATAGTAGACTGTCATCTACTATAATATCATGCTTGCAAAGGGGAGTTACAAATGGTGCAAGACCACCGGTAGCTACTACATTAAGTTTTTCTCCAAGTTCTTCTTCCATGCGATATATAATGCCATCCATCATTCCTGCATGACCAAAGAGTATGCCACTTCTCATACTGTCAATAGTATTTTTAGCTATTACCTTCTTTGGAATATCTAGGTTTACTTGTGGGAGTTGAGCTGTTTTTGAACTTAGAGTATCTAGAGATATGCGAAGTCCCGGATGTATTATACCACCAATATAATTGCCTTTATTATCTACTACTGAGATTGTGGTAGCCGTACCCATGTCTATAATAGCTAGCGGTAGAGGATATTCATCCATAGCAGCTACAGCATCCACTATCATATCTGAACCTACAGTTTTAGGATTGTCCATAAGTATGTTCAACCCGGTCTTCATACCGGATTCCACCAACATACATTCAAGTCCGGTTATTTTGGTGATAGCATGTCTTATGGTTTCATTTAATGGTGGAACTACGCTTGAAAGTATGGCACCCTCTATATCCTTAGGATTTACACCATGTATATCTAAAATACCTTTGATATACATAGAGTACTCCAGCTCAGTTCTGGTGGTATAGGTGGTTATTCTCTCTAGAAAATATATCTTTGTATTGTCTATTCCACCTATGACAATATTTGAGTTACCCATATCGATTGCCAATATCATAATATTATCCTTCTTCTCATTTTTAATAATACATAGTTTTAATTTTACAATACTTAAACTTTAGATTCATAAAATTAAAGCTTTATATTTTATATAAAGTATACTAATCTCTATCCTTGCTTGCAATAATAAAATATCGTATAATCTTGTAAGCATTAAATTATGATTATGGAGGCTTTATGCTGGAAAATAAAAATATACTACTTGGTGTAACAGGAGGAATTGCGGCATATAAAATTGCAAACCTTGCGAGTATGCTGAAAAAACAGGGAGCGAATGTAAAGGTGATTATGACAAAAAATGCTTGTCAGTTTATCACTCCTATGACTTTTGAAACTCTGACCTCAGAAAAAGTATATATAGATACATTTGACAGAAACTTTGAGTTTAAGGTGGATCATATAGAACTTGGTAAATGGGCTGATGTGTTTTTAATAGCACCTGCCAGTGCCAATGTAATAGGCAAACTGGCAAATGGTATTGCAGATGATATGCTGACAACTACGACTTTAGCTATGAGATGTCCGGTGGTGGTTTCTCCTGCTATGAATACTACAATGTTTGAAAACAAGGTAGTCAAGCACAATATTATGAAGCTGAGAACCTATGGCATGGAGATTATTCTGCCTGCAAGTGGACATTTGGCATGTGGTGATATTGGTGCCGGTAAGATGCCTGAGCCTGAGATGCTCTTAGAATATATAAAGAAGGCATTATATCAGAAGAAGGATCTCTCAGGTAAGAAGGTATGCGTAAGTGCAGGGCCAACAAGAGAGGCGATAGATCCTGTAAGGTATATATCCAATAATTCTACAGGCAAGATGGGCATAGAGATTGCTAAGATGGCTGCGTATCGAGGTGCTAAGGTCAGTTTGGTAATGGGACCATCAAATGTGCTTGTGCCTGATTTTATAAAGAGAATAGATATAAAATCAGCAGAAGATATGTATGAAGAGATAATGAAGATATCAGATGCACAGGATATTATAATAAAGGCTGCTGCTGTAGCAGACTATACACCTGCAAACTATTGTGATGAGAAGATAAAGAAAAAAGATGGAGATCTTACTATAGAACTTTCAAGAACTAAAGATATCTTAAAGGAACTTGGTGAGAGAAAAGAAAACAACCCTAAAAAACAGTTTATCTGTGGATTTTCTATGGAAACAGAAAATATGGAAGAAAATTCCAAGAGCAAACTGGTAAAGAAAAATGTAGATATGATAGTTGCAAATAATGTAAAAATTGAGGGTGCAGGCTTTGGAACTGATACAAATGTGGTAACCATATTTACAAAGGATGATGAGATAAGACTTGATAAGCTGTCAAAACTGGAAGTGGCAGAAAAGATATTTGATGAGATAGTGAGGAATTTTTAGTGAACTTTGGAGAGATAAGTAAGAGAAGAACATTTGCCATAATATCACACCCGGATGCCGGAAAAACAACATTGACTGAGAAGTTTTTGCTCTATGGTGGTGCTATAAATTTAGCAGGAAGTGTAAAGGGCAAGAAGACAGCCAAATATGCGGTAAGTGACTGGATGGAGATAGAGAAGGAAAGAGGTATCTCTGTAACTTCATCAGTAATGCAGTTCAACTATGAGGGATTTTGTATTAATATTTTGGATACACCGGGACATCAGGACTTCTCTGAGGATACATACAGAACACTTATGGCAGCAGATTCAGCAGTCATGGTAATAGATGCCGGTAAAGGTGTAGAGGCACAGACTATAAAGCTTTTTAAGGTATGTGTAATGAGAAAGATACCTATATTTACATTTATAAATAAGCTTGACAGAGAAGCGAGAGATCCTTTTGAGCTTTTGGATGAGATAGAAAATGTACTTGGCATAAGGACCTGCCCTGTGAACTGGCCGATTGGATCAGGAAAGAATTTTAAGGGGGTATATGACAGACAGACAAAGCTTATAAATAAGTTTACTGCAAATCATGCCGGAATGAAGGAGGTTGATACACAGGTTATTGATCTGGAGGATAGTAAGCTGGATGATTATATTGGATTTGACTATGCTGATATACTAAGAGGAGATATAGAACTTTTGGATGGTGCAAGTGATGATCTTGATATGGAGAGAGTATCTGTAGGAGAGCTAAGTCCTGTATTTTTTGGATCAGCTCTTACAAATTTCGGAGTACAAACATTCCTTGAACATTTCTTAAAAATGACCACATCACCTATTAAGAGAAAGACACATGATGGAATGGTAGATCCTATGAAGGATGACTTCTTCTCAGCCTTTGTATTTAAGATTCAAGCAAATATGAACAAAGCTCACAGAGACAGAATAGCTTTTATGAGAATCTGTTCAGGTGAGTATAATGCAGGTATGGATGTTTTCCATGTACAGGGAAATAAAAAGATAAAGCTTAATCAGTCTACTCAGATGATGGCTGATGAGAGAAAGATAGTTGATAAGGCGTATGCCGGAGATATTATTGGAGTATTTGATCCGGGTATATTTGGTATAGGTGATACACTTTCTACTGTAAACAATGTTGAATTTGAGGGTATTCCTACATTTGCACCTGAACATTTTGCCAGAGTACGTCAGGTAGACACCATGAAGAGAAAACAATTCCTAAAAGGTGTGTATCAGATAGCTCAGGAAGGTGCAATCCAGATTTTCCAGGAGTATAATACCGGAATGGAAGAGATAATAGTAGGAGTGGTTGGTGTGCTTCAGTTTGAAGTATTGCTTTATCGACTTAAGAATGAATATAATGTGGATGTGAAGCTTGATAAGCTGCCTTATGAGCATATAAGATGGATAGATGAAACGTCTACTGTATATATAGATAAAATACAGGGAACAAGTGATATGAAAAAGATCAAGGATCTTAAGGATCGCCCACTTCTTATTTTTACACATCCTTGGAGTGTGAGAATGGTTGAGGAAAGAAATGAGGGACTGGTTCTTAATGAATTTGGAAAGAACTAAGAAAGGAATAGTATGAGAAAATACAGAGAAGAAATAGAAAAATATATAGATGATCATAGAGACGAGATGGTAGAAGACATCATAAGATTATGCTCTATAAACAGCCAAAGAAGTGAGTATGTGGAGGGAGCTCCTTTTGGAGAAGGTCCAAAAAGAGCATTGACACTTGCACTTAATCTAGCAGAAAAATATGGCTTTGAAATCACAAATTATGACAATTATGTAGGTGCTGTAGATTTAAATGACAGGGAAAAAGGCTTAGATATATTGGCACATTTGGATGTAGTACCTGAGGGTGAGGGATGGAGTGTTACAGCTCCTTTTGAACCTAAGGAAATAGACGGAAAAATCTATGGAAGGGGAACGTCAGATGATAAGGGACCGGCAGTTGCCGCACTTTTTGCACTTCGTGCAGTAAGAGATTTAGGTATACCGGTAAAGAAGAATACAAGACTTGTTTTAGGCACAGATGAGGAATGTGGTAGTAGCTGTATACAGTATTATTATAAAAAGGAGCAGGAAGCTCCTATGACTTTCTCACCGGATGGAGAATTCCCGGTAGTGAATATCGAAAAAGGCCGTCTTCAGGGAGAGTTCTCAGCTGCACTTGAGGACGGTGGAGATAAAAGACTTGTAAGTATTGAAGCGGGTACAAAGGTAAATGTAGTACCGCCAAAAGCAAAAGCTGTTATAGAGGGATTTGATATAGATGAAGTAGAAGAAAAAGCTAAAGCGGTTGCTGAGGAAACCGGTATAAAATTCAGTTTTGATTTGGTGCCGGTATTTGAAATTACAGCTTTGGGTGCCAATGCACATGCATCTACACCTGATAGTGGAAACAATGCTATTACAGGGTTATTGGAATTGCTTTGCAGACTTGAATTCTCACCTTCAAAGAAAATAGAAACTATAAAGAAGCTGTATAAGCTTATGCCACATGGTGATACAAGTGGAGAAAATCTGGGTATTGCAGTAGAAGACGAGAGAAGTGGAGCACTTACGCTTGCATTCTCAATATTGAATCTAAAAAACAATATTATGCATGGTTTCTTTGACTGTAGAATACCGGTAAGTGGTGATGGAGAAAAGATATTAAAAACTGTAAGTGAAAAATTCAAAGGTATTGATATAGAATTTTTGGAAGATACAGTGGTAAAGCCACATGAGGTAGATGGAAATTCTCCTTTTGTAAAGACATTACTCTCAATTTATGAGGATTATACAGGACTTAAGGGGGAGTGCCTTGCAATGGGTGGAGGAACCTATGTGCATGATATTGAAAATGGTGTAGCATTTGGAGCAGTTTTCCCGGGAACAGATACAAAGATGCATGGTGCAGATGAGTTCGTAGTAATAGATGAGCTTGTAGCTGCAGCAAAAATATTTGCACAGGCGATAGTGGAGCTGTGTGAGTAAGGGGGAAGTATGGATTCTATTGTAAGCTTAAAAGCTATGGGAAAGGTGTTTCATACCAAAAATGGAGATGTGAGAGCCTTAGATAATATTAATCTTGATATAAAAAGAGGTGAGATCTTTGGAATAATAGGTCTCTCAGGTGCCGGAAAGTCTACTTTGGTAAGATGTATCAACTATCTTGAGGTTCCTACAGAGGGAGATGTATTCTTTGAAGGAAAAGGACTAAAGGACATGAATTCTGTACAGATAAGGAATGTCAGAAGAGATATGGGAATGATTTTCCAACAGTTTAATCTACTGTCACAGAGAAATATATTGGATAATGTATGTTTTCCCTTAGAGATAAGTGAAACACAAAATGTAGGATCAGGGAAGTTGTTTAAACGAATGAGAGGAGTTTTAAAGGCAAATGCCAGAGCCAGGGCAAGGGAGCTGTTAAAACTTGTAGGACTCTCAGATAGAGAAAAGGCATATCCTGCACAGCTTTCAGGAGGGCAAAAGCAGAGAGTGGCTATTGCCAGAGCTATTGCTACAAATCCTAAGCTATTATTATGTGATGAGGCAACATCAGCACTCGATCCAAAGACTACAAAGCAGATTCTGGATCTAATAAAGGATATAAACAAAAAAATGGGAATTACTGTAATAGTAATAACTCATGAAATGAAGGTAATAGAGAGTATATGTGATAGAGTTGCTATAATTGAAAACAGCAAGATAGCTGAGATGGGAAAAGTGGAAGATATTTTCGCTAATCCACAGTCGGATATAGGCAAAAAGCTGATACTTGGTGATGTATTGCAAAGTAAGGAGATAGTATCAGGGGCAAAACTTAGAATAGAGTTTGATGGAAGAAGTTCATTTGAACCTGTACTCTCAAATATGATACTTTCATGCGGTATTCCGGTAAATATACTTTATGCACAGACCAAGGATATCGGAGGTTCAGCGGTCGGTCATATGATAGTACAGATATCAGGTGAAGAAGAGGCATTAAAGGCAAAGAGATATTTGGATAGCATAGGCATGGTTTATCATGATATATCATTTGATGAAGTAAAGGAGGATATAGAATAATATGGTTTCAATGATTATAAAAGGTTTGCAAGAGACTTTATTGATGACCATTGCATCCTCATTCTTCTCATATCTTATAGGTATACCGCTGGGGGTTATTTTGGTGGTTACAGATAATACAGGTATAAAGCCTATGCCAAAGATTAACGGTATTTTGGGAATGATCATAAATCTTATAAGATCTGTACCTTTTATGATTTTGCTTATTATGGTTATACCTCTTACAAGACTGTTGGTGGGAACATCTATAGGACCTATAGCAGTTATACCTCCACTTGTAATTGCAGCAGCACCCTATATCGCAAGAATGGTAGAGTCTTCATTAAAAGAAGTGGATGCCGGAGTTATAGAGGCGGCAAAGTCAATGGGAGCCAGCAATTTCCAAATAATATTCAAAGTGCTTTTACCTGAGTCTAAGCCTTCACTTTTGGTGGGTGCAGCAATATCAGTTACTACAATACTTGGATATTCTGCAATGGCAGGATTTACAGGTGGTGGTGGACTTGGAACTATTGCGATAAATTATGGATACTACAGATATCAGACAGATATAATGTTTATAACAGTAGCTATATTGGTACTGTTGGTACAGATAATACAAGAGATATTTATGAGGGGATCAAAGCGTTCTGATAAGAGAATCAGATAGTATATAGTTAACTAGTTATAAGAAAAGACTATAAACATAAGAAGTCTAAATGATTGACAGAATATATTTTATAGTCTATACATTGTATATGAAAATAAAGGAGGAAAAATAAATGAAAAAAAGAATTTTATTAACATTAGGTTTAGTATCACTTCTTGCTTTGGCAGGATGTGGAAAAAAAGCGGCAGATACAAATACAAGTTCAAATGAGAGTGCAGCAGAGTCAAAGAGTGAGGGTGCAAGCAAGGATTTAAAGACAATTGTTGTTGGTGCAACACCTGCACCACATTCAGAGATTTTAGAGGCAGCAAGACCTGCATTGAATGAAGAAGGATATGATTTAAAGATAGTTGAGTATAATGACTATATTCAGCCAAATGTGGCACTGGATTCAAAAGAATTGGATGCAAACTACTTTCAACACTATCCATACCTTGAGAATTTTAATAAAGAGCATAATACAACACTTGTTTCAGCAGGAGCAATTCACTATGAACCGTTCGGTATCTATGCAGGTAAGACAGCTTCACTTGATGCATTAGCAGACGGTGCAAAAATTTCAGTACCTAATGATGCTACAAATGAGGCAAGAGCATTACTTTTACTTGAAGATAACGGACTTATTAAGTTAAAAGAAGGTGTCGGAATCAATGCTACAAAGCAGGATATCGTTGAGAACCCAAAGAACCTTGATATTCAAGAAATTGAAGCTGCACAGGTAGCGAGAACGCTTCAGGATGTTGATGTGGCAGTTGTAAATGGAAACTATGCAATAGATGCAGGACTTAAGGTAAGTGATGCACTTGCAATAGAGGATTCAAAGTCGCTTGCAGCTACAACATATGCAAATATTATAGCTGTAAGAGAAGGTGATGAGAAATCAGATGCTACGCTTGCCCTTATAAAGGCACTTGAAAGTGATACTGTTAAGAAATTTATAGAAGATAAATACAATGGTGCAGTTGTACCGATGTTTTGATTATGAGTAAAAAGATAATATTGGCTTTGTTTGTTTTTGCATTCGCCATATTGATATTACCAAAGAACACTTATGCACTGGAAGCAAATGTAAAAACAGCTATTGATAGCCTAGATTTTGATAGAAAATCAAAGAATGAGATAAATTTATATTTTTCAAATACTGATGTAAATGAAGTGAGCAGATATAGTATTCTAAAAAGGGATAAATCTTCAAAAGACTTCAAAGAGATAAAAAGTATATCAGCTAAAGATGAAAAGACGAGCAATTTATCATATACAGATAAGATAAGTGTAAGCGGATATGTTAGATATGAGTACAGAGTAGATGCTTACCTAAAAAATGGTAAGGTATTGAAAGGAAAGTCAATATATGCAAGCAATGTACTGATCTGTATTGATCCGGGACATTTTCAGACGAAGAATTCAGTAGATGGAGAGGATGGATATGGTTACTCAGAGTCTATGACAGTACTGAAGTTGGGACTTTCTTTAAAAGATACTTTAAAGAAAAACTATGGCATCAGTTCAGTGTTGACAAGGACAACAGAGAGTATTACCATTGATGGATTTACAGATAAAAATCTAGACGGAGGTCATATTTCTCTAAGAGGAGACATGGCCGGAAGAATAGGAGCGGATTTGTTTATATCATTGCATACAAACTCAAATAATTCACATGCTAATGGTTATCCTACAGATTCACAACCACTTTCTATCAATAAACCTTTGATAATACTTAATTCACTTGCAAAAGAGAATGAACTATGTATAAATATTGCAAATAATATTGGAGCAAATCTCTCAAATGTAAACTTCAATGAGGGCTTAGCAAAGAGTAAAGATTTTGACACTGTAAAAAAAGGATCTATTGGTGAGTGGACGGTTGCAAAAAATGACAGTACTACAATAAATGGCAGTGTTTACTATAGACTTGGAGAGAATGGTGACTACTATGGAGTACTAAGAGGTGCCAATATAGCAGGAGTACCCGGAATGATAGTTGAACATGGATTCCACTCAGTACCGGAGGTCAGAAAAAAAGCTATGCAATCCGATTTGATAAATAAATGGTCAGATGCAGATGCAAAAGCAATATCATCCGGATTTGGATTTTAAAACTGAATAGTACTTACTTACTCCCTGATTAGATTTGTTTATCTATTCAGGGAGATTTTATATATAGAAATTAATAATTATTAGTGCAAAAATATAGGATTTATAGTAAAATAAATTCAAAGATGTTTTTACAAATTTTATAAAATGGGAGGACAAATTGTGAATTGTAAAAAATGTAATGCACCAATAGGGCCAAAGGAGATGTTTTGTGCAAATTGTGGTGAAAAAAATCCGGATTATAATCCTAATGGAGATAATGTTTTTTCATCCTATGATGAGGTACCTAAAAAGAAAAATATAGTACCTAAAGCAGTATTGGGTGTTGTAGCTGCAGTAGTTTTAGTTGGAGTAGCATTTGCCGGAGTTAATACAGTAAGAAATATGCTTATGTCTCCAAAAGACCAGTTTAGAAATGCATTGAAAAAGGAATCAGAGTCTGTAGTATCATTTGTGGGAAATAATATAGACACTGTAAAGAAGAGATATCAAAGCTTTGGAGACGGATATACTTCAGATGGAAATATCAGCTTGGAAGTTACTCAAGAAGGTAAGGACATGTTGGGGATGTTCCTTCCATACTATATGGATGATGATTTAGATTGGCTTGATAGTCTATCAATCAAATATAAGGGAAATATTAGTTCGGATGCCGCAAATATGGATCTTAATCTTATGCTGAATAAGAAGGATATTTTGGCTGCAAATGTATATATGGATAGTGAAGAAGTGCAGTTTAAGATTCCGGATATTTCAGATGATGTATTGACATTAGATACACAGTCACTGGAAAGTGAACTTGGATATTACTCCAGCTATAATCTGTTTGAGTCTATGGGAATGCAAAAAGTAATGGTTGAGGCTATACCGGACTCAAAGCAACTAAAGAAGGTAACAGATAAGTATATAGACATAGCTATAAAAAATATAAATGATGTAGATAAAAGCTCAGATACTGTAAGTGCTGAGGGAGTTAAGGTAAAAGCAACTAAGCTTACAGCATATATATCAGGCGATGATTTGGCAGAGATGAAGAGTGAAATTTTGAATCAAATGCTGGATGATAAGGATTTAAAGAAAATTATAATAGACTGTGGAGATTCTATAAGTGACAACTTAGGATATTCAAGCTCAGGTGAAGATGCCTATGATACGTTTATAAGTAATGTTGAAGATGCTATTGAATATTCAGAGTATGATTCATTTAATGATATGGAATACAGCATATGGCTTGGCTCAGGAAATAAGGTAATAGGAAAAGAACTTGTTGTTGATGACGAGACAGTGATTAGTTACATGGCACCTGTAAAGGGATCGGATCTTGGAGTTGAATTTGAAGCAGGCTATGGAGGAGATAGTGTAAAGTTCAGCGGGGAAGGAAAAGTAAAAGGTTCATCTGTAAGTGGTAAATTTGTGCTGGAAGCCGATGGAGAATCTATAAATTTTGATGTTAAGAAGCTTGATTTTAAAAAGCTTTCAAAAGGTGAAATCGATATGGATGTAGACTTCTCAATGGGAGGATACTATGGTATTGGTGGATACAGCCTAGGTGTGAAAGCAAATGGAAATGAAAAGAAGGTCTCAGTTGTGTTTGATGTAAAGAGTGGCGGAAAGAGTCTTGTAAAGTTAACTGTGGATGAAACAGTGTCAAAAGGAAAAGCACCTAAGGAGCTAAGTGGAAAGAAATTAAGTGCAGATAATTACTCTGATATTTCAGACTATATTGATGATGCTGATATAGATAATTTAATAAAGAAATTAAAGAAGAGTGATCTACCTTCTGAATATGTAGAAATGATAGAGAGTTCATTTGGATATTAATAATAGCCGGTGCAGTATGAGCGTTGATTCTATCGAAAGAAAAATAGATATAGTCGGCATAAAAAAGAAATATGGAAGAAAAGAGATATTAAGAGGCATAGATCTCACAATTCCATTTTCAAGCTGTATAGGAATACTTGGAGGGAATGGTAGTGGAAAGACTACCCTTCTCTCTATATTGGCAGGTATAATAAGTGCTGATGAAGGCAGCTTTATTTGTGAAAGTTTTGATCTTTTAAGTGATGCAAAGAGGAGAAGATTTTTAGTAGGAATTATTCCTCAGAAAAATCCGCTTATAGAAGAGTTGTCTTGTTATGATAATCTAAAATTATGGCATGGCAGAAAATATCTTGATATGGATATGGTTAAAAAGCTTGGAGTTACAAATTTTTTAAATAAAAGAGTAAGTGAGCTTAGTGAAGGAATGAAAAAAAGACTTGCCATAGCCTGTGCGGTATCACGCCATTCAAAAATACTGCTTATGGATGAGCCAAGTGCAGCTCTTGATATAGTAGCAAAGGATGTTATCTATAATTATATTAGAGAGTTTGTTTCAGATGGTGGTATAGTGATTCTGGTAACACATGATGAAGGGGAACTTAAATTATGTGACAGACAATATATCCTGAAAGATGGAATACTGTTAGAATATAATTTTGATGGTGATATAAAAAAACTTGCCAAGATGATGGGTGATTAAATGTTTAGAGCTTATCTGATAGTTCAAATAAAGAGATTATTGAGAGTACTTCCTGTGGTAGTACTCTTTAATTTCATAATGATGATTGGTATCTGTGCCATTTTTGCATTGAGAGTCGGAATACAAGAGCAGGATGAGAGAAAGATCGGTGTTGGAATAGTTGGAAATATAGACAATAAATATATGAAACTTGGAGTTGAAATGTTAAATAATATGGACAGCTCAAGAGTTTCTATTAAGTTTGAAAGCATGGATGATTCGGAGGCAAAAAAGGCATTAAGAGAGGGACAGATAATAGGATATTTTAAAATCGATCGAGATTTTATAGATGGATTGGAGAATGGTGAAAACCGCCCAATAGTGTATGTCAGTTCAAATGGAGGATTGATGAGTGAGCTGTCAAAGGAACTTGCATCTATTTTCTCTGTACTTATAATAGACTCTGAAAGAGTAATATATGCAGCTGATGAATATCTGGTAGATCATCCTGTATATGATAGAGTTAGTGCAAATACTGAGTTTAATATGTGGCTCATAAAGAATGTTTTGGCAAGAGGAAAAATCTATGATGTGGAAAATATAAGTGTAATGGGGAATATATCAGCAATAGACGGATATGTATGTGGAATAATAACACTTTTTATAATGCTCTCAGGTGTTGGTCTTAGCGGGCTTTTATCAGGAGATAAGGTAAGCATGCTTAGAGTGTTGAAATCAAAAGGTCTTTCATATATGTCCTCTATAATTTGTGAACTTATAATATCTACTATATATGTTATGATATCAATGCTGATTTTAATAGGAGGCTTTATAATTGTAAAAAGTTTTCTTTTAGAGAAAAGCCTGTTATCTATAGATTCTTTTGAGTTCGTATCAGGAATACTTATAGTTTCAATTATGTTTGCTTCAATGCATATATTTATATATGAACTTATAGATCAAAGAGTTGTAGCGGTGTTGATAGAAATACTGCTTGGTATATCTCTTGGATATATAGGAGGATGCATATATCCACTGAGTGTTTTTCCTGATTTAATACAAAAAGTTGCAATATTCTTGCCTTCAGGTGCAGGAATGAAGCTGTTAATTAGTGGAATGGACTATAATATTAATATTATGGCAATTACAGTTTTAATTATATATACAATTATGTTTATCGGAGGTGGATATGTTTTACGAAATAAAAAATAATATCCATTTATTTTTAAGTTGGTATATAGCATTAAACAAGAGACTGATTAGAAGAATTGAATTTATTACAATGATCATATCACTTCCATTGTTGGTATTGGGATTAATGACAGTAGCTACTCAAAAAAAAGGGCTGCTGGATATAGGAATTGTGGTAAAAGATGGCAGTGAGGCAGAAATTGCGGTAGAGAATTTGCTAAGTCAAAAGAGTGTAGTTGATTTTACTGAGTATAAAGATGAAAAAGAAGCAAAGGCAGAGCTTATTAAAGGAGAGCTTGATGCTGTTTGGATACTTCCTGATTCTTTAGAAAATATAGATGCAGATAGTATAAGAATAATTCAGACAGAGAATAGTACAGTAAAGAATATTGCAAGAGAAAAATTGTATTCAGTACTATATTCATATATTGCACATTCAGAGTATATAAAATATATGGATACGATAAATATAGATGATACAGATGCACTGGATAAGTATCTGGAAGATGTGAGTACAGACGGAGAATTTATAAAGTTTGAAGGAATAGATGGAGAGAGTCCCTATGATAAGCTGGATTATATAACTTATCCTATAAGAGGATTTATGTGTATATGGCTATTTGTTGGAGTAGTGATAGCAAATATATATTTTTTATCAGATGAGAGAAGAGGGCTTTTCTCAATGATGGACTTAAAATTAAAAAGAGTTGTAGCTCCTGCATATAGTGCGGGTATTTCAATAAACCTAACTTTGATTATGTTGCTTACTTTATTTATTACAAATCAGGCAGGTGATATAGTTAACGAGATATCAGCGATTTTAATGCTTTTGGTATCTTTTATACTACTTGTAGATATATTAAAGAAATTTTGCAGCATAGAAATTTTGGAAGCAATGTTAGTACCTTTTATTTTGTTTTTTATGATTTTTTCACCTATATTATTTGATGTGAGAATATTTGGAATTGAATTTATACCGAGATTGAATCCAATATACTATTATTTGAATTTGATTGCAGACAGTGGTTTTATAAGAGAATTCGGAGTATTTATTGTGGCTTTGTCTGCATTGAATATTATAATATCACTGATTAATAAAAAAGGCTGATGCACTGAATATTCAGTACATCAGTCTTTAATATTAGTAAGCTATCATGGCGTCATATATTGAAATAGTAGCATTAGTGCCGGGATCCACAGAGTACTGTGAGAACCTCCAAACTCCATCACTGCCTTTCTTTAAAACATATTCAGGTTTTTGATTTACTCTCTCCCATATACGAATCTGGCTGTCAGCACCTACATTCCAAGAATTTCTATACAATAAATTATTTACTTGATTTAGCTTATCTCCGGTAAATGAACTGTATTTTCTATCAAGTATAACATCATAGTCTTCATTTGTGGCAAGCTTTATCGTATTTTCATCAACCACAGTAATTGAGCTGACACTGTATGACATAAGGCTTTCACTTACTACATTGGCAAAGCCATTGGTTACCTGTAGGGACATTTGATATTTTATAGAGGTAGTATCTGAAGGATCAACGTTTTCATCTACTTTATCTGCCATTTGGCTGTAGTTATGATTGTTCATATCTACAATATAACTTCTTAGGAAACTACCCAAAAGATTGCTGAAATAATCATTTCCTGAGTTGGTTTCCATTGTGGAACTTCCACCTATATCTCCATTCTTTACATATACTTCAATATCTCTCATGTCTGTATAATTTGTTGAATCAGGCAATTCATATTCAACCTCATAGTATTGTTTCATACCCTTATAAATACTACTATAAAAATTACCCATGTCCATTCCAAATGATGAGAAGTATTTGAATTCTCCACCTGACGCATTAGTGATACTTATAAGATCGGCATCATTTGCACTATAAGAATCACCAATTCTAACTATATATACAGGTATCTTATATGCTGATACTACATTTATTACATCATACACACTATTATAGCTTCCTACATCATCACCGTCAGTAAATGCTAACACACATTTTGCTCCGGGTATACCGGATACATCCTGAACAGCATAAATCAATGTATCATAAAGCTTGGTCTGACCGGAAGCAAAATAAGAAAATATCTTTTGATTTAGTGCATTTTTATCTGATGTAAATACTCCGGTTTTATCAATATAAGAGTTGAACTCCGTAAGCTTCACCTTATCACCTACATTAAACTGTACGGTGTTAAGGAAAGTTGACATTACATTCTTTGCACTGCTTAATCTTTCACCTTCCATACTTGAACTGGTATCTGCCACCATATTTATATTTAGGGCTTCCTTTTCGTCAAGCATTGAGATATTTTTTATTGTTACAGACTGAAAATCACCACTTGAAACTTTCTTTTCAGATACAAAGAACATATTAGGAGACAGATTTGTGACAACATTGCCTGAATTATCTTTTACATACACATACATTCTTACAGTAGGATAATTTGTATAATCAAATTGAACTATATTTACATTCAATCCTGTCAGCTGTGAACTTGTATTTTTAACAAGCTCATACCAACTCTCAGAAACTTCCTTTAAATTGCTGAAGTCATGATCACTGATCATTTCCTTGACTTCTTTACTGTACTCAAGTAGTTGATTTTTGTCTTCCTCAGAAGCATAGGGAACAGAGACATCGCTCAACTCTTCTAATAATTCATTTGCAGATTCTTCAAATCTTGAATCAATGTCCTCACTTAGTTTGATGAGCTTTTTTGCTAAATAAAGTTGATGTTTATAGTCATTATCTTTGACATCTTCTGAATCCTCATCAATCTTTTCTAATATTTTTCTTTCATCCTTATTCAAATCATAGGCTTGAAGTTGCTCAACCATGTCCATTTCCCATTCTGTGAAACTTTTTCCATCAGTGATTTTCTTAAGATCTGATTTTTCGGAAAGTCCACAAGCTGCTATGGAAAAGGATAAAGCTATTATAGCTAAAATAATTCCTATTTTTTTCATGTTTTACAAATGCTCCTTACTTTATTATTAATATTATACTACTTAAAATGTTAAGTGTAAATTATACTATAGTAAATTTTTTAAAATAGACGTTGAAATGATGACTAGATATTTAAGACAAAATTATTTTTTATAGTATTTTGAAATGAAATATGTTAATATTTACAGTATATGAATATTTTATAGAGCTAAAATGGGAGGATAAAAAAATGGCAAAGTTTTGTGCAAAATGTGGTGCACATATGGAAGATAGTGATTTAGTATGTGGACAATGTGGAACACCAAGTGGAGATGCAGGACCATCCAATAATAGCAAAAATAAAGGTTCTTTATTTGCAATTTTGGGAGGGGCTATCGCAGCAATAATTATATTAGTTGTTATTATAAATATTGTAGTTGCTTCTGCCGGATACAAGTCTACATTAAATAAGATGGTAAAAGCTATAAAGAACAACGATAGTATGCAACTTGAGGAAATTTCAAGCAGTATAAATTATGAGATATACGGATCATTTGATTATGAAGAAATGCTGGATAATTTTTTAGAGTATAGATTGGATGACTATGAAGATAGAGTTGATGGAGAGGTAAGAAATATTTCATATGAAATAAGGGATAAATCTGAAATTACGGGAAGAAAAACAGAAAAGTATAAGGACAAGCTTTCAGATGAGTATAGTATAGATACCGACAGTATTAAGAAGATGGTGAAGGTCAAACTTAAACTGACAGTTAAAGGCTCAAAGAAGTCAATATCGGATACAATAGAGGATCTTTACCTTATACAAGAAAATGGTAGATGGAAAATATTTTTTGACTATATTGGAGTATTTAATTGATATAGAGGGAGAGTGCAAATATGTTCTGTAGAAAATGTGGTAAAGAGGTAAAAGACGGGCTCAAGTTCTGCACAAACTGTGGTGCACCGTTAAACCAAACTTCTAATGGTATAAATGCCGGTAGTAATGCAGGAGTAAGTGAAAGTAGCGGAACCATTGATTTTAGAAAGAATGATAATAAAAAAAGTGTTGTTCCGGGATCAAATAGGAAGAAAAATAAAAACAAGAAGATTTTGATTGTGGTCAGCGTAATTGCCGGAGCAGTATTAGCTATTGCTTTGATCATTTTTGCTTTGATATATACAGGGGCTATCAGTATATCTATTGAAAGCAATGAAAGGCAGGAAAGCAGTATAGATAAGGATAAAAAGTCCGGTAAGTCATCTAAAAATAAGGATGATGAAGAGGAAGAAACTTCTAAAAAATCAAAGAAGGATAAAAAAAAGAAAGAAAAGTCAAAGAAACGTGAAGAATCTACTCAGGCTGCTACAGTACCAAGTACAATGCCAACAGTTGCAGCTACAGAAACAATGCCGACAATGCCTGTGGTAAATAATGAGTTTATATTACCGGATAGTAATATTAGAGTACTGAGTCGTTTTGATTTACAAGGTCTGACTGCTGAACAATGTCGTCTGGCAAGAAATGAACTATATGCAAGGCATGGAAGAATATTTGACGATCCTAATTTACAAAGCTATTTCCAGTCAAAGAGCTGGTATTATGGAACCATTCCGGCAGCAAATTTCAGCGAGTCTATGCTAAATGATATTGAAATTCAAAACAGAAACTTGATAGTTGAGTATGAAAAAGAAATGGGATATACAAAATAGCAGGTTTGTAAAGCAAGCTGATGAAAATGGAAATATGAAATATCAAAAAGGAGTTAACTGAATATTTTATGAGAAAATATAGAATAAAGCATATAATATGTGCCGGTGTATTGTTAATATCAATAGTGGCAGGAATTTCAAATGTTAATGCGAGTACAGCCAAGAGAAAAGTAAGACCTGTAACCAGGAATAATCAGGCAGAAACAACTTCTGTAGCAAATAGTACATCTGAGACAAAGGCAACACAAAATCAAACATCAGCAAAAAGTATTCCTACAGATAATGGCGTATATCACTTGAGTAAAGATTCAAAATATAGACCATATCTTTGGAAGAATGCGGATGGTAAGACACCGGATTATGTAGCATATGTGTTCGAGCCGGAAGTGTTTAATGGACATACTGTGTTTGTAGATGCAGGACATGGAAATAATAGTGCACCGGAGGCTAGTCAAAAGAGAGAGAAGTATTATCCGGTGGAAGACTCCAAGCTTAGCGGTATGAATACTTCTATGGTGGGAAGCAAAGCATATGGCTATGGTGTGGAAGCTAGAAATACCAGGAGTGTATATGATAATACTGAGATAGAGCCTGAATTTTCATTAAGGGTTTCACTCTTACTTAAAGATAAGCTTTTAAAAAAAGGGTATCGTGTAGTTATGAGTAGAACTGACTACAATCAAAACTTATCAAATGGTGCAAGAAGTGCATTGGCAGGTGAGACTTCAGATATTATGGTTTCAATTCACTCTAATACAGGAAGAAGTTCAGGCACATTGACTTTCTATCCTGGCGATAAAGATTATATATCCGAAGAGACTTATCCCGGATATACAAGTATAATGGGATTGACACAGGAAAATATAGATTTATCAAAGAAGCTGGCTGAAAGTATGGCAAACAACATAACTTCATCCACAGGACTTAAAAATAAGGGTGCACATACGGCGGTTCTTAGAATTTTTTCATATTCATCTATACCTACTTGCTTAGTTGAGGTAGGTTTTGCAGATAATATAACTGATGCTGCAATCCTTGGAACTAAAAAAGATCTTATTGCAAGTTCAATGGCACAGAGTATAGATCAATATTTCGGTAAATAAATTGGATGGAGAATATTGTTATGAAGAGAAAAGGTGTAATAGTAGCTTTATTTTGTTTACTTTTGATGCTTTGTATGAATGCATGTAGTGATGGTGTTACTATAGATGTCAGAGATAGACAGTCTACGAGAGAGAAAAAAAGAGCTGATAGGGATGAAGAAGAGGAAGAAGATGAAGAAGATGAAGAAGATGATGAAGCTCCTCCAACAGAATCACGCAAAAAGAAAAAGAAAAAAACTGCTAAGACTACGGAAATAGAAACTACAGAGGAATCTATTATTATTGAGACATATTCACAACCACAGGAAACATTGCCACAGGAAACATTGCCACCGACAACACAACCACAGGAAACATTGCCACCGGCAACACAACCACAGCCAACACAGGCACAGGTTTTGACTACTCTTTATGTGGTGAACTGTAGGGAAAGTATTACATTAAGAACATCTCCATCTACAAGTGCTTCTGAGATAAGGCAGATTCCATTGGGGGCAGCAGTAAGTTTTATGGAAAATGCTTCAAACGGATTTTACAAAGTTGCCTACATGGGCAATACCGGATACGCACTTGCATCTTATTTGAGCGAAAGTCCATATGATCATTATACAGTACCGGCTACTACAGCTGCTGACGATTCATTTACCGGTATTGTGGTAAATTGCAAGCAATCTATTACTCTACGTAGAGTACCAAGTACATCAGGGGCGGAAATACTTCAAATACCTCTTGGTTCATTAGTGACTGTATATGGTAGAGCGGACAATGGATTTTATTATGTATATTATGGCGGTTATGATGGCTATGCCTTAGCAAGCTATATTGATCCATATTAATGAAATATAGTGAGGTGGTTTAGGCTACCTCACTATATTTATGAGTATTTTGGAGGAAATATGAGAAAAATATTTATAACTATATTTCTGCTATATTTAAGTACAGTATTTGTAGCATGTGGAACTGCAAATAAAAAGGAAGTAGATATTGTTGCTGCAAGTAATGATGGAAATCTTGCAGGCAATATAATTTCTGATGCAAAAATATTAAATGATGGTAGTACATACTTTTTTAAGAATCCCAAGGACGAAGAAAAACTCTATTATTTGGATAAAGATGGTTATATATATAAAATGTCTGATGATATAAATATGAAAGATATGCATATATCAGACTACTGTATTTACTATGTAAACTCGGATCCGGAGAATATCGATACTGACAAGAATCTATACAGATTTTCTATTGAGAGAGAAGAGTCAAAGAAGCTTACAGATTTAGAATTTGATCAGGGTAATGACAGCTGGCTTAATTTAAACAGCTTGGTAGATGGGAGCTGTTATTGCAGCTATTGCAGAGGAAAAGACGACAGTTATCATATTGCTAAAATAGATACAAATGGGAAGAATTTGAAAGAGTTGTATGAAATTCCATCAGATAATACTTTGGGAAATCCAATGGTGAATGTGGTAGGAGACAGATATTTGTTTTTCTTATCAAATGACGGACTTAATTGTTATGATATTAAGAAAGAAAAAAATACTGTTCAGATTCCATACTTTGAGTGTAAGAGTTATATGGTTTATGATGGGAATATATATTATGTAAGGGGAAGTAATCTAAAAAGTATTAGCTTGGATGCTAACAATGAAGAGAAAATATACGATGGTTCAGATTTGGATTTTAATGCAGATAGTATTTTTTTTAATATATACAAAGATAAAATATATTTACTTGCAAAATCAGACGATCAAAAGGTAGGTTCACTAAAATCTATGAATTTAGATGGAAGCGATGTAGAGGATATAGATGATGAAGTTAGATGGTTTAATATAGTTAATGGAAATGTATTCCTTGAGTATTATGAGGGCGAAAACTCATCTACAGAAATGTATACATACAATATTGCACAGGATACTGAGATAGGGCAGCTGCCAAATATTGATACATTAGACGAAGATACAACATTAGAAGAGACTGCAGCAATAGAAATCACAGCACAGGAAAATAAGTCAGAATCTAAAGTAGTGGAGACTAAAGTGGTTGAGAATAAAAAAGACGATAATTACTATATGGATAAATATGCTCCGGTGATAAATGTATATAAAAAGGTAAAGGATTCAGGAAAGGACTATTTATCTGAAAAAGAGCAGAGTTATATTGGAAACTATGTAAGTCCACGAAATATTGAATATTTTATGTATGATTTTATTGATATTAATAATAATGGTAGTAAAGAAATGGTTGTAGTAGATACTGAAAGTAGTGAAAAACATATTGAAGCTATATATACCTTACATGGTGGCGATCCGGAGTTTTTGGAATATTTTATGCGTAATATGGCGGAATCTGAGGTATGTATTTTAAATAATGGATATATTTGCAATTACCGTGGTCGCAGTGGATCTTATTATACAGAAATATCAAAACTGGATTCAAATGATAATAAGATTATTATAAATAGATATGAGTATTATGAGGGAACTATTGATGAAGACTTTAAGAATGCACATTATAAGATAAATGATGTGGAAGTAACAGAAGATGAATATGTTGAAGCATTAAAATACTTTAATAATGTGAAGTATATTTTGGTTAGTAAGTATTTTTAGAACGTAGAGATGTAAGACTATTTGGAGTGGTTATGAAAAAGATAAATTTATTTAAAAAGTCAATTATACATTTGATAAGCATAGTATCAGTTTGTATGCTATTTACAGGATGTACGGTAGGTAAAAGTAGTAATACTGATAAACGCGAGGAGAGAACTTCTAAATCTGAAAAAAATAAGAAAAAAGCAGATAATATAGGAGAGGACAATAAAGTAGAGGATAAGGAAGAAGTCAAAGAACTTAAGAATACTGCTGTAAATGATGGAAATCTCGTTGGTAATATAATTTGTTATGCTAGAATGGTAGACAATGGAGTTGACTATTATTTTAGAAACCCTGAAGATCAAGATAGAATTTATACTGTAGATATGGGAAGGAATGTAAGGCGAATATCAGAAAATATTTTTATGAAGGATATGCATATATTCGATGGATATATATATTACGCAAATACCTATACGGGAGAGCAAAAGAATATCGATTTTACAGATAGAAATATATACAGATACTCTATAGCTACAGGAGAAAATACTAGGCTTACAAATCTTAATTTTGCAAATGGGGATGATGCTTGGCTTAGTTTAAATAGTTTAGTAGATAATTATTGCTATTTTAGTTATTCAAATGGTCAGGACGGAATATATCATATTGCAAAAGTAAGAATAGATGGAGAGAATCTGACTGAACTATTTACAATTCCTGCCGGACAGAATGTAGGGAATCCTAATCTAAGTGTGGTAGATAGGAGATATTTATACTTCCTGACAAAGGAGGGGCTAAATTGCTATGATATGGAAACAAAGCAAAACTCTGTAGTAATACCGAAATTTGACTGTCAGAACTATATAATTTATGACGGTACACTATACTATACTGAGGAAGATCCATATCTTAGAAGTAGCGACCTTACAGGTGGAAATCAAAAAATAGTTTATGATGGTTCCGGAATTGGCTTTAAAGTTGACAGTGTACAGTTCAATATATATGAAAATACTTTGTATGTGCTTGAGAAATCCTATGAAGAAAAAAAGGGTTCACTTAAAAGAATGAATATTGACGGAAGTAATGTATTCGATATAGCAGATAATATCAAATGGTTTAATATAGTGAACGGAAATGTATTCTTGAGATATTGGGATGGAAAGATCAGTACTGATACAGAGCTATTTACATATAATATTGCTGAAAATACTCCTATAGTAAATCTTGTAAATTTTGGTATAGCAAAGATGAAGGCTGAGGCAGCAGTACCAAGTGTACAGGAAACAAAGACTTATAAAGATGATGATTACTATATGGATAAATACTCCCCGGTGATAGCTGAGTGGAGAGAGGTTATGTCTACAGGAAGTCTATTAGATTCTCCTGTATACGTTGATTATATAAGTGATATACCTGATTACACTGTAAAATACAGTTTTGTCGATTTA